>NZ_SMLV01000298.1:8463-11433 GCF_009711525.1 Fulvivirga lutimaris
TTAAATGAAAAAACTGATCTTGGGCCGATGGCGAGGATAGATTTGCGAGATGAGCTCCACGATCAGGTGACAAAGAGCATGGAAATGGGTGCTAATTGTATTTTAGGTGGAATTTTTGATAATAATAGTGATGGAGCCTACTATCCGCCAACCATACTTACAGATGTTAAATGGGGTTCGCCAGCTTATCATGAAGAGTTGTTTGGGCCAGTAGCTTCTATCATCGAAGCTAGCAATGAGAAGGAAGCCATTGAAATAGCCAATGACAGTTTTTTTGGGTTGGGCGCAGCAGTATTTACCAGAGACCTGACTCGAGGTGAACGTATTGCAAAAGAAGAAATTGAAGCCGGCTGTTGCTTCGTTAATGATTTTGTTAAATCTGATCCCAGATTACCTTTTGGTGGAGTAAAAGGTAGCGGTTATGGCCGTGAACTTAGTACTTATGGAATAAAGGAGTTTGTGAACATTAAGACGGTATATGTAAAATGAAACTAAGCTTTAAGCATTGTTTTTACCATTTTTAATTTCTCAATGACTTCATCGGGGTAGTCACTCCTATACTTTGTAGAATAATCAAGCGCTTTTACAATGTCGGATACCGAATAAGGTATATGGTCTATGTTTCCTTCATAGTAATCAATTACTGATTCAATCACCTTTATACTTCTGTTTTGAAAAAACATACACCTAATATTTTAATAAAGATATTGGGGTAATGGTGTGGTATCAATACCCATTTGTGGGTATTTTCATTGGGTTATATTAATTATTGATATTGTCATATAACTGAATTGAGGCACCTTCCAAATGATCAAGACGATCCATAAGAGTAGCTTTTTGTTCTACAGCAATTATCTTATGAATTTCGGTAGGATATTGCTTCATAGCCTTGTCTATGGCAGATTCTGAAAGTGCATTTTGAATTTCACTCGTGACTCTTTTAAAACTTGCTTTACTTAATCCTTTCAATAGTAGAACATCCAAATCTGTAATTTTTTTAGCAGCATCATTCACACTTGCTTCTCCTTTCCGGAAAGACTCGAATTTGTTGGTAGTATTTACAACTATTGTGTTGACCCATCCGTCATCAAACCTGCAAAAAGCCATATCTCTGTCAATAGGAAAGGGCCTGATTGTTTGATGATCTAGAGTGTCATAAACAAGCCACTTCCATTGACCTGCATGTCGATCCCAATCACTTATTAAAACATCAAAAATCCTACATTTTAGGTACTCAAGGGTATCAAGTTTCATGTCAGCATTTTTTATTGCGGTAAGCATCTCCTCAGTGTTAATGATATCAGTAGGTTCAAAAAAAGTTTTGCTGTCTTTCCATTTTGAATCTAATTCTTCTTCAAAAATCACGGCAGATGCGGGCAAGTGAAACTTTATACTATCATGCACCTGCGAATGGTAGGGAAGGATGTATATAGTAGGGTTAGTGTGAAGGATATTAACGGTTTCTGAGAGGCTTGCCACCACTGGGGCAGCATAGGGGTTGAGTGCCGAAGTTTGATCTCTTAAAAGCGGTCTTAGTGCGGAATTCCTTAGCCAGCTATGCAATACCCGAGACTGGTCCTTATCAATAGATCTAAATGAGTAATGCATGTGATTAGGGCTTTTCATTTCAATGCTGGTAGTCTGGTGACCACCACCTACTTTGTGAAACTCTAATGTATCGAGACCTTTAAATACGGGGAGTTTTATTTTCTTACTCCATAGTTCCCTATAATGATTGCCAAAAAGGGCAGTTGTTATTGAATTACGGTCATAAAACTTAGAAATGGATATGTTTATTGAATCCGAATCATTATTACTAAATAAAGCATCAGCTTGCTTCATCTGATACTCTGAAGAAAATTGATTTTGCTCTCTTGAGTTTATGAGATTGGGTAAAATGAACAACAAAAAGAGAGCTGTAAGTAGACTAAAAGAAACTATGATTAATCTTCGTCTCAATTAAAAAGTTAAAATAAAATCCTGCTTCCTTATTTCTGGATTGAAAAACACCAGACCTACCTGAAACAGGTCAATGGTAACAGTAACCTGATAGTGACTTTTAATTTCATTCCACGCCTTTTCCATTTCGCCATTCATATGAATATCATCAAAGACTAAGCATGTATGATCAGAAATATGCTCTAGTAATAAATTGAAATAAGCTAAGGTGGCTTTATAGGTATGATTTGCATCTATAAGTGCAAAATCGACCTTTTTATACTTGCCAAGAAAAATTGGTAGTGTCTGGTCTATATTGCCTTCAATAACTTCTGTATTGGTTTTCTCATTCCCTTCAAACACTGCTGATGCTATAGCGGCCAAAGAAGGATCTCCTTCAAATGTAAAAACATGGGCTTCTCTATTTTTTGCCAGATATAGTGTATTAACTCCTAAAGAAGTGCCTAATTCAATTACAGTTTTGTATTCGAAATGTCTGATCAGACGCTCGTACAACTCTGAAAATTTCCTTTTTGAAATGCCTTTTGTGGCTATATCAGAGACCTTTCTTTGATTGTTTCTAGCAACATTTGACCCACTACCAAGATCTATAACTTCAATGGTATTGGTACTTAGCATAAACTGGTCTCTAACCTTCTCAATGTCTGGAAATAAGGGTTTCCTATTGGTGTCGAGAATTACCTTTTTATAAAGTTCATAGATAAACGGAGAATGAAGAGAATGCTCATTTTCCTCATTTAACCAATAACTGAGGTAGCTTAAGGTTTGATGTAAAAAAGACAAATTAGTTGAGTTTGAATGGAGCAATCATAGTAAACTCAGGTATGGTGACTTTAAACCTATGACCATCTACAATTCTCTCCATCAAAAAAGTACCACCCATTTTACCGATACCAGATTTCAAATTACAACCTGACACGTATTGGTGATATTGACTAGGCTCTAAAATGGGCTGTTGACCAACAACGCCTTCACCTTCAACTTCACGAGGGATTAGTGCCGCATCATGAA
>NZ_SMLV01000057.1 GCF_009711525.1 Fulvivirga lutimaris
AAATAAGAGGTATAACAGAAGTTCTGTTATGCTGATGTTAGCCACAAGCTAAAAATCGAATGAAAAAAATTGATCTACATACTCATACTGTATCAACAGTAAGTGATAGTCCCTTTGATTTTGATCTAAGCAAAGTAAAGGATTATGTAGAGCAATTAGAAATTGATGCACTAGCAATTACAAATCACAACATATTCGACTCAAAGCAATATTTTGAAATAAGAAATCACCTCAGTATTACAGTCTTTCCCGGGATAGAAATTGACTTAGAGGGAGGTCACATTTTATTAATCGCAGATACTGACGAATTTGAAATTTCTGATTTCGATGAGAGGTGTAAAAGAGTATCCAGTCTTATAAACTCAAATGATGATGACATCTCACTAGAAAAATTCAATGAAATATTCACAGACCTGTCCAAATATTTATTAATTCCTCATGTTGATAAGGGTCCAAACATCAAAAAAGAAATAATTGAATCTTTAAAACCACACATAACTGCAGGTGAAGTTGCCAGTGTTTCAAAGTTTAGACGAGCCTATAAAGATGTCGAAAAGCTCGTACCAGTATTGTTTAGTGATATCAGATTTAAAGATGGACTAAAGAATTTCCCATCTCGACAGACTTACATAGACCTTAATGAAATTTCATTAAGCGGAATAAAATCATGTTTGTTTGATAGAAGTAAAATCGCTTTAACTAAAGAAAGTGGAAATGATTTTTTCCAAGCAACTGCTGATGGACTTTTATTGTCAACTGGCCTAAACATCATACTTGGCCAAAGATCATCTGGTAAATCTATTACTCTTGATAAAATTGCTGCTTCATCAGGTAATGCCAAGTATATAAGGCAGTTTTCACTTCTAGGTGGGGATGAGGAGAGGT
>NZ_SMLV01000032.1 GCF_009711525.1 Fulvivirga lutimaris
TTATCTTTCTGCATTAATGCAGGGAACGTTTTGAAGATTAAAGATAAGTCGAAAATAAAAGAATTTTTATTAGCATAATCTATGTCGAGTTTAATTCTCTCTTCCTCAGACATATCAGCCTTTCCCCTTTTGGTCACTTGCCACAATCCAGTTATTCCGGCCGCAGACATAAATCTCATGGCACAATCATCTTTTGTGAGTTGTTGTGCTTCATATAATGGCAATGGTCTGTTCCCAACTATAGACATATCCCCCTTTAAGACATTAATTAGTTGTGGGAGTTCATCCAAACTAGTGTTTCTTAGAAATTGCCCAAACTTAGTTATTCTTGGATCATCTTTAATCTTGAAGAAGACAGGATTTGCTCCATTATCTTTTACTTCAACAGAACCACCATATTGATTTAAGTGCATTAACTTACTTAAGTCTTTATCTGCACCATTGG
>NZ_SMLV01000403.1 GCF_009711525.1 Fulvivirga lutimaris
AAAAATAGCGTTGAAAACACATGCAAAAACTTGGTTTAACCCAAAGTTTACAACAGAAATTATCTCCGCAGCAGATACAATTTATCAAGCTGTTGCAGATACCTACTGCCGAACTTGAACAGAGAGTTGAGGAGGAGTTAGAGGATAATCCTACACTAGAGGAAGGAAAGGAGGAGTCTGATGAAACATCAGATGAATTTGATGATGATGATTCACCAAGTGATGAGCTTGATGTGGATGACTATCTCCGTGATGATGACTTCAGTGGTTATAAAATGCAGGGCGATGGAGATAATGGTGAGGATAGGGATATGCCAATTGCCATGCACTCTACGCTTAATGAGCAACTAATCAATCAGTTAGGATATTTAAAACTTGACGACCGTCAATACAATATTGGTAAACAGCTGATAGGAAGTATAGAAACTGATGGTTATATAAGAAGGGAACTGGAGGCTATTATCAATGATTTGGCCTTTTCTCAAAATATAGAAACTGACCTTGATGAGGTTGAGGAAATACTATTTAAGATTCAGACTTTTGACCCTCCGGGTATAGCAGCGCGTGACCTTCAGGAGTGTCTTGCACTTCAGCTGGAAAGACGTGCAGACGATCAGAATGTAGATGTTATTGTTGCCAAACTAATTATTGAGCAGTGCTTTGAAGAGTTTACTAAAAAGCACTATAGCAAAATAATGAAGAAGCTTGATCTTGAAGATGAAGATTATGTGAAGGATGCTATTGAGCTTATTCGCAAGCTAAACCCAAAACCAGGGGGTTCATCAGGAGGGTTAGCGAGAACTCAATATTTAATACCTGACTTTATTTTATCTAATGATAATGGTGAGCTTGAGCTGTCCCTAAATTCGAGAAATGCACCTGAACTTCGCATAAGCAGATCATATTCTGAAATGTTGAAGGCCTATGATAAAAGTGATAAGACGGATAGAAAGCTTAAGGATACTGTTTCTTTTGTGAAGCAAAAGCTTGACGCAGCTAAGTGGTTTATTGATGCTATCAAACAGCGTCAGCATACTTTGCTGAATACCATGCGCTCGATTGTTGACTATCAATATGAATATTTTCTCGAAGGTGATGAGAGTAAGCTTCGGCCGATGATTTTGAAGGATATTGCTGAGATAATAAAAATGGATATTTCAACTGTTTCCAGAGTAGCAAACAGCAAGTCTGTGCAAACGGATTTCGGTATTTTCCCTTTGAAATACTTTTTTTCTGAAGGTATTGCAACGGACTCTGGTGAGGATGTGAGTAGTAGAGAGGTGAAGAATGAATTGAAAATATTGATTGAAGGTGAAGAAAAGAAAAAGCCTTTATCAGACGATAAATTAGAAAAATTGTTAAAAGCCAAGGGTTATAACATAGCCCGTAGAACTGTCGCCAAGTATAGGGAGCAATTGAACATCCCAGTGGCCAGGTTAAGAAAAGAGTTATAAGTGCAGAAGAGACTGGCCAATTTAATTTCTTATGTATGTCACCCATTGTTAATGGCAACGGCCTTGGTGGCTATTCTCTATTATTTTGCTCCATCGGTAATTCAACCGATAAGCGAGAAATCCATACTGCCAATCCTTCTGATGGTATTTATCCTTACTTACATTATCCCGTTGATTAGCGTAGGTATGCTAAAACTAACTTCCTCCATCTCAAGTTTTAAGTTGAGTAACCGGAAGGAAAGGTTATTGCCATTCTTTTTTGTCACTATTTATTATGGACTAACAACCTACCTGTTTGCTAATAAGGTAGTGCTCGGTAGGACATTGATTATTATTTTTCTCGCCATTACTACTATCATTTTTCTAGTGGCTGTGATCACTTTTTTTTACAAAATTAGTGCTCATAGTGCGGGTGCATGGGGTCTTGTAGGCTTCCTGCTTGGTCTTTATTTTAAGTATCCTGATAATCATTTGTACTACCCAATAATGATCTTTATTGTTATGGCCGGCATTATCAACTCTTCAAGGTTGTACTTGAATGAGCATGATTTGAAAGAGGTTTTTTGGGGTTCCATACTGGGCATTTCGATAAGTTTTGGGTCTATTTATTTATTAACTTGATAATATGTTCGAATTTTTAAAATATGAGAATGAAGGTGGAGTGGCCACTATAACACTCAACCGCCCTGAAGTATTTAACGCTTTTAACGATGGCTTGAGTTATGAACTTCAAGATGCGTTAAAGCAAGCTAGCAAGGACGAGACTGTGCGTGTTGTTGTTATTACTGGTGAAGGCAAAGCGTTTTGTTCTGGCCAGGATTTAAAAGCTTCTTCAGCTCAGGAAAAGAGATCATTTATTGATTCATTGCATAAGCGCTATAATCCAATAATCAGGGCGATGCGAAATATGCCAAAGCCTATTATTGCCAAATTGAATGGTGTTGCAGCAGGAGCAGGGTGCTCTTTAGCACTGGCTTGTGATATTATTGTTGCTGCCGAAGAATCTATGCTTGTGGAGGTGTTTGTTAACATTGGTTTGGTACTTGATTCAGGATCATCATATTTCCTGCCTCGACTTGTTGGCAGTGCCAAGGCATTTGAAATGAGTACTATGGGTAGCAGAATCAAAGGTAAGGAGGCATTTGAAATTGGCTTAGTTAATAAGGTTGTGCCTCTTGCTGAGCTTGATGAAGCAGTGAAGGTTTATACCGATTATTATGCAGCAGCACCTACGAAAGCCGTTGGTATGATGAAGAAAATGCTGAACAAGGCAGGCAACAGTTCATTAGATGATATGCTTGATTATGAAGCTTATTGCCAGGAGATAGCTGGTAGCACTGAGGATTATAAAGAAGGAGTGAATGCCTTCTTAGAAAAGCGAAAAGCAGAATTTAAAGGAAAATAAAAAAGTCCCGGAGTTAATCCGGGACTTTTTGCTTAGTTGGTCTTATTTCTTAGAATCCTGTGAATGACAAGCCAATAGTTATGTTACTGGCTTCTGTAGCATTAGGACCTTTGTCTTTTTCGAAAAGAGGAGTTAGACTCTGATAGTAGAACACATTAAATCCTCCTACACCAACCCTTCCCGTTACACCGTATCTAAATCTCGTAAGGTTAAAGTTGTCTTTTACTTTTAGTTTAGAAACATCACCATCTTGCTCCATTTTTATTTTAGTATGCGAGCTCATCAACATACCTACTTTAAATCCTACACCAACTTTAAAACTTCTTCTTTGGTCATTAGGATTACCATAAAATCTTAACTCTAATGGAATATCTAGATAGTTGGTCGCAAGCATTGACTTTTTAATACCTCCAGTACTGATCGTATCAAATGTAGTCACCTTTTCGCCTAAACCGTCAACCGTTCTGGTTAGTGTCACATCTTCATCAAATTTATATCGGTCTAATCCTACACCAATACCTGGCAAAAAGAAGAATTTTGAATTCCCTATTCTGAAATCATATAGATAGTAGAAGTTCAATGTTCTCGAACCTAGTATTTCAGTCTCTATTGCAGGATCATCATTGAGTAATAAGTTCACACCAAATTCAATCAACAAATGCCCCGGAACATCTGGTCTGGCCTGTCTTTTTCTAATCTTCATTGGCCCACGTTCAGCTTTTAACTGTGGCACGCCTTCAGCCATTACAGATAATGAAACCGTAGAAAGTATAAGTATTGCTATTAAATTCTTCATCATATTTTATAAACCTAAATCTGCCCCATTTATTGTAGCCGCGCAAAGATAGTGTTTTTTAAAAAAGTACCTTTTTTTGAGAGAATTAATTATTTACCTTTGCGACTCCTTAAAAATAATGGCCTCGTAGCATAACTGAATAGTGCACTTGATTACGGCTCAAGAGGTTACAGGTTTGAATCCTGTCGAGGTCACAAAATGAAGCTAGTATTGGAGTAAAATCTGATACTAGCTTTTTTGTTTTATGGGACTTTAATTTCGTATTTATAACGCTAAATCATGAAATACACCACAAAAGAATTAAAACAAGGGATTTTGTCCATTCAACTGACTCCAGAAAACGATATTGAATCTAAGTTATTGGTAAAAGGGGATAGTGATAATGATGAAATTATAGATGTCTATTATCAGGATGCTGTGAGTAAGTACAATAGCAACTATGAGCTGGTTCAAATCATTGATATAGCCAAATGGCCTAATTCAGCTGTGGTTAAATATGAAGTGGTGAAGTGACTGAGAAAGTAGTGGAAAAAATAAAGCCCTTACAAATTGTAAGGGCTTTAATTTTTATCTAGATCTTGAGGATCTATTAAAACTCTTCTTTTTAGCGCCATCGGTTCTAGGCCGCTTTCCACTATTGGAGTTTCTTGAGTTTGAATTTCTGGAAGAATTGTTATTTCTTGGGTTGCCACCTCTACCTTTATTCTTTTTAGGCTCAGAAGGAATATTATTTGGCTCGAATCCTTCTACAATTTCTGACGGTATTCTAATCCCAATTAACTTTTGAATATCACTCAGGTAATCTACCTCATCGATACACACCAGTGAAATGGCCTGCCCTTCAGCACCAGCTCGGCCTGTACGGCCTATTCTGTGCACATAGTCTTCAGCTATATTTGGCAACTCATAGTTGATTACATGCGGCAACAATGGAATATCCAAGCCTCTGGCTGCAATATCCGTAGCAACTAAAACACGTATTTTACCACTTTTGAAATCAGCAAGCGCTTTAGTTCGTGCACCCTGGCTTTTGTTACCATGGATAGCCGCTGAAGTGATTCCACCTTTAACCAGTTTTTCACTTAGCTTATTAGCACCATGCTTTGTACGGGTAAAAACCAATACTTGCTGCCAGTTGCCTTCATCTATAAGTTTTGCTAATAAGGTGTTTTTATCACCTTTGTCTACGCGGTATACAAGCTGATCTATTTTTTCAACAGTAGTATTTTCTGGTGTAGCTTCAACTGAGACTGGGTTGTGCAATAAACCATTGGCAAGTTCTCTTATTTCTTTAGAAAATGTCGCTGAAAAAAGCAGGTTCTGCCTCTTAGCTGGAATTAGACTTAAAATTCTTTTGATGTCTCTTAAGAAACCCATGTCCAACATTCTATCAGCCTCATCTAAAACAAGCACCTCGATATTACTTAAGGATAGCAGGTTCTGACTGTTCAAGTCAATGAGCCTACCAGGAGTAGCCACTAAAACGTCAATACCACTTCTTATGGCATTAACCTGCGGATTTTGATTCACCCCACCGAATATTACTGCAGACTTAAGATTTAAATATCTTCCATAATATTTAACATCTTCAAATACCTGAGCAGCAAGCTCACGTGTAGGTGTTAATATCAAGGCTCTTACTTTTCTTCGTCCTGTATATTGCTTGGCACTTAAGTTTTGCAACATAGGGAGTGCAAAACCTGCGGTCTTACCTGTTCCCGTTTGTGCTGATGCTAATAAATCCTTTCCCTGTAAAACTACTGGTATGGCTTTCGACTGTATAGGAGAGGGGGTTTTGTATCCTTTTTCGCTAATTGCTTTTAGCAGGGCATCGGATAGCCCTAGATTATTAAATGACATATAAACTGTTTGTGAAACGACAATTTATTAATAGAGTCATTTCTTATGAGAAGCAAAGGTACACTTAATTTATTCGATAACAGCATTGCTAAAAAAGGCAAACGTTTGAATAATAATAAAGATAACCAAGGCTGTCAATTGGCTACAATTAGGGCTATATTTGCGCCCTTTTAAATAACAGAGCCATGCGCAAAATATTCCACAGCTTCACATTTAATCCAAAAAACGACATTCTTTCAGGTCTTACCGTAGCTCTTGCTCTGGTTCCTGAAGCAGTTGCATTTGCCTTTGTGGCTGGCATTGATCCTCTAGTAGGGCTTTATGGAGCCTTCATGATGGGCCTTGTTACGGCATTATTTGGCGGTAGACCAGGTATGATATCTGGAGCAACTGGGGCTATGGCTGTTGTGATGGTGCACATGATTCAACAAGGAAATATTGTTGGTGAGAATCTGGCTAATCCTGTAGATAATCTTGGTTTGCAATGGCTGTTTATAACGCTCCTGATAGTAGGTGGTATACAAATAAGCGCAGGGGTTTTGAGACTTGGTAAGTTCGTGAGGCTAATACCACATCCAGTTATGATGGGTTTTGTGAATGGTTTGGCGATCGTGATCTTTTTATCTCAGTTGGGTCTTTTTAAAGAGAATGTTAATGGTGAAGTACAATGGCTTCAGGGAACTGATCTTTGGACTATGATTGGTTTTGTGGCGCTAACTATGGGTGTGATGTTTGGTTTACCAAAACTTACAAAAAAGATACCAGCTGCCTTAACAGCCATTATTGTAGTAGCGGCTATTACCATTTTGGGTGGAATTGATGTAAGTACAGTCGGATCTTTCATTAAAAATGGCGGTGGAGAAGGACTTGAGGGTGGTTTACCAACATTCCAATTTCAGATTTTCGGCTTGTTAGATACACTTAACGGTCACTGGGGCTTGATCATATCTACAGCGTTTTTATTAGCTGCTGTCGGTCTTATAGAATCATTGATGACCTTGAACTTGATTGATGAGATGACAGATACTCGTGGTAGTGGTAATAGAGAATGTGTGGCCCAGGGTGGTGCAAATATATTAAATGGTCTTTTTGGAGGAATGGGAGGCTGCGCCATGATTGGTCAGTCTATTATTAATATCAACTCTGGTGGTAGAGGCAGGTTATCAGGTGTTGTTGCTGCTATTGCATTGTTATGCTTTGTGCTATTCGGAGCTCCTTTGATTGAACAAATTCCAATAGCCGCTTTGGTAGGGGTAATGTTTATGGTAGTGATAGGCACATTTGCATGGAGTAGTTTTAGGGTAATTAATAAAATACCAAAATCAGATGCTTTTGTATTGATAGTAGTATCAGCAATAACAGTATGGCAAGATTTAGCAATTGCAGTGCTCTCAGGAGTTATCATTTCTGCACTCGTATTTGCATGGAAGAATGCTACTATGATCCGTGCTCGTAAAAGTATCAAGGAAGATGGGACTAAAGTATATGAAATTTGGGGGCCCCTATTTTTTGGTTCTGTTCAGAATTTCAATCAGAAGTTTGATGCAGCCACTGATCCCGAAAAAGTTGAGATTGACTTTATAGAATCAAAAGTTACTGACCATTCTGGTATTGAGGCTGTGCGCAATATTGCTAATAAATACCTTGACCTGGGTAAATCGGTTAAACTAACACATTTGAGCCCTGAGTGTAAGAACCTCTTACTAAAGGCTAATCCAGGATTCGGAGAAGTGATAGAAACTTCAATAGATGACCCTAGATACTGGGTGGTTACAGATTTGTTGGATAAGGAAGTTTAAGTTGTAAAATATTCCGCCACTTCCTGAGCAGTTTGTCTGGCTGTGCGACCTACACCAATAAGTGTGGCCGATGCATAGCCAGTCCAGCTACCATAACCTACAAACCACAAACCTTCGATATCTATTGATTTGGTAGATTGTGCTTTGGGTTTCTCATGATTAGAAAGGCCCAATCCTTTTAAGTGATCTAGCGCAGGTTTGAAGCCAGTGCACCATATTACCGAATCAAATTCCTGCTTACTTCCGTCAGCCCAAATAACACCATCCTCATAGAATGCCTTAAAAGGCCTCTTACTTTTTAATACATTTCTATCTCTAGCTTCTTTAACAGTATCAACCATTACTACATCGCCTAATGAGCCTGCAGGTTGGATAGTCCTGCCTTCAAGTTTGGCTTTGTATTGTTTGGTGGCAAATTCAAAAAGATAGCGCCCATCAACTTCATCAGGTAGAAGTTTTGATTCATTAAGCGTCACCCAAGTGGTATTGGCAACTTTACTTACCTCCGCGAGGATTTGAGCCCCTGAGTTACCGCCACCAACAATCAACACTTTCTTGCCTTCCAGAGCTTCCGCATTTTTATATCTGGCTGAGTGTATAGAAGTGCCTTTGAATAATTTAAAATCTGGATAATCAGGAACAAAGGGCTTTTGCCAGCTGCCTGTAGCACTGATAAGTGCCTTGCATCTATAGACATCCTTATTAGTTGCTAGCGTAAATATGCCATCCTCTTTGGTGACATTTTGTACTTTTACAGGGCGCTCAATAGGAACATTATACCGGTCCTCATATAGCTTGAGATAATTAATGACATGTTCCCTACCAGGATACTCGTTATCTGATTTTGGCATTAACCAACCGGGTAATGAGCTATGCTCGGCAGGAGAAAATAATTTGAGAGAGTCCCAGCCATGTTGCCAGGCACCACCAGCTTCATTTTGATCGTCAAGAACTAAATAATCCAGTTTAGTTCTTCTCATAAAATAGGCAGTAGCTAAACCACTTTGCCCACCACCAATGATTATCACATCAAATGTTTTTTCCATGTAACTCAAAGATATACAACCTTAGTAAATCAGACATGCTGACTTTTGGTATTATGACGATGGCTTAAAGATGTTCTCCGGTTAATGGCTAAAATAATGGAGCTTGCAGTGGTACGCAGAGAACTGTTATTGAAATAAAAAAAGGAGTACTAAATAGCACTCCTTTTTAAGTTGTGAGTTGCTGTTATTAGATAGTTATTCCGAAGCTAAAGGCATTGAGTTTTGGTCCTTTGTCCTCCACGAACATTTCGTTTAAGTCATAGGTGGCAAATAGATCCATTCCTCTGAAGCCTACCTGTACTCTCACACCATAGCGCACATTGTTTAAGTAGAAGCCATCATGGTCACGGTCTTTATTTCTATCATCGATTACCGTTTTAGCATGGCTGGCAATCTTGTAACCTGCATAGCCGCCAACACCTAGTCTTAAACCACCAGCATGTCTTCCAAACCCGTCCCAGTCCCATCCACGTCTGTGTCTGTGACCTCTGTGGCTACTGCCTAACTTAATCATAGGTACAAAACTTGCGTTGACATAAGAGGCAGTTAGTTTACTTTTCTTAGCATCAACATCTGCTGGTGCTTCAGTAAATATTACTGCGTCAGGACCTTCTTCCATACGGGTAGCCTCGTTTTCAAATTTGAAATTGTACCAGCTTACCCCAAAGCCCCATTCAATGTGCAATGGACCTGCTATGTGAGTATCATTATTGGCATTTAAGCCTACATACCATGACCCCCATGGGCGTACGGCATAAAGCTCGTTGTTGTCATTGGGGAACTTATCATCTTCTAACCAGTTGTTGATACCCAAATCAACCTGGAAGTTGTGACGTGTGCCGTAGTTGTACCTTCTTTTCTTTTCTTTAATTGTAGTATCATCATCTTGTGCTATTGCAGACGAGATAACTGCGAATAATAAGACTGCTACCATGAGTAATTTTGACCTTTTCATTTTCTTTTGAGTTTAAATTTTAGACATAATTTTAGCTTTACACCTCATTTTGAGATGCTCAAATAGTTATAATATGTTGTTAGTTGTTACAAGATTATTCCGAAACTGAAGGCGTTTAATTTAGGCCCTTTGTCTTCAGCGAATAGTTCATTTAAATCATAATTAAAAAACAAGTCTGTACCTCTGAATCCCATTTGCAGCCTGACGCCATACCGCAAATTGTTGAGGTTAAAATTGTCTCTGTCCTTATCTTTTTTGCCACCTTTATATTTCACTTTGGCATGACTTCCTAGCCTGTAGCCAGCGTAACCACCAACTCCAATTCTGAATCCAGCGTCAGGCTGACCAAAGCTTATCTCGTCCCAGTTGTTAAAACTTCGGTTTCTTCTTTTTTGGTTGCCAAAATAGATCATTGGCACCGCAGTGAAGTTTATGAATGAGGCTGTCAGCTTGCTTTTTTTATAGTCAACTTCAGTATCAGGATCTTCCAGAAAGATGGTTTGGTCCCCAATTTCAGTAATGCGTGTACGACTATTTTGAAACTTAAAATTGTACCAGCTTATTCCAGGGCCCCATTCAATATAAAACCTTTTCGCCAGGCTAGTCTGATATATAGAGTTGATACCAAAGTACCATGAACCCCAGGGGCGAACTGCATAAGCTTCATTATCCTGATCAGCAAACTTACCATCACCATTTAGGTAGTTGTTAGTTCCCAAATCAAAGTTGATCATGTTGCGCGAGCCGCGTCTTCTATAGCGCTCTTCACTTCTCCATCTGTTATCAACAGTTTTGTAATCATCATCAGAGTAACTGTCATTAGAATAATTATCATTACTGTTGTTTTCAACAACTACTGTGGTATCTCCAATTACAGTTTCTTCAGAGCCATTGTCACTAACCAATGTCGAGTCACTATTAAGCTTCATTTTAAGACTTTGAAGTATCTCGTTAAGATCATACTTCTCCATCTGCTCTAAATCTGCCTTATCTTCTATCAGGAAGATAATCTTGCTTTTTCCAACATTGACGATCAGGGTATCTGTCTTCTGCTGCGAAAAGCTTTCCGTCACCATCAAACAAATGGCAAGGATGAGTATAAGTTGATATTTAAAAGTTCTGATCATTATTTTCCTTCTTTCTTCCCACTAAAAGCAAGTATGTTGTTTTTAGCAGCTCTTATTTCTCCAAGGCCGCTTTCACCTTGCTTTATCTCTTTTGCTTTATTGAATATCTGTAACAATTTCGATTCTTTTTTATCTGTTTCGGCAGCGGCTACAGTTGTTTTGCTATTCTCAAATTGGCTAATATCAAAAACCAGTGTTTGGCCGCTATTGCTGTTCTTTACTTCAGATGCTGATGTTTCCTGAATGGTTGCATCAGGTTCAGAAATTTGAGCTACTGCTGTCGTATTTGTTGTTAATTCATCAATTTTTAATTCAACTACTTCATCTTTATTGTCAAGCTTTTTGATTTCATTTTTATCCTCTGTTGTGTTATTAGAAGCAGTAAGTTCGCTAGCAGGAGGTAATTGAATAACCTCTTTTTGCTTGTTAGTGGATTTAGCTTTTTTCTCCTCTTTATTTTGATCAACAGCCTCTTCTTTACCACTATTTTGCACTGCCTCGGGTTCAGTTTCTGATTGCTCAGTAATCGTTTCTTTAACTCCTGCTACATCCTTAGAATTGTCGGTAGTTTCAGTATTATTAGAAGCTATTACCTGCTGGTTGTCATTGATTATTGGATCATTTTTCAAGAAGATATATGATAGAGACATTAAAAGTAGAAGTGATGCCGCTACGCTCAGGTACACCCAAGGACTACGCTTTTTTGGCTGCTCTATCTTTTCGTCTATTCTATCCCATAAACTAGAGGCTGGCGATTTCTCAAAATCCTCAAGTTTATTTTTAAATAAGTTATCAAGCTCTTTGTTGCTCATGACTATTTTATTTTTTCTTTTAAAATCACTTCTGTTTCCAGAAGTTGCTTTTGTAGTAGAGCTCTTGCTCTGCTAAGCTGAGATTTGGAAGTGTTTTCACTTATTCCCAACTCTTCAGCAATTTCTTTGTGCGAGTATCCTTCAATGGCATAAAGGTTAAATACCGTTCTATACCCTGTTGGTAGTTCCTGAACCAGTTTCATTAAATCATCAGCTTCAAGCTGATTGTTCAATGAACCGTAATCTGGTTCCCGGTCTGCCATTTCAATATCTACCTCCAGATACATGCTCTTGTTCTTTCTGATATAGGTTAACGACTCGTTTACCATTATCCTTCTTATCCACCCTTCGAAACTTCCTTCACCTTTGAACTGATCAATTTTTTCGAAAATTTTCACAAAGGCCGTAATAGCTACATCTTCGGCCTCTGTTGGTTCTTTTACATAGCGGAGACATACAGCAAACATTTTGGCAGAGTACTTCTCGTACAATGCTTTTTGAGCTTGCCTGTCGAATTTTCGGCATTGGCCTATTAGTGCCTCTTCGTCAGTTTGGTGAATTTTTAGTTTCATTTAAATCCGTACAACTATCAGATGCAAAATTGATGAACAAGGTTGCATGGGATATTGGATTAAATTTCCTGCTTTTTTTTGGAATAATAGGAGGGGCTGTTATTTATCTTCAAGCTCTTTAATAAGATTCCTAACCGTAACACGGTAAGCGAGCTTTATTTGATGGTCATCCATAAGTTCTCTAACCTTGGCAAGCTGAAGTCTGAGCTGTGCATCTTTGAGCTGTGCATGGTATTCCGGATGATTGCTAACGGCCTCCAAAGATAATTCATAAAGGTTCTCCGGATTGCGATTAGCAAGCTCAGTAAGTTGTTTGATTAAATCAGTATCAGCCATAGTATTAATAAGAGCACTCATTCAATTACGAATATAAGAATAATTAAAAATTACTTTAATTAAAAAAAAGCCGTTCCTTATCGGGAACGGCTTTGAGTGTTGTTATTGAGAGTGAATTCTTAAAACCTAATAATCTGAGTTAACTCTTGCACCACCTCTTATTTTAATGTTGCTGATAAAAGACTCATCCATACGCACATTATCGGTGACATAAGCTTTTATTGATGATACTCCAGTGGCTTCTAATCGGGCATCATCTACCTTAAAGCTGTAGGCGTCAAGGTGTGAGGCACCTATAACGTCAGCAACAAGTAAGCGACCTTTGCCACGAAGCTCCATATTAGATGCTCCAGTTAATTCAATTTCTATTTCGTTAGCGGTGATGTCGGCTTTCATTGAAGAAGCTCCCATTAAATCAAACTTAACATCATCAAGATTGAAGTTGGATATATATCCTTTGGTAGCGCCTACAAGCTCAATGTATTTAATATTGGGTGTTAGAATAGTGATTTCCACATCGTTTCTGGAAAAGTTAAAATCATCCATTCTATCCAGGTCCCTATGACTTATTCTTATCCTGTCATGATCTTGCCTTACAATAAGGTCGTCTATATACCTTGATCGGCCTTTAATAAGTACTCTGTAGTTATCGCTTTTTTCAATATTTACAATGTAAGCCCCTTTAATATCAATCTCATCAAACTCATCGAAATCGTAACTCTTGTCATATTCTCCCATTCTAACTCCTGAGATCTCTCTAGAGTCTTCTTCTCCAATATCCTCTAAGTCATCAGTGATATCATCTACAATATCTTCAACATCAATGTCTTCTTCTGGGCAAGTCATACAATCCAAACCGTCACGTGTGAAAGTCCATACATTGTCTTCTATAGTAGAGCTTCTATAACCATACCACCAGTTGTTGTTGAGGATGTATCTTAAGTCATCATCCATGGTGAATTTTGTGCCATAAGGAATATACAATGTCATGTGTAGACGCTGGGCTCTGAATACTGCATTGTCTTCAAATTCGATATTCGAGTCGAAGTATATAACAGAGTCTTTGGTTTCTACATTGTAAGTAACCATCTGAGCATTTTTCTCAGCTTCTCTTCTGTCTCGGCCTTGTGCCTCGAATACTTGAACCAATTTGATCTCAGCTCCATCATAACCTCTAATCTTAAGATGAGCTCCATCATATTCATCCAGGCCTACATCGTTAAGTTTTAGCAGCGTAGTTTTATCAGTGGACTTAAAGGTCATTTCTTTTTCGTATGTCCCGTCCTCCTTAAAGCTATAAACTATGGTCGGTACGTTGACAGCAAGCACCACAGCACTGATCATGAATATGGCAAAAACTGTCCATCCTGCATTTGAAGAGAATACTATTCTTTTAGCTATTAATGATGCTCCTAACATGATCAATAAAAAGCTTGGAATAGTAGCAACAAAGAAGGCTGCTAGCAAAGTGAAGCTTGGAAGACCACTACTCAAAATGTCCAGCGGTAAGCCCATATCACCAAAGTGCAGATGACCAATCCTAATTAAATCAGAAGAGAAAAGGCCTATAACAACACCTCCAGCTATAATTAACGCCAGAATACTCATGATACCTCCAAATATGAATGACGCACCAACTATTATTCTTATAAAGTCAACAAGAAGTCTGAAAATTGGTCCTAGTGCTTTAGACAAAGCATCAATAACTATAGCAATAAGTCTGAAAGGGAATAGGAGTATTTTAACAAACACATTTTCATCAGAGTCGTCTTTTACATTTAGGCTTTGTTTGATATTGCTTTCAATATTAGTTAAGGTGATGGGATCACCCTTCATTTGCACTTTATCACTAATGGTTTTAGCCTCTGGAAGAATTATCCAGAGGATGATATATGTGATAAGTCCGAAGCCTCCAAGAAATATTGAGATGACAAATAAAACTCTTATGACCACTATATCTACTCCGAAGTAGTTGGCAATACCTGCTGCCACACCACCCAAAGCTTTGTGCTCAGAGTCCCGAAACATCTTTTTGAGCTTTTTATCTTCAGGAAGCTGCTCACTTCCTGGTATTACTGCCCACATCACAAAGTATGCTATTAGTATGAAACCTGCACTACCAAGAAGTATAATGGTGAAGAGTAGTCTGACCCATAAGGCATCAATGCTGAAGTAATGAGCTATACCCGCGCATACACCGCCAACAATCTTCCTTTTTTCATCTCGGAATAATTTTTTACTACCATTGGAATATGCTTTTTCAGAACTCTGGCTTTTACTTTGTTGCTCTTCGCCAGTGCTGTCATCTAATTCTGGATCTTCAACTGCCTGAAAATCACTGATGCTACCCATTGTGGCTATAAGTGCCTCAACATCGTCAGTGGTGATAACCTGCTTGTCTTCGCTTAGCTTAGAAAGAAAGATCTCTGCAATTCTGCTTTCTATATCCGCTATAATCTCCTGGCTATCATCGAAAGTTGAAAAATACCTATTAATACTATCCAAATAGGCTTTAAGTCTATCAAAAGCATCTTCCTCGATGTGAAATATGATGCCGCTTATATTGATACTTATATTCTTTTTCATTGTATTGTGTTTTAATATTTAGGATTAGATCTGATTGGAACTAGTGTTTAAAAGAGGTGATTTTCTCAGTTGAATTGACCAGATCTTTCCATGTAGCATCTAAGTTTTGTAAAAAATCGTTTCCTGCATCTGTAAGTGTGTAGTATTTTCTTGGAGGTCCACTATTTGACTCCACCCATTTATATTCTACAAGTCCAGCTTTACGCAGCCTTGTTAGTAGTGGATAGAGAGTACCCTCAACCACCATGATTTTTACAGAGGTAAGTTCTTCCAGCATATCGGAAGCGTACACTTCTCCTCGCGAGATTATGTGCATGATGCAGTATTCCAGAATACCCTTTCGCATTTGCACTAATGTGTTTTCAAGATTCATAATATTTACAATTTGTTGACCCTGAGTAGGGGAGATTTTAACCTTTACAGTACCTATACGGGAAAGGTACTATGCATGGCCATGTACTGGGTGAAAAATATTAGCTTGCATTGAATATTCTTTGATAATTATAATTTTAAAGATATATAGTAATATAAATTGTATGTTTTTACCTGACTGGGTGGAGTTACTTTATCGCGATAATTACAATAAACAGTTAATATTCAGTGTTGCTTTTATGCGAATTAGGATAGTCATTTGATATATTTACATCTGCTATTTTTATGAAAAAACTCTGGTTTCCATTTTTATTGATTTTTGGATTAGCAAGCACATCTAAAGCTCAGCGCTCACCTAAATACAGCAATGAATTTTTGTCTATTGGCGTAGGTGCCAGAGCACTTAGTATGTCAAATACTCAGGTGTCTAATGTTAATGATGTTACTGCTGGCTATTGGAATCCTGCTGGCCTCTTAGGCATTTCAAATACATATGAGTTTTCACTAATGCATGCAGAATATTTTGCAGGTATTGCTAAATACGACTATGCTGGCTTTGCTACTAAGATTGATAGTTCAAGTAGCCTTGGTGTGTCGGTAATACGATTTGCCATTGACGATATACCTGATACCCGGTTCTTGTATGATGCCAATGGAGCCATTAACTATGATAATATTAGGTTTTTTACTGCTGCTGATTACGCTTTCTTAATATCATATGCTCGTAAGCTTAATGTTTTGGGTGGAATAGATATTGGAGGAAATTTCAAGGTTGTTCATCGTGTGGCAGGCAGCTTTGCTAATGCCTGGGGGTTTGGATTAGATATAGGAGCGAAAAAAACAATAAGAAAATGGCAACTGGGTTTAATGGTAAGAGATGTGACAGGTACTTTTAACGCATGGACCCATAATACTGAGTTAGTGGCTGATGTTTATACTCAGACTGGGAATGTAATACCTGATAATTCTGTTGAAATAACATTGCCAAAGGCCATTATTGGTGTGTCAAGATATTTTGTAATTAAACAAAAATTTGGTTTACTGGCTTCTGCTGATTTTATAAGCTCATTTGATGGGGAAAGAAATGTGTTATGGAAATCCAAGCTAATTTCAACGGAGCCATCTGTAGGTTTAGAAATGGATTATCAAAAAACTTTTTATCTCAGATTTGGAGCGGGAAATGTTCAGGAGGTACAGCGCTTTGATCAATCAACTTACAAAACCTTTCAACCAAACTTTGGAATTGGTGTTGTCATAAAGCAGCTCAGTATTGACTATGCCCTAACGGATATTGGTGATCAGACATCATCACCCTACAGTCATGTATTTTCATTAAAAGCCCATTTCGATAAAAAATGAAAAGTCGCAGTTGGATAGTGATCGTTTTTTTATTGTTAGTGGGTCAAGCAGGCTATGCTCAGCTTTATGGTGACGAGTGGATAGAATATAATAAAAAATACTACAAAGTTACACTGGCTCAGGATGGCCTATATCGTATTTCATATGCCGACCTTACTAATGCTGGTTTTCCTATTAATAGTGTTGACCCCAGAAGATTGCAGCTGTTTCACAATGGTGTAGAGCAAGCCATATTTGTTCAGGGACAGGGAGATGCAGTTTTTAACACAACAGATTATATTGAATTTTACGGTGTTAAGAATGACGGCAAAGCAGATGAAAGATTGTACAAGCCAATGGAGGCTCAACCGCATCAATTTTATAGCATCTACAGTGATAGTTCGGCTTATTTTTTAACCTGGAATTTGACGACCACCAATGGTAAAAGGATGACCAGCTATTCTGAGAATAATACAGGAGGCCTCTCGGCTCAGAATTCTCACATAGAAGAAAAGCGACTTATTAACACAGCTCAATATTCAGCAGGTCGTGGCTATTCAACTAATGAATATACTCGGTTGTCAAGTTTCGATTATGGTGAGGGCTGGACGAGTGCGGCTATTCAAGAAAACAATTCAGCAGATTTTGTAATAAATGGAATTACCAATGGAGCCCAGTCAGATGGTGTGCCGTCAATTGAAATTTTGCTTACTGGGCGTGATGACCTGCCCCATAATGTGGATATTTTGGTGGGCCCGTCTACTGCAAGTCTCAGGAATATTGGTAATGTTCAATTTGATAATTATGAGAGCTTAAAATTTACTTCTGACTTACTTTGGACAGATATATCGGCAGGCGGTTCAATAACAGTCAGAATAACTGCACTGGGAGTTAGTGGAGGTAATGATCGAATAAGTACTTCCTATATTCGGTTATTTTACCCTCAAAATTTCAATGTTCAAAATTCAAACACAAAGGTTCTTAATTTTAAAGCAGAACCATCTAACAAATCATATTTGGAGCTTAGCAATGTTGCTAATACTACTCAATTATATGATATTACTGATGCTGACAATGTAATTAGAGTAGGAAGTAATCAGACGGGTAGTGATTTGAATGCCATTATAAATGGAACAGTAAATCCTAGAAAGATTTTTGTCAATGCTCAGAACTTTATTACCCCAGTTATAAAAAGAGCTCCATTTAGAGATATCAATGCCGCTTCGCATGACTATATTATTTTAAGTCATAGTCAGTTAATGAGCCCTACGGGTAATGTTTCTGATCCTGTTAAAGCTTATGCCAGTTATAGAGCAACTGAAACAGGCGGTGGATATGACACCCTGGTTGTTGATATAGATATGTTATATAATCAATATAACTATGGCATTAAAAATCCATTAGCGGTTTTTGACTTTATGAGATTCATGGTTAACAATGGTGACCCCAAGTATCTTTTTATTATTGGTAAGGGGCTGGATCCGAGTATTAACTTTTACAGGAATGCAACTGGATCAATCCCATTTACAAGGCAAGGTATTACTTATCAGGCCAAGGATTTGGTGCCAACTTCAGGTAACCCTGGATCTGATATACTTTTTACTGCTGGTTTGTCTGGTGAAGCTAATGTTCCTGCAGTTTCAGTAGGTAGGATTCCAGCCCTTACACCTGCTCAGGTAAATGCTTATTTAAATAAGGTAATGGAAATGGAGGCCCTGCCTTTTGACGATTTATGGCGAAAGAATGTGCTCCATTTGAGCGGAGGTATTACAGCGTCTGAACTTTTGATCTTTCGTGCCTACATGAAGGGTTTTGAGAATATTGCAGTAGATGATTATTTGGGTGGGGATGTGAAGACGGTTGCTAAAACGTCTGGCAGTACCATAGAACTTATCAATGTGGCTGATGAAGTGAATAAGGGTTTATCTCTGATTACATTTTATGGACATTCCGCACCTAATGTTACAGACATTGATATTGGATATGCAACGGATCCTGTTTTGGGCTATAATAATGCTGGTAAATACCCCATGTTTCTTATAAATGGATGTAATGCTGGCGCTTTTTTTAGGCCAGACTTTACTTTTGGAGAAGATTGGATTCTAGCAGAAAATAAAGGTGCTATTGGTTTTATAGCTCATAGCTCATTTGGGTTTAGTGGCAATTTGCGTAGATACTCCAATACTTTTTATGATGTTGGATATGGCGATTCTGTATTTGTAAGTAAGCCCGTGGCTGATGTACAGCGAGAAGTCTCTAAAAGATATTTGAATAATGTTTTTACTGACCCAACTAATGTAACTCAAACCCAGCAGATGGTGTTACTGGGTGATCCAGCAGTTAATTTGTTTGGCCCTGAAAATCCAGACTACGAGATAACGAATGACGATCTATTTATTGATTCATTTAATGATGAGCCAGTCACGGCTAAGGCCGATTCATTCGCTATAAAGATTATAGTTGAAAATTTCGGAAGAACGAGATCAGATTCTATTAAAGTAGCAGTTAGCAGGACCTTACAGGATAACAGCATTTTAGAATATGATTCCATTTTTGCAGCGATTAGTTATCAAGACACTATTTCCTTTAAAATAAAAAGAGGTGAAGAAAATGGCTTTGGGAATAATAGGTTTTCGGTTCAGTTAGACTATTTATCTGAAATACCTGAATTAAATGAAAACAACAATACTGCTTCTTTGGACTACTTTATTCCACTGTTCGGCACCCGTAATTTGTACCCAAATAATTATTCAATAGTTGCTGAACAACCTGTTGAGTTACTAGTTCAATCTAGCAATATTCTGGAAGGAGAGAGGCAATTCTCTATTGAAATAGATACCGTAAACACATTTGATAGTCCGTTTTTAAAACAGAACAGTTTGAATGCTAGATTATTAGCCAGTAGGAAGGTTGACCTACTTAATGATGTGTCTGTTAATGATAGCACGGTTTATTATTGGAGAAGTAAGTATTCAGATATTCAAGCAGGAGAGACTGATGAGTGGGTAACTAGTTCGTTCACTTATATTAAAGACAGTCCTGAAGGTTGGTCCCAGAGTGTTTATAATCAATTGGATAACAGTGTTATTAGTAATCTTGAACGTAATGATGATAAAGAAAGGTTTGATTTTTTAAGAACTTACAGAGATATCCAAATTACAACTTTTGGAGCTGCTAATCCAGCTTTGAATTCTGAGGTATCCGTGCTTATTGATGGAACTGAGTACATCATTAATAACGGAGGTTATTGCCGTGATAATACTGTCAATTTAATAGCTTTTGATAAAAATACTGCGATTCCTTATGCTGCAGTTCCATTTCTTCAATCAGACCGTAAAACTTGTGGTCGCGTGCCTCAAGTTATCGATAGTTTTACTTTTTCAGAAATAGAAAGTGCTATTAATGATAACCTCATTACATATATAGACAACCTTAATGAAGGTGATTCGGTAGTGCTTTTTACTATTGGAGATCCTCAAGTGGCTAATTGGTCAACGAATATTAAGACTAAACTCGAAGAGATAGGAGCACTTAGTGCCGATCTTGACGCGGTTGTGGCTGGCGAACCTTATATTTTGGTAGGTAAGAAAGGGGCGCCTCCAGGGTCGGCACAGCAATTAAAGACAACCGCCTCACCTGCAGCTGAGCAGCAGATACAATTGATTTTAAAACTAAGTGGTGTTGAGTCTTCTGGTAAATTGACATCTTCATTAATCGGGCCAGCTAAACAGTGGGGTTCCGTCATTGCTTATGCAGATATTTCTGAATTGCCTAGAACAGATGAGTTTACATTTGATGTTATAGGTATAGCCAATAATGGAGATGAACAGGTATTAATGAATGATGTTTCAAATTTTCCATTAGACCTATCTTCTGTAAATGTAAACCAGTACCCTTATTTAAAATTAGCTATAAATATTGCTGATGACACCAACCTTACACCGCCTCAATTGAACAAATGGCTGGTCTTATTTAGACCTGTACCAGAAGGTATCTTTATTGCTAATGACGAGAATACTGAGAACGTGACAATTCAGGAAGGAGTAAGAATTCAAAAATCCTATGGTTTTAAAAACATATCCAAACAATCATTTCTAGATTCACTAGAAGTAAGACAACAGCAATTTAATATTGATAGTCGAAAAACAAATAGTGAGTCATTTAGGATAAAAGCCCCATTACCAGGAGACACTACTTTGTTTAATATCGATTTGGTTAGCTTAGGTAATACTGGCGACAATGATCTTAAAATAGAGGTCAATCCTCAAGTTGAACCTGAATTATTTTATGACAATAACACCTTTGACTTAAAAAGATTTTTAACCGTTGAAAAGGACAATATCAACCCATTGTTAGATGTGTTGTTTGATGGTCGGTATATTCTAAATGGTGATATAATATCACCCTCACCCTTAATCACAATTCAACTAATGGACGAAAACCCTTATATAAAGGTAACGGATACAACTAGCATGAACATTTTTCTTCGAAAAGAATGTGAAGGGTGTAATTCGAAAAGGGTAAGTTTTTCCTCTAATGAGGTGCAATGGTTTGCTGCTACGGAACAAACGTCCTTTAATGTTGAGTATAAGCCATCAAGGCTGGAAGATGGTAGGTATACCTTAAGTGTTCAAGCTTCCGATGCGAGTGGTAATTTATCTGGAGAAGATGCTTATTCTATTTCATTTGAGGTAATTAATGAATCAACTATTACTAACTTCTATCCATACCCTAATCCATTCTCAACCAGCACAAAATTCATTTTTACACTTACAGGAAGTGAGGTTCCACAAGAAATTCGAATTCAGGTAATGACTGTAAGTGGAAAGATAGTAAGGGAAATAACTCAGGATGAATTGGGGCTTGTGAGGATAGGTAATAATATATCTGATTATGCATGGGATGGGAGAGATGAATTTGGAGATAAACTGGCTAATGGAGTTTATCTGTACAAAGTTATAGTCAAACAAAATGGACAAAGTTTAAAGCAGCGATCTAACTCTGCTGATAAAGCATTTACAAAAGGATTTGGTAAATTGTATATTCTTAGATGACCATTGGTATAAATCCCCCTAAAGAGGTGATTATATCTTTTTTCTTTCTTCCGAAGTTGGTGCTAACATATGTTGATTTCTAAAATAAAGGGCTTCCTATCATTTCTATTCTTTTGGTTGATTGCCATTTCAGCCTATGGGCAGGCTTATAATTTCATAAACTATGACATAGGTGATGGTCTGGCACATGAGCGAATTATGGACATCTGCGAAGATAAGTTTGGTAATTTATGGCTAGCGACAGCAGGTGGAGGCTTATCAAAATTTAATGGAATTGAATTCAAAAATATCACTATAAAGAACGGCCTTCCTAGCAATTATGTCCGAAGCATTCTATGTAGTAGAGATGGAGACATTTGGGCAGCAACGGCCTCAGGAATTTCCAGATACAATGGTAAAGATTTTACAATTTACAAAGTTGACTCTCTTAATGAAAGTGGAAATTCTGTAAATAAGATCTTTGAGTCAAGTGATGGGACTATTTGGTTTGCCGACCCTCAAGGAGGGTTAGGGAGAATAGATACACTTGGAAGGATGTCTATTACTAATGTGCCTGATATGATTGGTGCAGATAAGATAATAGACATAAACGAAGATGAAGAAGGTAATCTCTGGATCATTACTGCAATTCAAGGATTGATTAAATACAGCGGAGGAAGTTTTACTCAGGTACTCACTAATTCTGATTTCAAAGGGTATTTATTGTCGATGTGTGTAAAGGAGAATATGCTTTGGATTAGCTCCAATAAAGGATTACTCAGCTTTGATCCTGCCAGTCTCAAATATGAATTGGTGTTAAAAAATACTTTTATAAAATCAGCCAATGTAATTGATAATAATGAGTTTTGGGCTGTCTCAGCTTTGGGTGCATTGAAATACGAGAATGGTAAGGTTAAGCATTTTTCAAAAAGTCAGGGCATTACAGATAAGGGTATTAATATAATATTCACGGATAGAGAAGGTAATGTATGGTTTGGCTCTGAGAGTGAAGGTCTTTATAAATTGACTAATGAAGTTTTTACTTTTTACGGGATAGATCATGGCCTCGAAGCTTTACCATTGACAAGTGTTACTAAAGATAAAGATGGAAACTATTGGTTTGGATCTTTTGGAAAAGGAATACAAAAATATGATGGAGAAAAATATGTAAAATTTGGTTTAAAGGATGGTTTGCCAAGTCAGTATATATCTTCTAGTGCAGTGGATAGTGCTGGAAATTTATGGTTTGGTAGCCGAGGGTCAGGTCTGATTAAATTTAATGGAAAGTCATTCACAACATTAACTGTTGAAGACGGCCTTGCACATAATTTTATAAGACAGGTCTTTGTAGATAGCAATCAAAATATATGGTTAGGAACTATCAATGGATTAAGTAGATATGATGGAGAATCTTTTGAAAATTATAATATTCAGAGTGGACTAGCCGGTAACCTTATTTGGGGTATTTCTGAAAGCAATGAAGGAGAGTTACTTATTGTTACTCGTGAAGGCCTTTCCCAATATGTTAATGGTAAACTATCCGTAATAGATATCGATAAAGAAGTTTTTGATAAACGAGTAAATACTGCAGTTAAAGATGACTATGGAAACTACTGGATTGGCTATTCGGGGCACGGCCTCTTGAGAATAGCCACCAATGGTACTAGGATGTTTGTTACTACCCAAGAAGGCCTATCCTCTGATCTTATTTATAATTTGATAATTGACTCAGATAATAATTTAATTGTTGGATCAGAAAGAGGGGTTGATAAAGTATTACTTGATGAGTATGGTAGGGTGATTAGAATAAAAAGCTATGGTCAAAAAGAAGGGTTCAAAGGTTTAGAGACTACTTATAATAATGTTTTCTGTGATGATGAAAATAACATTTGGTTTGGTACTGATGATGGTGTTTTTAAATATAATGCGTCAAAGGAAATTAAAAACGAGGTAGAACCGATTACTTATATCTCTGGTCTCAAGTTGTTTTACAATGAGGTGGATTGGAGCCAATATACTGATGAGATTTCAAGCTGGTTAAATATTCCAGAGAAGATAGAGTTACCTTATTCTGAAAATAATCTAATCATTGAGTATTTCGGTGTTAGCCTTAGCAATCCTGAAGCGGTTAAGTATAGGTTTAGGCTCTTAGGTCTCGAAACTCGCTGGTCTCCTGTTACAGAGAGAACCGAAGCAGTATACACTAATCTTGCTCCAGGAAGCTATACGTTCGAAGTAAAATCCGCGAACAATGATGAAGTGTGGTCAACTATTCCAGCAACATTTCAATTTGAAATCATCCCTCCATTTTGGCAGCGTCTCTGGTTTTATATTTTATTATTGGTGCTGTTTTTCGTATGCTTTAAGTTATATAATGACTACAGAGTACGGGTTAATTTGAACAAAATATTAACACTAGAGCGAATACGTTCGGAAGAACTTCAAAAGGTTCGTAAAAGGATGGCCAGAGATTTCCATGATAACATGGGTAATCAGATAGCCAGCATCACAGTTTTTGCTAACCTTATCAATCTCAAACTCAAAAATAAGTCCAAGGAGGTAGATGATCTGCTCCAAAATATTCAAAAGCACACGAGTAGCCTTTTTACTGGTACAAAAGACTTTATCTGGTCCATGGATCCAGATAGTGATAATTTAGGTGAAATATTTACCTATATCAGAGATTTTGGTGAAGATCTCTATGAGCGTACTCCAATTTCATTTTTTTCCAGCGCTGACGATTTTGACAATAAACACTACCCTCTGCCTTCTGGATGGAGTAGACAGCTCGTTCTTATTTTTAAGGAGGCAATGACTAACGCTCTAAAACATTCTCAAGCAACTGAGGTACACCTCGATTTAAAACTCAGCGCAACAGATTTCGTTATCGCATTATGGGACAATGGAGTGGGTATTGATTTGAAGGAAGGATCAAAAGGGATGGGAATGAAAAATATGAACTCCAGAGCAAGTCAATTGAATGGTGAGTTTGTAGTGACAAATAGAAAAGACAACAAAGGATCAAAAATATATTTCACAGGAATTTTCAATCAGGCAAAACTCGATAAAACAATAAAGACTAAAACAACAATATTATGAACTACTTCAAATCAAGAATAGTGATTGTTGAAGACAACGATGCAGTGCGTGAGGGGTTTTCATTAATTATTAATAGCGTAAGCAATTA
Source organism: Fulvivirga lutimaris (assembly GCF_009711525.1). Classification (GTDB taxonomy): domain Bacteria; phylum Bacteroidota; class Bacteroidia; order Cytophagales; family Cyclobacteriaceae; genus Fulvivirga; species Fulvivirga lutimaris. Next base: position 24,679 of record NZ_SMLV01000403.1, read on the forward strand.
TTTGGTGGTAAATGCATATGATAATGCTGAAGATGCCATAAAGAATGTGAGAAAGGATAAACCTGATGTCATTCTAATGGATCTTGAACTACCAGGAATGAACGGAATTGAGGCAATAGGTATTATTAAAAAGGCATCTCCCCATATTGATTTAATAGTTAATACAATTTATGAAAATAGTGATCTTGTCTTTCAGGCACTGGTAGCCGGAGCTTCAGGCTATATTACCAAAAATACTAGCCATACAGAATTACTTGATGCTATTGAAGAAGTTATTAACGGTGGGGCTCCAATGAGTTCTAAAATCGCGAAAATGGTAGTTGCTTCCTTCCAAAAAAACCCAAATTCACCTCTCTCAAAGCGTGAAACGGAGGTTTTAGAACTGCTCTCAAAGGGCAAAAGTTATAGCATGATTGCTCAAGAGCTTTTTGTAACTAAAGAGACAGCAAAGTCTCACATCAAGAATATTTATTCAAAACTTCAGGTGAATAGCAAGTCCGAAGCAATAGCCAAGGCAACTAAAGAAAAACTTATTTAGTGAAGGGGGTAAAAATCCCCCTGATTAACGGTCTTTGGTTATAATACCCCCCAATATTTCATAGCATATGGGGGATTTTTGCCTCCTCCTGTTTAGTGACCTTTGGAATAAGGCTCTTTTAAATTAAAGAGCCGAGTAACAAATTTTACCTAAACAGGAACGTATGAAGAAGAAATTACTCCTATTATTTATGCTGCTGTCTGCTATTGGAATCTCCAATACGTGGGCACAGGAAAGAACCGTTACCGGTAAAATCACCTCGGTTGATGATGGTGAGGCATTACCTGGTGTGAATGTTGTTTTGAAAGGAACGACCACAGGTACTGTTACCGATTTTGATGGCAATTATACGCTATCTATTTCTGACCAAAATGCTGTGTTAGTCTTTTCTTTTATTGGGCTTGCAACAGAAGAAGTTGCTGTAGGCGCCCGATCTGTAATCGATGTTCAAATGCGATCGGATGTTAAACAGCTTTCCGAAGTTGTTGTAACCGCTTTTGGTATTGAAAGGGAGCAAAAAGCACTAGGCTATGCCGTAAGTGAAGTTGATGGTAACGTTGTTGAGGGGGGTAGAAATACCAATATGGTAAATTCTCTCGCTGGTAGAGTGGCTGGATTGCAGATTACTGCTTCTGGCGGTGCTCCAGGTCAAGCCTCCAGGGTTAATCTTAGAGGGGTTACATCATTAACAGGTAATAATCAGCCTCTTTTTATCATTGATGGTATTCCTATGAGTAACGCAAATGACGGTAATGCCAATTCAACTACCGGTGTAGCTACACCAAATAGGGCTGGTGACATTAATCCTGCAGATATTGAATCCATTTCAGTATTGAAAGGAGCTAGTGCAGCTGCACTCTATGGTATTAGGGCTGCAAATGGTGCCATCGTTATTACAACTAAAAGTGGAGGAAAGTCCGCTAAAGGAGCTCAGGTTAGCTACTCTTCAACTTATATGATAGATGAAGTATTAAAATTACCTGATTTTCAAACAAGATGGGCTCAAGGTAGTGTAGATGGGGTTTATGCTAATGGAACTTCAAGATCATTTGGTCCTTTAATTCAAGGTCAGGATCATGTAAATGCTCTTGGAGAAACTGTCCCTCTTCAATCTTTCAATAATGTTGAAGACTTTTTTGATAAGGGAAAAACCTCTATCAATAATATAAGTATTAAAGGCGGTGACGATGTAAGATCTTATTACATGTCTGTAGGCCGAACACTACAGTCATCTTATATCCCAAATCAGGATTATAACCGATTCTCATTACGAGCTAATGCTTCATCAAAAATCTCTGATAAGATGTCAACTTCTGTAAGGATGAACTATATCAGAAATGACGGTAATGTTCCTTATGCTGGGCAGGATGGTAACAATCCAATATTTGCTCTGTATCAGTCTCCAGCATCATTTAATCTAGCTGGTTATCCTTATGAAAATGCTAACGGAGGACAAGTAAATTGGAGAGGCGGATCTTTTGATAATCCAAATTGGACTGTAAATAAAACTTCTGTTGAATCAAAACTTGATCGTGTAATTGCGGGTGCAGACTTCAACTATGATATACTCGATTGGTTAAGCGTGAGTGCAAGAGTAGGTACAGATTTCGCTAAGGAGAGAAGAAAGGATTTCAAGGATATTGGAACAGCAAACGGAGGAGGAGGTAGTTTGAATAACCAAACTATTTTTAGAAGAGAAGTTAACACTGATTTACTATTGAATATAAAAAAGGATTTCAGTGAAGATCTGAATTTTAACTTGCTCCTTGGTCATAACATTAATCAAAGAGAGCTGCAGCAAGATGCCGTTAATGGTACAGCTTTGGTTTTACCTAATACACCTCATATTTCAAACACTACACCAGGCACACCCCTTGAGTTTACAACGCTAAGAAGACTTTATGGTGCCTATTTTGATGCTCAATTTGCATATAAGAATATGCTGTTTTTAGGAATTACGGGAAGAAATGACTGGTCTTCAACCTTACCAAAAGATGAACGCTCATTCTTCTACCCATCTGTTAATTTAGCACTTGCATTTACGGATGCGCTAGCACTAGAAAGTAATGTTTTAACATTTGGTAAAATTAGAGCTAGTTATGCTCAAGTGGGTAATGATGCTACGGTTTATAACCTCGACCCCGTATTTGTTCAGGCTGCACCTGCCAATGGTTTTACACAGACAAATGCAGGATTAGCTTTTCCTTTTAACGGACAGCAAGGATTTACGGCTTCCAATTCTTTGGGTAATCCATTGTTAAAACCTGAAAGTATTACTTCTTTTGAAATAGGTGCTGACTTAAGGTTCTTTGATAATAGAATTGGTCTAGATGTTAATTACTTCAAAACTGAATCTACAGATCAGATCATTCCACTATCAGTGTCAGGATCGACTGGATTTACAAGCCTAGTGGCCAATGTTGGTCAATTGGATAGTAAAGGTTTTGAAGTTCAACTTACAGCCACACCCGTTAAGACTTCTGATTTAACATGGGATATTTCTGCAAACTGGTCCAAGATAGAAACAGAAGTCGTTGAGATCATTGATGGTGTTAACAACATATTCTTAGGCGGGTTTACCGGATTTCAGGTAAGAGCTGACCTTGGTGAACGATATGGTTCGATCATAGGTGGTGCTTTTGCAAGAGACACTGATGGTAATATATTGGTTGATAGCAACCCTAATAGTGCAAACTATGGTTTTCCTCAATTAGGACCAACAGCTAACCTAGGTCATGTTGAACCAAAATGGACAGGAGGAATCAGAAATACAGTTTCTTATAAAAACTTCACTTTGGATTTCTTGTTTGAAGGAAGATATGGTGGGGTGATTATGAATGGTACTACTGAGTTACTTCAGTTCTATGGTAGAACAGATGAAACAGATGACAGAACAACTCCATTTGTATTTGATGGTGTTATCCAAAATACCGATGGAACAACTCGTCCTAATGATATTGTAATTACTAAAAATGCAGCTTGGTGGAGTAACTGGACTAATATCAATGAAGCCAATGTTTATGATAACAATTGGGTAAAATTAAGATCAGTTAACCTTACTTACAATTTGCCACAAACCCTGTTTGCAAATAACTTCATCGAACGAGCCAGCTTTACTATAACAGGTAGAAACTTGCTTTTATTTACCAATGTTCCAGACATTGATCCAGAGTCAAGTACGTTCGGTACAGGTAATGCACAAGGATTTCACAGATTCGATTTGCCTAGTACAAGAAGTTATGGAGCAAGTATCAACATTACTTTTTAATAATTAAGACTTATTTATTATGAAAATACTATTCAAATATAAATTGCTGTTTATAGCATTATTGCTAACAGCAACGGCTTGTGAGGATAATTTTTTGGAGATTAATAAAGATCCAAATAATCCTACAGATGTGCCTATATCAGTTTTGCTACCTGCTATTGAGGCCAGATTGGCTTACTCATATGGCGGTTCAGAATATGCTACCCAACCAGCACACTTTGTACATTATTATGCAGGACATAGAAATCAGCATTTGAGGTTTGACCAATGGGATATACAGTTGCCTGATAATAATAATTACTGGAATACAATATACGCAGGCGTATTGCAGGATATTCAAGAAATGGAAACTAGAGCCATTGAAAGCGAAAGCTTTACATACGTAGGAATTGGAAAAGTTCTACGAGCATTGAGCTTTGCAATGTTAACAGATGGTTTTGGTGATATTCCCTTTGAGGAAGCATTAAAGGTTTCAGAGGTAATAACTCCAGCTTACGATACTCAGGAGTCAATTTACCCTAAACTTATTGCTATACTTGACGATGCAATTATTGATTTAGGAAAACCTTCTGCTAAGGTGCCTGGTAGCGATGATTATATCTATGGAGGAAGTGCTACTCTTTGGGTGAAATTTGCCAATAGCTTAAAGCTTCGGTTACTTAATAGAATAAGCAAACAAGATGCTTCTGCGGCAATTAATTTCTTGAATACAAACCCAAGCTTAATTGCAAATAATGGAGAAGGAGCTGAGGTGCAATTTATTGCTTCAGCAACTCAAGAAAACCCGATGTATCAGTTAGATAATTTAAGTGGGTTTCAAGACAATGCATTGAGTGCACAATTTCTTGATAGACTTACAAATTTGAATGATCCTAGAATACCTCATTTCTTTGAACCAGTAACCAACGGTGGAGGCATAGCCGGTAAAGTTAGTGGTCTTGATGATGATGACTCGGGAAGAGGAAAATATTCTAGAATCGGAGCAGCGTTTGCTGCAGCTGATGCACCAGTTCCATTTATGACATTTTCTGAAGTTCAATTTTTAGTGGCGGAGATTCAATTCCGTGCAGGAAATGCCGGTGCAGCTCAAGCGGCCTATGAAGCAGCTGTGGCGGCTGATTTAGAAAGAGTAAGTAGTGTTGCAGGAGGTAAAAAGGAGATAAACCTTCTAACAGCCTCAGACAGAGGTGATGATTTACCAACTATTAGTTCTACCGAGATTGCCGATTATTTAGCACAATCTACTGTAGCTTATAATGGTACATTGGCTAGAATTATGGAGCAAAAGTACATATCTAACTTTGTGAACCCTGCAGAAGGCTGGTATGACTGGCGAAGAACAGGTTTTCCAGCAGATTTTGCTACACCATCCACAAACTTTACTGTTGGGGTGAGACCCAGAAAGCTTCCTTACCCTCAAAATGAGATCAACTTTAATTCTGGGAGCCTTTCTGCCGGACCTGGTTTGCCGGTGAAGGATGTTACGCTGCTCAATCGTGTTTGGTGGGATCAATAGTTAAAATTTAATAATTTGATATGAAAAATTTAAAAATATTATTTTCGATACTTTTCATGGCACTCTTTGTGGTGTCATGCGAAGAAGATGATCAGGTTACCGGTGAGCTGAGTTTAGCTCGGGATGTGGCAATCAGCAATGTTGAATCCAGCGTGTTTAATCTGTTGGATTTAGATAATGCACAAATAGTTTTCGATCTTGCTTTAAGTGAGTCGGGTTCGGATATACAAAAGGTTGAAATATTTCAGGCTTTTAATGGAGGTAACCCGGAGTTGGTTTCCACTATAACCACTGTGCCGGCAACAGTTTCTATTCCACTTGCAGATGCTGTTGCTAAAACAAGTAAGACTAAAGAGGAGCTTGTGCCAGGAGACCTTTTCTTTTATAGCTTTAAGCTTACGCTTGCTAGTGGTAAGGTTGTTTTGAGCTCATCATTCATCAATGGTAATGCGGCATGCCCTTCGGACATAGGAGGAAATGTTTCTTATACTTATTTATCAGCTAATAGCCCATATTGGGGAGGTGTTAGTGTGCCAGATGGTGAGATAGAAATAACACCTGTTGATGCTTTTGGAAATTACACAATATCTGATGCTAGTTTTGGAGGCTTAGTACATTTTTATGGGGTTTTAGGTGCTTTTGGTGCAACGCCTGTAAACATAAATATGATTGATGTATGTAACACGGTTACTTTTTCTGGAGTTGATGTTTATGGAGATACTTATACATGGGCGATTTCAAATGTCTCTGGTTCGTCAATGACTGTAACTTGGTTAAACACTTATGGAGATACCGGAACTGTTATTGCCACCAGAAATGACGGAGCAGATTGGCCTGTGGGTTTGATTGGAGGTTAATAATAAATTTATTGTTATTAGGAGCCATTGTTGTAATGGCTCCTAATTTTTTGCTTAAAAAGACATAATGAGACTTTTTTTTAATAGGTTATTACTGAT
>NZ_SMLV01000061.1 GCF_009711525.1 Fulvivirga lutimaris
GACTATTGCTCCCTGATCTTCCAATATCTGAGAAAAGGCTTCGATTTTTACATCATCTCCATCCGGATCTATGCCAAAAATAGTTTCACTCACTACTTCACCGGCTTCAACACAAATGTCTTCAGGTATGATCAGCTCAGGCCTTTCATTATCACAGTCCTCAACTATAATCTGCATATCTCTGGTTACAAAACCAAGTTGAATCCATTCGCCATTTTTAAAGCGATATTCTTTGACAATAAAAGCAATGTTGTACTCCCCTATTTTTCCTGGTGCATTCCACTCTATCTCTCCGGTTATAGGGTCAATTTTAAAATCTGGAGGGCCATCAGCTGTCTCATTTCCTGCATTGAAATTTTCATAGAAGGATTGGTCTGCCGGTGATATGTAGTTAGCGACTTCTGCTCCCACATCCTTTTTAGGAATTACTAACTCAAAAGCTATACTATCTCCATCAGGGTCATAAGCTCCTGGGTTATGATAAAAGGCTACATTAGGGCAGGCCCTGTCAATGGGGGGAATGAGCAATACTGGGGTGTTGTTGCAACCTAAAGCGACATCAATCCTTATCTCTGTTTCTATATAGAATCGAGTATTTAATGAATTACCATTTTCTATATTCAAAACCCCTTCATTCCTATTTGATTCCACATAGCTAATAGTAAACCTGCCTGTAGAGCCATAAGTATGTCTAATGGTAAATGCGACTTTGGAGACATCCTGTCCAAGATCTTCATTGAAGGGTTCGCTTCTTGTAGTACCATCTTCGCCATAAAAAAGATGAATGTTGTTTGGAATTTCATTGGGTAAGAGAAAAAATTCATCCGGTTCATTCTCATCACCAAACCTTAGCTCACCGTTTCCAAAACTTGCATTACCAGTTTTGCTATCTGTATAAACAATAATTGTAATCTCGAAAGTTAACCCACTACAGTTAACCCTTTTT
>NZ_SMLV01000034.1 GCF_009711525.1 Fulvivirga lutimaris
ATAAAAATGAAGCTATTGGATATTGTACAAAATACCGTGTAATTAATTTAGGCTCATCCCATATACGATAAATCCACCTTATATTCAGTAAGTTTATCCATTTAGGATAGTAGACCACATTTTTAGCCGACTGGTGCAAAAAACCTCCACAAGTAAAGCCTGTACCTCTCCACCCGGCTTCCTTAAGCTTTATTAGAAAATTCTCTTGAGTAGGTGTGCCCATACCAACAATTACAAATGATGGATTCAAAGAAACCATGTTGTCAATAACTAAATTTCGTTCGTCTTCATTTATGAAATAACCATTACGATAACCAATCAGGTTAATTGAAGGATATAAATCGAGAAAGTTTGAAACAGCTTTTTTAACACTATTTTCAGTCGTTCCAATTATATAAACTGAATCTTGAGAGTTATTTAAATCTTCCAATACTGTCTTTCCCATAGAAGTGTAATCGAAGC
>NZ_SMLV01000119.1 GCF_009711525.1 Fulvivirga lutimaris
TACACCACAAGCTTCAACGTATTAGAAATCAGGAGATATTTAAACTCGTACATCGAGATCAGTACGACTCACTTACAGAACGTGAACGCCAAATACTGAAATTGTTGGCCAGAGATTTTAACAATCCAGAAATTGCAAAAAAGCTATTTATAAGCAGGTGTACTGTTGAGCAGCACAGAAAACGAATTAATGCCAAGCTCGGTGTGAATAGCGTCTTGCAAATGTATCGTTATGCCTTAGCTTTTGATTTGGTATGAGGTTACTCCTTAATCTTGTCCAGTAGCGTTCCTTCACTATCATAAAACTTCCAGGTGCCTGATTTCTGATCATTTTTATAGCGACCTTTGATAATCAGGTTGCCTAAGCTGTCATATTCTTCATAACGACCATGCTTCAAGCCATCCTTTAAAGGCACTTCAAACTTTAGCTGCCCGTTAGAGAAATTCTCAGTCAGCTTTTTGTCATTCAGGTCCTCAGGCAAGATGTTTTCTACCGCTATTATATAGTCTTCACTTACATCTGAGGCATCAGCTTCTGTAACATCACTTTCAGCTGAGAGCTCCTTTAATAAAGACTGCCAATTCTCCTGCTCGATATTGTTTAGGTGCTTTAACTGTAGTCTGTAGGAGAGCAGGTCATTATCAGGTAGCAGCTGTATGCCCAACAAAGGAAAGCCTTCTATATACTTTTTATGAGTTCTTAAGTTGCTCCATGATTTATCATCTAAAACCCTTTTAGCGTCAGTTAAGAGCTCTTCAGCACTGGCATAAATGAATATATTAGATTCATGATCAAACTCTTCCATAAATTCGGCATACTCTTTTGTGCTATTCAAAGTCTTGTTTTCAAGGCTGGCAGTAATGATCTTACCCAATGTTTTGGGCGAATTGCTAAAGACAATATAGTCTTCTAATACCACGTAATAGGGCTTATCGATAGACGAAAACATCTTACCAAAAATCAATTTAAAGAAACCCTTAATGGATAAGAATTTGATAGAATACCCTTTGTAGTCAATTCCTTTGAATTTAACTGGTGTTTTACGTCTGATCTTAGTTTCAATTAGCTCTAAATTCTCATTAAGATTATCCAAATCATTGTATCTGATGGCAACAGCCATTTCTACCTTATTTTTATCACTATTAGAGTTAAGCTGAATGAGTCCCATCTCATTATCCATCCAGCTAATAATATTCTCTTCAATTGAAATATCAAGGAATTTCTCCAACTTCTCTTTGTTCTTTTCATACTCTTCGCCTGATTCTCCCTCCTTTAAAAACCCTTCAAGATTCTTATAGAATGTATTGGCATCCGAAAAGCCCAAACTCATGAATGTAGACGCATTTTCAGGCACAATGGCTCCCAGGTTTATTTCTCCTTTGCCAGCATCTAGCAGAGAAAGTAAAAGATTGGTCTCATTATCAGGCAGGTCTGACAATCCTGTAATGGAAATGTACTTATCGCCAATATCAGTATTTAGGCCAATGAAATTTGAGTATTTGAAGAATCGTAAAGCATCCTTTTGCTCATCATTGTCGGCAAACTTTTCAAGCAATTTGGTGAAGTGCTTTTGTTGAAAGTAGATGGTAGGGGCATCACCTTCCATGTATTTGCTAACCTCTACAAAGTCGAGATCCCTAATTATGGTAGGCACAGATCTTTCTGAAATAGAGGTTTCTATTAATGCATGAGTAGTCGAAACTATAAGCAAATTACCATCAACACTCAGGTAATAAACTTCAGGTGAGTCATTAAATGTGAACTCTATTATTTCGGCACCCTGATAGTCTCTGGTGTATATTTTGGCATTATCGCCAATTATATTTCCAATATAATCCTTTAGAAAGCTTAACTGAGTGGCCTTTTGCAAATCAATGGTGTACAAAATCTCATATTCCTCATTACGGATATTATGAAATGAAATAACCATTGGCCGGGCAGCTGTAAGATCCCAAAGCACCTTGTTTTTCCTTATTTCAGTATTTAGACTGTCAATGCTTTGGCCAATGGATGATAGAAAAGGGTTGGTTTTCAAATAACTCCAAATGTCGTTGTCTGTCATCTTTTGCCACTGGCTTAAAGGGTTGTCCATACTGATGATAAGTGCAGCATT
>NZ_SMLV01000078.1 GCF_009711525.1 Fulvivirga lutimaris
ATAGGGGAGGTTAAACTTTTGCTCAAATTCCAGCATAACCTGCCTGCACATGCCACACGGTCCCCCAGCTCTTAAATCTTCTTCACTTGCTCGTTTAGCCACAATGGCCAACCTAATAACCGCAGCATTAGGAAATCTGGCACCAGCCTGAAATAAAGCAACCCTCTCGGCACAAAGCCCTGCTGGGTAAGATGCATTTTCCTGATTAGCCCCCAGTATTACTTCACTGTTGTTTAATAAGGCCGCTGCACCCACAGTAAAATTCGAATAAGGTGAATAGCTTACCTCAAGTGCATCTTTAGCTTTGCCTACTAACCATTGAGACTCCTCATCCAATTCATCAAAGCTATTGTATATTATATACTCTTCATTTTCACTCATTCCCACAATCCAATTTTTTAAGGCCATGCAATATAATATTACTGTGGCTGCATAAAAATTTTTATGAGTAAGAATTACGCTTTGAGAATAGTAATTCTTTTATTTGAGCCCACTACATAAAAGTACTTTTTGCAATGAAGATGATATTGGTTTTAGGGGCTGGAAGGTCTGCAAGTTCTCTGATTGGTTATTTGATAAATGAATGTAATTCAAATGGTTGGAAACTCCGGGTGGGAGATTATTCATTACCATTGGCTAAAGATAAATGCAATGGTTCTGCAGTTGCCGAGGCTTTTCAATTTGATATTCTCAATGAGAAGCAAAGAGAGGAAGAGATAAAAAATGCCGATGTTGTAATTTCAATGTTACCAGCCAATTTTCATCCAATAGTTGCTGAGCTGTGTGTTGAATATGGTGTAAATATGCTTACAGCCTCTTATGTGTCTAAAGAAATGAAGGCATTGGATGAAAAGGCAAAGGAGAGAGGAGTCTTTTTATTAAATGAGTGTGGTCTTGATCCAGGTATTGATCATATGTCAGCCATGCAGGTGATTGATAAAATTAGAGATGCTGGCCATGAGTTAACTGCTTTTGAATCTTTCACTGGTGGGTTGCTTGCTCCAAATACTGATGATGACAATCCTTGGGAGTATAAGTTTACATGGAACCCTAGAAATGTAGTTTTAGCAGGGCAGGGTGTGGTTAAATTTATTCAGGAAGGGAAGTACAAATACATTCCATATCAAAAACTATTTAGACGAACTGAGCAGGTGCATATTCCTGGTTATGGTTATTTTGAAGGC
>NZ_SMLV01000376.1 GCF_009711525.1 Fulvivirga lutimaris
TACTAATTCTATTTAGCAGGTAAAGCGGTGCATCTGCGGTACTCGATCGGTGCTGCGTTCCGTAAACTGCAAATGTTCACACCGTAAATCGTTCCACAAGTAAGCTAATAAAGTGATGTTTGTCTATAATCCTTGCACTCTTGAAAAAAGAGAGCAGAAGCGGCTTCACATAATTAGCTTACTTGTTCCACTATTTAGCCTACCCTGAGCCCTATCGGGGCCTATTTGCATTTTACTACACTTGCCCGTCCTGTGTTCCTCGCTGCGGCTGTTCCCATTTTTGTTTTTGGTTGATTATTGCCCACCTCCACTTTGTTGCAGTCGGGCTAGCCTCCGGCAGGTAGGTCAAAACAAAAACCCACAGCCCGTGTTTGTGCTCGCCTGCCGCCTCAGTCGGTGTTAGTCGCTATCACCTGTCCAGCGCTCAATCCAGCCTAATGGCAGGTGGCTCCCGGTGCCAGTCGTCCTATCGTCCTCTTCCTGGCAGGCCTCCTTCGGACTCGCGCCTACACTCCATATTCATTACGTTTCGGCTTCCGCGGCTCGCGATTGGTTTACCTGCAAGTAAAATGATCAAAAAAAGTCCACAAAATTAAGCGGTTACCCACTAGCCGACCCGATTCAAAAATCAAGGCTATACAAAGCTCCGTTACACTGCGGCCTTGTTTTTTGACCCACACCGCTTTTCAGATAGGCTTTCTTTTTTTCTCTTTTTTCTTTTAAAGTAATTATTATGAAAGGCTTTCTAAAACACTTAAATCTATCAGTAATTAAATCTAACCTCCTTATGATGGATGAGGAGGAATTTATGCAGGTTGTAAATCATATTGAAGAATCTGTTTACAACTTGAAAGATGATCGCTTGCGAGGTAAATATGTAAAGCTATATGGCTGGTGCCGAGCAATCTTTCCTGAAAGGTTTGAAAATCAAAAGCCCTCACTTTTCTGAGGGCTTTCCACTACTTTACCTTGCTTCTCACTCCATTGACGGATTTGACGACCTGATTAAGGTTCAACTCATCCCCATCTACTGCAGCTTGACTGACTGCAGACATGACACCTCCGGCAACCGTCAGATAACCAGCCACTGTAATGACCGTAGTAGGTAAAGCTAATGGCGCAGCAAGCAGATAACCTCCAGCTGCAGCCAGTATCAAACCGACATTTCTAAGGGTTTTGAAGAATTTTGGTGTTGGAGCTTTAATGCGCTCCGATATTGTTAAGTCTTTTTTCATTTCAAATTTCATTTTCAATTTTCTCAATTCGCTTATCTGTAAAATCCATCCGCTGATGTAGTAAGGCATTCATTCCTTTAAATTCTGTTCTGATTACTTCGGCTGAATTCTTTACCTCTACAACATCCTTTTCTACTCGTTTGAAGTCATTAATCAACTGCTTTAAGAAATAGGCTACTACACCAAGTAGGATGGACACCATACCACTGGTCAGCAATTCTAAATTAATCGCTGCCATGGTCGACACACCTTATTGTTATATAAACTTGCTTATCCTCCTCCTGTGCCATATCCAATAAGAACTTCAAAAGATCATTTGCCCTTCTGGATTCTAATCCCTTACCATGGCCTGAAATCTTAGTAACCGGAGCAATGCAACCTCTTAACTCTTTCAAAGCATTGTTGGCAGGATGGAAAAGAATAAAGGACCTATTGGGTACACTCTCTAGCACATAGTGCCAACCACGCTTCTCAGTATGCCTTGGAGCTATTTTGTACCGACCTTCAGGAATGCATGACACATTACGTTGATTATCTTTCCAGGGCAGCTCAATGGTATGGCACAGGAATTTATCCCCGTGCCACAAATTACCATTGGTGCCATCGTCAAAATACCTTCTGACTAATGTGAGATCCATCTTACACTCTATCGATGAATACAATCGCAAGTGGGTTGTAAGACCCATTTTTCAATGGATACATTTCACCATTCACTTGCTGCATAAATTCGATACCGAGCACTAGAAACACATCATCAGGAGTATTTGCAGTCACTGCAGGTTCTAAGCTAATTGCAGGAATCAAGTTTTGATCAATTGCCAACTCACCAGTGGCATCCTGGGCAAACTTGAAAGACTCAGTTTCAAAATTAACTTCACCAACACCAGCAACAAGCTTCATGTGAGTAGCACCACTTGGAGCTGCAATCACATTAGATGGAACAAAGTCAACTAGATCAATACTCACACTTCCAGCAGCTCTATCAAAGTCAACATCATATTGTGCATAGAGTGTAGCACTCAACTTTCCATTAATGTTGAACTCAAAGCCATTCAACAAACTGATGTTACCTTCAGAGACCTTCCTTTCACCTCTCACATTGTTAGGATCTGTTTGCAGAACCTTCATCATTTCCCGCGTAAGTCTGCTGGTCACTTTTTTATCAGATGCCTTTTGCATCAACACTCGAAGAGAAGTTCTTAATGTCCTTCCAGCCTTGCCAGCTCTTCCAAATTCACTTCCATTTTCTCGAGTTCTCTGAAAGGCCGGATCATTCTTGATTCGCTCTTTGTCAACACCTCCTTTTTCTCTGGCCAAATAGCCATCGCTACTCTTGTAGAAAGACACATCCCCGATGGTTCCTTCCAATTTGATTATTCCTTTTTGTCTTGCCATAATTAAAAAAATATTTGGTTTATGGCTTGAAAAACGCATATTAGGATGTCATCAGCAATTTGGAGTTTCCGCAAAACATAGCTTTTGCCTCTTATTGCCGAAGTTGCAGTATAGCAACTGTATAGATGAAGTATTGATAGTACTAAATGAAGCTAAAACGAGTCATTATCTATCCGAAGGATATTCAACGCATCACTGGTAAAAGTGAGCGTTATGGGAGGTACTTGCTTAAAAAAATAAAAGATGACCTTCAAAAAGAAGATCATCAATTTGTTACCGTCAATGAGTTCTCAACCTTCACAGGAATAGATCAGGAGCTGGTCAATCAGTTTATTGATTAACCGCTTTAGTTAAATCAGAATTGCCTAAAATATCTTTCAACTTCTTCATGTCTTGACTTACCTTTTCCTGAACTACCTTGGCATAAATCTGTGTAGTCTTTAAATTCTTATGCCCTAGCATGGAGCTCACAGATTCGATTGGTACTCCATTGGATAGGGTCACGGTAGTGGCAAAAGTATGCCTTGCTATATGAAAGGTTAGGTTTTTTTTAATCTCGCACAGAGTTGCTAATTCTTTCAAATAAGCATTCATTTTCTGATTTGAGATTACCGGCAACAACGCTCCGGAATTCAACACAATTGGATTGGCCTTGTACTTATTTATTATTTCTTCTGCCACTGGAAGTAAAGGTACATTTGAAGAAGTACCTGTTTTTGTCCTATCTACATAAATCCATTGCTCACCATCCAAGCCTTTAGTAATATTATCTGCCGTCAATTTTTTAACATCCGCATAGGCCAATCCGGTATAACAGCAGAAAAGGAATATATCTCTGACATGGCCAAGTCTTTCCATTGAAATCTCCTTTTCATAAATTGTCCTTATCTCATCCTTTGTCAGGTAATCACGCTTGACCTCTTTCAAAGACATTTGGTACTTGGCAAATGGATCTCGGTCTATCCATTCATTCTTCAATGCAAGCAGTACTATCTTTTTGAAGTTCCTTAGATACTTCATAGTAGTATTATGGCCAATGCTCTTAACCGACTTGAGATAGAATTCAAACTCAGTAATAAATGGATAATTCAAGGCATTTAACAAATAATCATCCGTCTTGAAATGATATTTCAAAAAGCCCTTCAAGTGCTTAAGGGTTGTTTCATAGCGTTCTAATGTACCGGGAGAATACCCTTGTCCCAATTGTGCTTTGATTTGTTCATTGTGATAACTGAATAGCTCAACCAATGAATGCTGTTTAGTATTCTTACCTTGATAGATTTCTTTTAACGATTGTGCACTTACATATTGCTCCTCCTCGATCAGCTTGTTATAAATCCCTTCAATCTTCATTTCCATTGAAGATAAATGACGATTGAATACTCTAGCCTCCTCACTATTACCACGAGCTCTTCCTGAGTTGGTATTCCATTTTTCTGGAAGTATCTTTTTTCCTGTTGAAATTTCTGCTCTTTTACCATCAAGTGTTATCCTTAACGAAACAGGTATCTCCCCTGTCTTTTTACTTGTTTTGTGCGTTTGCAACCAAAATAGAAGGCTAAAAGTGTGTGTCATAATATCAAATGGTGCGATGTGTTTAATTTGACTGATTTAAGGGGTTTATTTAGTTCAATTCCCTTACTAAATTTAATCAAATTATATCAAAAAACATCATTTTAATCAAATTAAACCAGATTCGGTTACCAATTTTACAGGTAACCGAATAGGTAACCAATATTATGAAAATAGTTAAATAAAACGGAAAGGTCTTAAAATAAAAAACCCTTCAAACATAACGTTTGAAGGGTTTTGGCAGGATTTGACTCCTAATCAGCAGAGGAGGAGGGATTCGAACCCCCGGTACCTTGCGGCACGCTGGTTTTCAAGACCAGTGCATTCGACCACTCTGCCACTCCTCTGTTTATTTTTATTCCACTTGGGAATTTAATCCTTACTATATAATGAAGAACTTTTTCTTCATCTTTCGGTACCTCGCGGCACGCTGGTTTTTGCAGAAGGCATCCCTTTGGGGCAAGACCAGTGCATTTCTCAAAGAGATCACTTCGTGGCGACCACTCTGCTACCAAGGGCATCTCTTCGGGACACTCCTCTGTTTATGTGATACCTTTCTCTTTTAGGTACCTATATCCTTCAATTGACTTAAAGAACATTTCTCTTTTATACGCTTCCGACTTCGTTTCAAATTCTTCAAAGTAATGAAGCACCCAAGGCCTTTTGCCTTTGGTTGATCTCACTTTACCAGAATTATGATCTTTCAATCTATTATTCAGGTCTTTTGTGTGACCATAATAATGACTATTGTCACTATTACTTTTCAATATATAAGTATAGAACATTTTCTAAACTTTTTTCGACCACTCTGCTGCCAAAGGCATCCCTTCGGGGCACTCCTCTAGGTCGATAATTCAGGACGATTCCCGAATGGTCTGCAAATGTAGTTTTTTATTTATTTTACACAAACAGAAGAATTAAATTTTTATGATTCTTTCTTCGGAATGGTAGTATTCGTTTCAGTTAAGCCTGCAATACGATACGCCTGATGAATACTAGCGTTCACCTCATAGCCCACCAGCATAACAATACTCAATATTTCCTGCCATATCATTAGCGCAATCAGTACTCCTAAAGAGCCATAGAGTTTGTTGTAGGTAGCGAAATTAGATACATAGTAAGAAAACCCATAGGTCACCAGCATGCAAAGTGCCGTGGCTATCAACGAGCCAATGGAGAAAAACCTCCAGTTATAATGTACTGCCGGCCCAAAGTAGTAAATGAAGGATATGGCCAGAAAAAATACAATAAACAATACTATAAACCTCACAAAATACAGGATATAAAACTGATACACCTGAATGTCCAGCCACTCTAAATCAGTAACAAACTGTATGGCCACGTTACCTGCTACCAGCAAAATACTGGCTAGCATAAGTGCCAGTGCCAGCATAAAGGTGAGGGCTGTGCCTACCAGCCGGGTCTTAATAAAGCTTCGCTTCTCTGTAGTTTTATAGCAGGCGTTAAAGGCTTTCATCAATGACATCATACCATTGGTAGCCAGGTAGAGCGAGAACAATGCACCAAATGTCAACAGGCCGCCACGGGTATTACCTACAATATCTTCAACAGTAGACTGCACCGTTTCGTACATGCTCTGCGGCATAATCTCCTCCAGAAAATTCAAAATACTGAGCATACTTATCTCAGGCACTATCTGGTGGATGTAAGGTGTTAGTGTGAAAAGAAAGATGATGGCTGGAAAAACAGAAAGAGTAAAGTTAAAAGCCACACCATTGGCACGGTCTATAATATCATCTTTGGTGATCTTGTCTTTAAACACAAGAATAACCTCATACAGCGTAAGTCCCTCATATCTTTTGAACTTTACGCGCTTGAGAGCCTCAACTATTTTTAGAAAAATGGGCGAATTAAGTATGTAGTCAGTTATTCTCTGCTTCATGATTCAAAAAAAGGAGACAAGACTTTCACCATGTGATCAGGCATTCTGCATGGCCTCCCGCTTTTCATATCTACAAACACTAACAATGTTTCTCCCAAATGGATTAATTTATTGTTTTCATTTGTAATCTCATAATTGAATTTTATCCTGACACCGGGCATTTCGCTAACAATAGTTCTCACAGTAAGCAGCTCATCGTATAGTGCAGGGGCTTTGTAGGTAGAATGATTTTCCAGCACGGGCATCATCACTCCCATTTCCTCCAGCTCCCGGTAGGTAAGACCCAAATTTCTAAGGCTTTCAACACGCGCTATCTCATAATATCTGGAGTAGTTGCCATAGTAGACATAACCCATCTGATCAGTATCTGCATATCGTACTCTTATTTGCGTGTCGAACTGATACATTATTTCTGGTTTAGCCTCGCTTTGCGCTGCTCTATTGACAACTGTCTTTGATATTTGTTGGCGTTATTAATATGCTCTCTCAAGGTCTCAGCAAAGTTATGGTAGCCTGAAAAATCTTCCTTGGCACACATATAAAGATAGTTATGATGTTTGTAATCCAAAACTGCATCAATGGCTCTTATTGGCGGCATATTAATAGGCCCCGGAGGCAAACCAGCATATTTGTAAGTATTGTATGGCGATTCTATTTCTTTATGCACATTCAAAACACGCTTCAGGCCAAAGTCGCCAGAAGCAAAAACCAAAGTAGGATCTGCCTGTAATGGAATGCCGTTTTTAATTCTGTTGAGGTAAAGGCCAGCAATGATATTGCTCTCCTCTTTTTTTACACTTTCGGCATTCACGATAGAAGCCAAAGTCACAATCTCTAATGGCGACATGCCTATATCTGCAGCTTTTAACTTGCGATCTTCATTCCAAAATCTTTCAAATTCTGAATGCATCCTGTTCATCAAGTCTTCACCGCTGATGTTATAATACATCTCATAGGTGTTGGGCACAAACATGGCTATGATGTTGTATTCATTAAACTCCTCACTTTCAGCAATAAAGGCATACATGGCCTTGTTAAACTCTTCTTCTGACATGGCCAGATTAGCCGTTAGTCTTTCTGCCAGCTGCTCTTTGAGGCGTACATTGTTAAAGGTCACCTTTACGGGAGTTTGAATGCCTGCACGTAGCATCCTGATCACATTAAGGTTATTCATATCAGATTTGATCAGATAACGCCCAGATTTTATATTGGTATCATAATCCATCAACCTGGCCAAAAAGCTAAATGACACCAGGTCGTTCAGATAATGATCGTTGTACAGCTTATTTTGCAATGATTTGAATGTCTCATTTTTATCAATTTCCAGCACTCTACTCTCCTGCTCTACCAGAAAGTTGGCCGAGAAAAGCATCTGATATCCATAGAAGGAAAATGATGACAATAGAATAGTAAACACCAACATGAAGATGACTACGTACTTTCTCCTATTCATATACTCTTTAAAATATTTACGCGGCAAAGATATTCTGATTTAATTACTTTGGAACATTAACTGGCGATTAAAGCAAAATGAGCATGGTTAAATTGACTGTATCTAAGTTGTAGCCATTTATTTCTTTAACTTTGAAGGTGCTAATTGTATTATAATGCCAGCGGAACTAGTAAAACTGTATGAAGAAAACCCCGAAAGGGACAAGGTTGAAGACATTGTTAAAACCTTGCAGAATGGTGGTGTAATCATCTACCCTACCGATACTATTTATGGTATCGGCTGCGATTTGTATAATCGTAAGGCAGTAGAAAGGGTGTGCAAGATCAAAGGCATTAGACCCAAGAACTTTAACCTTTCATTTATCTGCAGCGATATGAGCCAGATATCTGAATATGTAAAACGTATAGACACTCCGGTATTTAAAATCCTTAAAAAGGCACTTCCCGGGCCATTTACCTTCATTTTAGAATCCAGCAGCAAAGTCCCCAAAGTGCTTGATATCAATAAAAAAACCATTGGTGTTAGAATACCTAACAACAACATTCCTAAGATGATTGTGGACCTTTTGGGCAACCCGTTAGTCACTACTTCTATTAAGGATGATGATGAAATATTGGAATACACCACCGACCCTGAAGTGATATATGAAGACTATAAGCACCTGGTAGATGTTATTATTGATGGTGGCGCTGGTGGCAATATCCCTTCAACTATTGTGGACTGCACCGTAGAGCCAGTAGAGGTGATAAGAGAGGGGTTGGGAAATATTTTTGATTATGCCTGAAACTGTTTTAGTAGAACCTCAATATCTTCCTCCTATCGAGTTTTTCTGCGCCATCCTTGAAGCCAGGGATATACACATTGAAGCTGAAGAACACTACACAAAACAGACCTATAGAAACCGCTGCTATATCAGAGGTGCAAACAAAGTTTTGCCTTTATCGATACCGGTAATTAATGGAAATCGGAAGATTTTTATGAAAGATATCAAGGTAGATCACGATCAAAAATGGGCAAATGAACATTGGCGATCAATCCAATCGGCCTATGGCAAGGCACCTTTTTACGAATTTTTTTCAGATTATTTTGAGAGAGAATTCCAAAAAAGACACAAATTCCTCATTGATCTCAATGAGCAGATGCTGACAATATGTCTTAAGCTCTTAAAACTTCAAAAGTCAGTAGAAAGAACAAAAAGTTACCACAAGCAGCCTGAGGGCGGCATTTTAGACCTTCGTGGTATTATCAGTCCAAAAGAAGACTACACAAAACGGCAGATTTATCAGCCCGCTGAATACATTCAAGTCTTTGGCAAAGACTTTGCAGCCAACCTAAGTATCATCGATTTATTAATGAACGAAGGTCCTAACGCAATCACGATTGTTACCAAATCATTGATTAAAGAATGAACAATTAAATTTCTTATTCCGTTTTAAAGGAATATTTACCATTTGGTTATGGTAATTATTTTTAAGAAATCATACATTTACATAGACACCATAATTGCTTAACTATGGAAGCAAAATTTTCAAATCGAGTTAAAGAGGTTATATCACTAAGTCGCGAAGAAGCACTCCGACTAGGGCATGACTATATAGGTACAGAACACTTACTTCTAGGTATGATTCGTGAAGGTGAAGGAGTAGCCGTGGGCCTATTAAAGAAATTGGGTATATCGCTGGAAGAATTAAGAGGGGCAGTAGAGAAGGTATCTAAGGGTACAGCATCACCTGATGTAAAAAATCTTGCCAACATTCCTCTAACCAGGCAGTCTGAAAAGGTATTGAAAATAACTTATCTGGAGGCTAAAATATTCAAAAGTCAATTAATAGGAACAGAGCACTTACTACTTTCTATACTTAGAGATGAGGACAACATCGCCACACAAATTTTAGAGAAATTTGATGTGAGCTACGATGTAGTCAAAGAGCTTTTGGAATACCAAACTGACAATCCATTGGCATCATCAGATACTGATGATCCTGATGAAGATTCTTCCAAAATATTTGGAGGGGGAAGTCAGGGCGGTGCTGGTAAAGAGAAAAAAGGCGGTGAAAAATCAAGAACTCCTGTTCTGGATAACTTCGGCCGTGATCTTACCAAGCTGGCCGAAGAAGACAAGCTTGACCCTATTGTAGGCCGTGAGAAAGAGATCGAGCGCGTAGCGCAGATCCTTAGTAGAAGAAAGAAAAACAATCCAATTCTTATTGGTGAACCTGGTGTTGGTAAAACTGCCATCGCTGAAGGTTTGGCTTTGAGAATTGTTCAGAAGAAAGTTTCAAGGATATTATTCGGCAAAAGAGTAGTTACGCTGGACTTAGCTTCTTTGGTAGCTGGCACGAAATACCGTGGTCAGTTTGAGGAGCGTATGAAAGCTGTGATGAACGAGCTGGAGAAATCTCCTGACGTTATACTTTTCATTGATGAGCTACATACTATTGTTGGAGCAGGCGGAGCATCAGGCTCGTTAGATGCTTCTAACATGTTTAAGCCAGCATTAGCCAGAGGCGAAATACAATGCATCGGGGCTACCACTTTAGATGAGTACAGACAGTACATCGAAAAAGATGGTGCTTTAGCAAGAAGATTTCAGGTGGTGATGGTAGATGCTACTACTCCGGAAGAGACTATTCAGATATTGAATAACATCAAGGAGAAATATGAGGAGCACCACCATGTAAACTACTCTGAAGAGGCCATCAATGCCTGTGTTAAGTTATCTGACCGATATATCAGCGATAGATTTCTTCCAGACAAGGCCATTGATGTATTAGATGAGGCTGGAGCAAGAGTACACATCAGCAACATTCATGTGCCTGATGAAATTGTGAAGCTTGAGGCTGATATTGAAGATATCAAGCATGAGAAAAACAGAGTTGTCAAAAGCCAGAAATATGAAGAGGCTGCGCAGCTTAGAGATAAAGAGAAAAAACTTTTAGAGCAACTTGACCAGGCTAAAGCCAGATGGGAAGATGAGACTAAGAGCAAAAGATACGCTGTTGACGAAGACAATGTAGCTGATGTTATAGCTATGATGACGGGCATCCCTACAAAACGTATTGCTCAGAAAGAGAGCAACAAGCTGTTGGGTATGAATGGCGAGCTTAACGACAAAGTAATTGGCCAGGATGAAGCGATCAAGAAATTGACTCGTGCTATCCAGAGAACAAGAGTTGGACTTAAGGATCCTAAAAAACCTATTGGTTCATTCATTTTCTTAGGCCCTACTGGTGTTGGTAAAACAGAATTAGCAAAAGTACTTTCAACTTATCTTTTCGATAAAGATGACGCTCTTGTTAGAATTGACATGAGTGAGTATATGGAGAAATTCTCTGTATCAAGATTAGTTGGAGCACCTCCGGGATACGTTGGGTATGAAGAAGGTGGGCAGCTTACTGAGAAGGTGAGAAGAAAGCCTTACAGTGTGGTACTTCTTGATGAGATTGAAAAAGCTCACCCTGATGTATTCAACATTCTGCTTCAGGTACTTGATGATGGTATCTTAACAGATGGATTAGGTAGAAGAGTAGATTTTAGAAACACGATCATAATCATGACTTCAAATATTGGGGTTCGTGATCTTAAGGACTTTGGTGCAGGAATTGGTTTCGCTGCTGGTCCTAAGAAAAATGATGACGATGTAATGAAGTCGACTATTCACAGTGCTTTGAAAAAAGCCTTTAGTCCTGAATTCTTAAATAGATTGGATGATGTGATTGTATTTAACTCTCTGGAGAGAGAAGATATTCACAAAATCATTGATCTTTCATTGAGCAAATTGTTCGAAAGAATTCTTTCTCTAGGCTACAATGTTGAGCTTACTGAAAAGGCTAAAGACTTCTTATCAGAAAAAGGTTTTGATCCGCAATACGGAGCAAGACCGTTGAACAGAGCAATCCAGAAATATCTGGAAGACCCTGTAGCTGAGGAGATCTTGAAAGGCGAAATGGGCGAAGGTTCTACAATTGTGGCTGACCACGATGGAAAATCTGAAGAGCTGAAGCTTAAGGTTAAAAAGCCTGGCAAGTCGACTAAAAAAGAAGAAAAAGAATAGCAGATTGCTATCATAAATATAAAAGGGCTGATAATATCAGCCCTTTTTTTGTTTCATATTGTTGCCGTCACTTCGCAGGAGAAACGATCCGATAGCTATCGGATGAGAAGTCTCCCCATCATTAAGAGGATTTCTTCCCCGATAAATCAGGATTCGAAATGAAAACTTCTAAAAGGAGACCTCTCACCCTAAAGGGATTCGAGGTAACGAGTTGCTATATGATTAAATACAATACTTCCGCTTCAGTTCGGTGGCCTTCTGCTTATCGAAATTAGCGAGCACGTTAAAGTTCTCACAAGCATCTTCAGTTTTGCCAAGCTCATAAAGGCTGAGCCCTCTTCTAATAAATAAGTCTACAGGCTGGTGACTGTACTTAATACTCTTGTCAAAATCATCAACGGCACTTTTAAACTTTTGCATCCGCTGGTAAACCACCCCTCTGTTATAGTAAGCCTGTCCAAATTTTGGCTTTTTTCTAATCACAAAGTCCAAATCATTGATCGCCCCTCTTCTATCCCCAAATTGTGCTCTGGCAATCGCCCTGTGATAATAGGCATTCACATGACTCGGGTCTGATTTGATACATACATTGATGTCGCTGTAGGCCTTATAGTATTTATATTCTTTGAGGTAGCACTGCGCACGCATATACCTCGGATAGAATTTACTTTTATTGAGATTGAGCGCATTGGTAAAATCCATGATCGCACTTTCAGTATCTCCGCTGTTCATATAACATCGTGCCCTACCCTGGTAGATTTCTATATTGGGTTTGGTCATGGACGAGCAGGTATTATAGAGATCTATGGCCTTCCGGTACTGCTCATTTTCCTCATAGCATCTTGCCAGGTCATATTTTAAAGTCCAGTCATTAGGATCAAGCCTAATGGCCTTTTCAAAATAATAAATGGCCTCTTCATAGTTACCTTGCTTAAAATTATACTCACCTTCTTCCCTATTGCTCTTACAAGAAACCACAACTATCAAAAGCATGACACCAAGGATATATCTCATAACTATAAATTTAGTTCATAATTTAATGTCCGCGAAATTTATGAAGATAAAAAGAAGCGCTTATTTAATACGAGCCGTTGTATTTTCTCATGAACCACTCGAAACTGATAAACACAATGATAAGAATGAGAATAAGTTTGAGGTTAATAAAAGGCAGGTATTCTTCATTGGTATGGATGATGCCTTGCGCTGCTTTTGAAGTCAACTGATCTGTCAATTGGTCAAATTCAGTTTCTTTGAAAAATGACCCTCCGGTCTGATCAGACACCTTTCTTAGCAAATTAAAATCTGCTGTGAGGTTGATACTTTCCAGCTGAACATTTTTAATCAACAGCTCGCCAGCAGCTCTTTCAGTATTTCCATTAATGACCGTTACCGCATTATATTTATAAACACCCTCTGGAAGGCCATTAATAATATATTGAGAGTTTGATTCTGAAGTGATATAATCATACTTGAACTCCTCTCCTTCTTCATTGACAAGAGTCAGGTCAATTTTGTTGTTATACACCCGCTCAAAGAGGTCATTATAAATCTCAGTCTCGAACACAATACTTTCGTTATCAAGGTATTCATTTTTCGTTGGATACACTCTGAATTTACGCTTGTCATCTTTAGTGGATAAATACTGCACGAGTTTTACAACCAGCTCATCAAACCGGTCATTATTCCCAAAATTCGCATAATCTGTAAGCTTCCATTTCCAAATTCCTGGCCCCATCATAATGGCCTTTTTAGTATCAGCACTTGCCTTAACGATAAGTAGCGGATAGCCAGAGTTTATATTTCCAACCCTTTGATATAATAGCACTTCCGCCTCAGGCTGAATTTCATATTTGCCAAAAGGAACATATAAAGGAGGGAACTGATCAAAGGCAGCCTGCAGATCATCGCTGAGCTTAAAGCTGGAAAACCCTGGGTTGAAAATGGCGGTGATGTTGTCATATTCTCCAGGGGTTGTTCTTATGTTCAGTACATCATTCTCGCGACTGAAGGTACGAATATCAGTCTGAGGTCCATTGATAGTTAGTGTTGCAGTTTTACTGGCTTCCAGTTTTTGGAGAAAATCTGCGCCTATTTTGTTATAGTTTGGCAGCTGATGCAGAATGACTAAATCAAATTTCTTGACATTGTTCTTCAAGCGCTCAGCGTCTTTATAGTTACTCAAAACAAATTGCTCCAGCTCATAATTGGCATTGGTCTCAATGGCAGATTTTAAAGCCTTGATATCGGGATGCGGGGCCGCAGCCACTATGGCTATTAACTCTTTACCTTCAACAACCTCTACATAGGCATTGCTTGCATTATTTTGATAGGTAAGTTCACCATCTTTCCTTTCTACACTAACGATATAGCGTTGATAGCCACTGTCCTTTGCCTCTATTAAAAACTTAACCTCCTGAATCTGATTATTCGGCTTTAGACTTACCACTTCTGTTGCCACAGTAGCCCCGCCTTTGCTGATAGACACTTTTACCTGCTCATTGTCAAAGCCTCGTTGCTGTATTTGGGCGATTACAGGAAATTTATTTCCCTGATAAGACAGCCTGTTATATAATACTGATGTTAAAGAAATGTCTGTTTTTGGTAAGGTGTCTCCAATGCCAATAGTGTTGATATCGAAATTGTAATTAGCAAATGCTGGCGACATGCCGAGATTGTAAATACCATCAGAAACAAGTAGAACGCCACCTAAATTCCTTCCTTCATATTCTGATTTGATATCATTAAGCAGCCCTGTCAAATTCGTTGATTGGCCATTGAAGCTTATGTTCTCTGCATCGGTCTTACCTTCTAGATTCCATCTTTCTACCTTATAGTCCTGACCACTTAGCTCCTCTGAGAGCTGGTTCAGGTTATTTTGAAGCGACTGAAGTTGAGCGCTGTCCCGCACTTCCGTTAATGACTTTGAGTTATCTACCGCGATGATATAAGTAGCCTTTTCGGTAGTGTTTTGAAGTTGCTTTATGATGGGTGATACCAACAAGGCCGCGATAATGAAAACAGCTACCGCCCTAACACCAAAAAGGATTTTGTTCACCAAGGCACTCCATGGTCCCTTCTTCTGATAGAGCAGAAAGGCATATCCCGCTGCAGCCAGAGCACATATCAAAAGTAATGCTGGAGAATATTCAAAAATCAGTTGCGGACGCTGCATGTATATCTAAAAATGGCCATTTTTCAATTAACGGCAATATGCAAATTAAGATATACAGCAACAAAATTATTGCCGCTAGCGGCCCCATTTTTTTATGAGCCTCAACATTTATAACATATTTATGTCGGGCAATTTACTGTGTTGGTCTATGAATAAAAGATTTATGTCGAAAGCAAGTTTTTTGAACAACTATCGTCTCATTTAAGGAGTTACTTTTATATTGGGCTAGAGTTATGCAAGAACGAATCATTTCAGTTTATGGGCGAATACCCAGGGTTGGGAAGCACATCTTATTTTGGATTGTGTTTGCCTCCTTTTATGCCATTTTGTGGGGCAGTTTTGACGATGAGTATGGAAAGCAATTTGCCCTTCAATTCATCTTCCTTATTCCTAAAATGTTCGCTTCTTATCTGGCCATGTACTGGCTGTTGCCAACCTACCTTTTAAAAAGTAAATACTTTCTTTTCTTCGGCTGGTTCATTGTTATTCTCCTCATCAGTGGCGGACTCAACTGGATGATTTCCATTTATATTGAGCAGCCATACTTTTACCCTAATGAGTATTTTGGACCTTTTTGGAGTCCATTAAAGATATTAAAAGCCGCTACTTATATCTATCCTGTGGTAGTGTTAGCTACGTTGATTAAGTTTTTCAAAATCTGGTACAAAAACCAACAGCGTTCCCAGAAGCTAGAGCAAGACAAACTGCAGGCCGAGCTTAAATTTTTGAAAGCACAGGTGCATCCGCACTTTTTGTTCAATACTCTCAATAACCTTTATGCCCTTACGCTCAAAAAGTCTGAGAGTGCTCCTGAGATAGTTTTAAAACTGAGTGACCTTTTGAACTACATGCTCTATGAGTGTAACTCAGAGCTTGTTCCGCTTAAAAAGGAAATAGAGCTCGTGGAAAATTATGTAGCACTCGAAAAATTGCGATATGGTGACAGGCTAGACGCATCAATGAATGTTAAGGTTGATAATCCGGAGACTAAAGTAGCGCCTATGCTTATTCTTCCATTTGTTGAAAACAGCTTTAAGCATGGGGTCAGTGGTGAAACTGAAAATGCCTGGGTGAGCATCGATATTACTTTAAAAAACGGTCTGCTTACCATAAAAGTGGACAATAGTAAGAGCACTGACAATACCAAAGACGAAAGACAGTACAGAGAAGGAATAGGACTTAAAAATGTGAAACGAAGACTTGAGCTGCTGTATGAAGGCGATTATGAGTTGAAGATTTTGGATTCTGAAGAGTCCTATTTGGTAGTATTAAGGATAGAATTCAAGGATTTATGAAAATGAAATGCATCATAGTAGATGATGAGCCGTTGGCAATTGAGATTATCGAATCTTATATCGACAGACTAGATGATCTTGAGATTGTGGCTACTTGCACCAATGCACTTAAGGCCTTTGAAATTTTGCAAAAAGAGCCAGTAGATCTTATGTTTTTAGATATTGAGATGCCCAAACTCACTGGCATAGATTTTATAAAAACACTGAAAAATCCTCCTAAAATAATCTTAACCACCGCTTATCGTGATTATGCTTTAGAAAGCTATGAGTTAGATGTTGTAGATTACCTGCTAAAACCAATATCCTTCGATCGGTTTTTAATAGCACTGCAAAAGGCTTATAAAACTGATAAATCAGAGCCTGCCAATGGACTAACTTCAACCACTGAAGGTGAATACATTTATCTGAAAGCTGATAAAAAAATGGTAAAGGTGATGCTTAATGACATACACTACATCGAAAGTCTGAAAGATTATATAAGAGTAAAAACTGCTGATAAAGATGTGATTACCCACCAAAAGATCAGCTATTTGGAGGAGAAACTGCCTGATGATTCATTTATAAGAATTCATCGTTCCTTCATCGTACCATTGAAAAAAATTGAAAGCTATTCATCTTCTACTATAGAGGTGCCAGGAAAGGAATTACCCATTGGTAGGCTTTATAAAAACAAAGTTTTGGACACGCTTAATGCACAAAATCAGCTCGACTAAAACCTTTATTCTACACCCGCTAACCCTATAATGACCCTTGCCGGATACATTCCGGCACCTCATCAAAAGACCTCGGAATACCTGCTTTAGGCAGACAGGAATCCGGGGAGAGTTTAATTTTAATATCCATATTTATCCTTCCAGAGCGTTTTTAGCCGCTTGCGCAGTTCCTCTTCACGGGCATTTTTTCCGGGATCATACAATTTACGATTCTTGATTTCATCAGGCATAAATTCAAAATCAACAAAATTACCCTGATAATCATGAGCATACTGATAGCCTTTGCCATAACCCTCATCTTTCATCAGCTTGGTAGGTGCATTTCTTATAGCCATGGGCACCTGCAAATCCCCGGTCTCTCGCACCAAAGCCTGTGCTTTATTAATAGCCATATAACTCGCATTGCTTTTTGCGGAGCATGCCAGGTAAGTCACACACTGCGAAAGAATAATTCGTGCTTCTGGATAACCAATAACATTTACCGCCTGAAAGGCATTGTTAGCAATCACCAATGCTGTAGGGTTGGCATTACCAATATCTTCAGAAGCTAAAATCAGTAACCTGCGGGCTATGAATTTCACATCTTCTCCTCCTTCTATCATCCTGGCCAGATAATAGACTGCAGCATTTGGGTCGCTACCGCGTATTGATTTAATAAAAGCCGAAATGATATCATAATGCTGCTCCCCAGACTTATCATAAATGGCAACACGCTGCTGCGCAATATCAATAACTGCTTCATCTGTAATCACCGGCTTGTCGCCTAATGAATCTGTCACCAGCTCCAACAAGTTGAGAAGTTTGCGGGCATCGCCACCTGAAATGGTAAGCAAAGCCTTATGCTCCTTTAGGGTAATTTTTTTCTGCTGAAGTTTCTTATCATTTTGTATCACCCTATCAATTAAGCCTAGTAGATCCTCTTCTGTCAGACCCTTAAGTGTATACACCTGACACCGCGAGAGCAAAGCCGAGTTGACCTCAAAAGATGGGTTTTCTGTTGTGGCTCCTATTAAAGTAATGGTGCCCTTTTCTACAGCCCCCAACAAAGCATCTTGTTGCGATTTATTAAAGCGATGAATCTCATCAATAAATAAAATGGTCTTTGACTGCCTCTTAGCTTTATCAATAACATCACGTACATCTTTCACTCCTGCGCTTACAGCACTTAAAGTGTGAAATGGCGACTTCACATGATTGGCTATGATATTGGCGATTGTAGTTTTACCTACCCCAGGAGGGCCCCACAAAATCATGGAAGGAATCACACCTGACAAAATGGTTTTTCTCAAAATACCCTTCTCTCCCACCAGGTGTTGCTGACCAATTAGCTGGTCAATATTAGTAGGTCGCATGCGCTCAGCAAGGGGTAGATTAAGATCGAACATAGGCTTAATTAATATTTACTAAGGTATCAAATTCAAGGTTTATTGTGATAGTTTTGATCGTGTCAAAAGTCAAAGTACATTCCGCTTTATTTCTGGTAGCTATTATTTATGGTGCCAACTACTCAATAGCGAAAATTGCACTTCCTGAATATCTGGAGCCTTTCGGATTCATCTTATTAAGAATAGTCTGTGCCGCAGCCTTGTTCTGGCTTTTTGGACTCACGCAGAAAAATGAGAAAATTAAAAGCAGGGCTGATTATATGCTTTTGATAGTATCGGCCATTTTCGGTGTGGGGATTAACATGCTGGCCTTCTTTCATGGGCTGAGCTTAACTAACCCCATCAACGCCTCTGTGATTATGACTTGCTCGCCAATTATGGTGATGATTACAGCCTATGTTTTAGGGAAAGAGCGACTAACTCCTCTAAAGATTTCCGGTGTATTGGTAGGCGCATTGGGTGCCTATTTACTTTTGACCAAGGATGGTGTTTCGCTATCAAATGGCACTTTTCTAGGTGACTTATTTATACTGGTCAACGGCAGCTCCTATGCAGTGTATCTGGTAATTGTTAAGCCACTTATGGCTAAGTACAAGGCGATTACAGTGATTAAGTGGATCTTTCTATTTGGCGCCATCTTTACGCTGCCCTTTGGTTTCACCGAATTATCAGAAGTAAACTGGGAGGTGATACCCACCGAAGCGTGGTTGAGTATTGGTTATGTCATTTTCCTATCCACTTTTGCGGTTTACCTGCTTAACATCTGGTCGCTTAAGTTTGTGAACTCCTCTGTGGTGGGTATTTATATTTACCTTCAGCCTATTATTTCTACACTGGTGGCAGTAAGCTTTAGAGGCGATCATCTTGATCTTTTGACTGTGCTTTATTCGCTGCTGATTATGGTTGGGGTATATATGGTGAGTAAGAAGTAACTATTCTTGCCTGACCTGTTCCGACATCTCTAGCTAATTAATCAAAAGACCCCGAAATACCTGCCTGTAGCTGACAGGAATCCGTGAATATCATTTTCACCAACCCCAACTTCCATCAACACCTTTAAAAGGGCCTACAATATCTTTGGTAATCCAACCCCCGTAAAAATTACCGGGCTGGGGCGTAACCTCTTCGCCATCAACAAGACATTTATCCATCTTGTGGGCATAGAAAGCAGGATAATCTTTTATTGGTGCAAAGGGCTTTGATGGTTTCGGATAATACCAAGCTGCATTTAGCTCTTTGCGGTCACCAACCTGCAAGTGATAATAATTACCTTCTCCCTTCCATTCACAAAAAGAGTGCTGACTCGAAGGTTTTAAGTATTCTGTCTTAATGTCTTTTAAAGGAATATAATAAACAGGCGGATGACTTGTTTCTAACACCCTATAACCTTCGGTTGTATCCGCTATTAATTCGCCTCCAAAATAAATTTGAATTTGCTTGCTTACCGGTTCAAGTTTAGGCGGTCTGGGATAATCCCATACCGACTCCTGACCAATCTTTGGTTTAATAGGCTTTGGCTTCATATTAATATAACCGCTTAGACTGATCAAAGTTCAAGGCCTGTGAGCCAAAAACCTTGAACAAGAAGAGGCTCTTGCCGGACCTGTTCCGGCCTGTCTGCCGACAGGCAGGCATCTCAATGCTGAGAAGCTTAAAATAGAAAGACCCCGGAACAGGGCCGGGGAAGGATGTTATTAATAAATAACCTAATCCTGACTCTTATTTTCCAGATTTATGATCTTGTCCTTCTTATTTAGCCTTTTGTTGAATGTAGCAATATCCTTTTCTATCAAGGCATCCAAATCACTGACCACCTGCTCCAGCCTTTTCTTTAAAATGCCTTTAACTTCCACCTGCTGATCGGTAGGAGGGAAATCCGCACCATTGCCAATCAAATCACTGGCCAGAGAACTTAGTCTTCCATACAACATCATCGGATTTCTGAAAGCGTCTTCACGTGCCCCTGTCAATTGTATATCATACAATTTCGAAGCTATTGAAGTGGCCTTCGCATCAATCTGACGAGCAACTTCAAGATCATTCTTATTCGTCAGTTTTAATATAATATCAGCCAGCTCAGCACGTATCACCTCTACTTTATTGATACTTACCACGGCCAAATTCATGGCATCCCTTAGCTCCAAACCAAGCGCCAGCTGCTTCTGCATATCTTCTATTGAGCTTTCCGATTTGGGGTCTGCCAGCACCGTCAGTTTTTGAACATACTCCTTGCCATCAACTTTCAGCTTAACAACATAATCTCCCGGCAGTACTCTTGGCCCAAACTGTCCTCTCCAAAGATCTAGATCCCACGTAACCAGCGGTCGCCAACCCTCACCATTCAGCTGAGCCCACGGTCTTCCCGGAGGGGTTGTCCTAAGCTTTGGTTTATAGGTAGGCTCATAGCGCAAATCCCAGAAAACACGGTTTAGTCCTGCGCCATTTTTTGTCACATCAATTTTTCTAATTTCCTCACCCTGCAAATTTTCAACGGTAATAAAAGCCTGAACTGAATCTTTTAAGTAATAATTAATATCAGCGCCATAACGCGGGTTTGAACCACTGTTAAAACTCGGCCCATCTGTTTTTATAGATTGTTGTCTGTTGAACCTGTATGCCTCGCGCTGAGGGAGTAAATAATGCTCATTATTGGTCTTATCGGCATATTCCCGAACCACACTTATATTGTCAAAGATATAATAGCCACGGCCATAAGTCCCAACTACCAAATCATCAAAACGCTCCTGATGGTCAATCCAATAAACAGGTGCTGGCGGCAGGTTATTCTTCATTTTGAGCCAATCGGCTCCTTCATTGACAGAAATGTATAGGCCGTTGTCAACCCCTAAATAAAGCACTCCTTCCTTCTTTTTATCTTCCCTAACGCAGTGCGCAAAACCATGAACACTCTTTGGAATACCATCAGAGATTTTCTTCCACGACTTGCCATAATCTTCAGTCATGTAGACATAAGTATCAAAATCACCCATCTGATGCAGATCAATGGTAACATAAGCCTTTCCTTTTTTGTATTTCGATGGCTCTATATTGGCCACGGTTCCCCACTCTGGCAAGGCCTCAAAATTAGCCGTTACATTTTCCCAGGATTCACCACCATTTCTGGTAATGTTCACCTGGCCGTCATTACTACCGACCCAGATTACCCCAGCCTCGATGGGAGATTCTTCAATGGCAAAAAGTGTAGACCCGTCAAAAGTCATCAGGTTATCAATGGCCACACCACCAGAGCTCTCCTGATGGTCCTTTCTATTGAGCGTAAGGTCAGGGCTAATGATTTGCCAGCTTTGGCCACCATCATCCGACTTGTGTACAAACTGGCTGCCCACATAAACCCTATGTTTGGTATGTGGTGAAAAGCTCAAAGGAAAATTCCAGTGCCAGCGGTATTTCATGTCCTTAGGCGCCCAGCCATAGCCAGCCTCTGGCCATACTCTTACATCCCTCGCCATTCCAGTTTTCAAATCATATCGCTCCAGGCCACCGTCATAACATCCCGACCAAATGATGGTATTATCAACGGGATCAGGTTTGGCGAACCCACTCTCACAGCCACCAACACCTTTCCAAAGTCCGATAGGAATGTAGCCCTGCATACTGTTAGAAGGGCCCATATAACTATAACCATCCTGTCGGTTACCGAACACATTATAAGGCACCTGATCGTCAGTAGCCACATGATACATCTGCGCGATAGGCAAAACAATACGCTGATAGCTCTCACCACGGTTGTAGCTCAAACTTGCGCAGCCATCATGAGCTACCATTATCCTGTTAGGCATAGTAGGGTCAATCCAGATGTCATGGTTATCACCACCTGCCTGATAGCCTGATTTAAAGGTTTTTCCACCATCTACCGATTTTGAGAATTTTACACTCAGGCAATATACTTCATCGGGATTGTCAGGCGCCACTGTCAATCGGGTGTAGTAAGGGGCTCTTTCTGCTATGTCATGATTTCTGGTCTGCAAGGTCCATGACTGGCCTTTGTCATCAGAACGGTACAATGCAGGACTTTCTATCTCAAATAATGCATAAACCACATTAGGATTACTGTGCGATACCGCCACTGCGGTTTTACCCACCGGGTGCTCTGCGCCTCCGGGCAAACCGTTTTTGGTCATAGGCTCCCATGACGCTCCACCATCAGTAGATTTGTAGATACCTCCTCCGGCTCCCCCGCTTCTCAATCCCCAGGTATTGATATTGATACTCCACATGGCGGCATAAAGGATATTAGGATTTTGCGGATCCATCGCTAAATCTGCCGCCCCGGTGCCTTCATCAACAAACAATATTTTTTCCCAGCTTTTGCCACCATCGGTGGTTTTGTAAACACCTTTATCCTGCTGAGGTCCATAAGTATGGCCAAGTACAGCGGCATAAACAATATTGGTATCCGTTGGATGAATAATTACGCGACCAATGCGGCCAGATTTCTCAAGGCCCATGTTGGTCCAGGTGGCTCCTGCATCGGAAGATTTATAAATACCATCACCCATAGCATGGGCGGGACGAATCACAAAGGTCTCACCTGTGCCTACCCACACCTGATCAGGATCGCTCGGGGCCAATGCGACAGAACCTATGGAAGAAGCTTCCTGATCGTCAAATATCGGGTCCCAATTCAACCCACGGTCCGTAGTTTTCCATAGACCACCGCTGGCAGCGCCAATGTACGAAATATATTCATTGCCAGGAACACCAGCTACCGCAATGGCCCGATTGCCTTCAGGCCCGATAAAGCGGAATTTTATATTTTCGAATGCTTCATCAGTAAGTGACTGAGCGTAAGCATTAAATGAAACAAGGATAAGCAGGAGCAAAGCGTAGAATGGTCGCATAGGTTGAGATTGATTGTGTTTGAATAAAAATACAATAAGTAATCTAAAGTAGGGTATGGATTTATGTGGGTGGTGAATAATTATGCCTCCAGCCCTTGCCGGATTTATTCCAGCACCTCTTTAATGTAATTTCTATTAACCGGGAATGAAGAGACCCCGGAATAAATCCGGGGAAAATGAAATTATTATTTAAATTGGTTATGTGATAAAATCTGTAGCGATATGAAAAGGTTAAAACAAATCTC
>NZ_SMLV01000168.1 GCF_009711525.1 Fulvivirga lutimaris
GCTGAAGCTGATAAAGCATAGAGTGTCGTAATATTTCCCCTTTTAGCCATATCACGCTCAAACATGCTTGATTTTAAATATATATCAGAAATATTCTGAATATGGGATTCATATACTAGTCCAAATTTCTCCTTCGGGGGTGCATTATCAGCAACCATATCATTAAGCTTAGACTCAAAATCGCTAACGTCAATAGGGTTCTTAAACTTCACATAAGTATAGAACTGATGCCATATCCAATCGTTCATTCTAGTCTCGGGCATGTACTGTGTAAATGATGCAAAAGACAATATCATTGGAGGATTGAGATGGCTATGATTAGAAAAGTCTGCGTAAACACCTGTCACTTCATAGGGCTGTTGGCTAAGTTCAATGCTTTCACCAACTGCGTCCTTACTTCCAAAAAGGGTATTTGCAAAAGACTCAGAGATGACTATAGTATTTGGCCTTTCTAAAGCTGTCTCCTGATTTCCTGATATCAAGTCGACATCCATCATATCAAATATTGAAGCTTCTGAATAGACTGCGCCCTTGTAATATGCACTCTCACCTTCTATGGTAATAAGTACATCTTGCTTCAAATCCATTATGCGCAGAGTAGACTCCACTTCTGGATAATCGCTCAATAACTTAGGACCAAAGACTGGAGGAATAGTTGGTAAGTAGCTCACCTGCCCATTGTCAGAGGTTAAAATATCATATAAACGATAAGTTCGATCTTTATCTTTATAATAATTATCGTACTGTGATTCCTCCCAAACAAAAATACCTATCAGCATGAATGATGACATCCCTATGGTCATTCCAAGAATGTTAATAATAGAAAAAGCTTTATTCTTCTGCAGGTTTCTTAAGGCTATTTTGAGGTAGTTTTTGATCATGAGTATAAAATTAGTTCTATTCCTTTTCATGATTACCAAATGGTGTACCTAATTTAAAAATAGCCCTCACACAACTCTAAGGATAGTTTATGGGTATAAAAAGAAATGCCATGTTCCATAATGGAACATGGCACTGTTCTGATCTGAAACAATCAGAAACCAAACTAGTATTAATTATAAAACGGGTTATCTTTCACAACCGTTGCATCTTGATTAGCTCCACCAAAACGGAAACTAACACCTACATTAACCAGGTAATCAGCAAAAGCAGCATCTCCATGTCTATAAACACCTGTTTCCTGAGTTCTTACTTTGTCTTCGTAGCTCTGAATACGATTTCTATACATTGCAATGGGAACACTAGCGAACAAAGACCAGTTTTTATAAGCGTATCCAGCACCTGGCTCCAATGAAACAGCATATCCTGGTCTTCTATAGCCTGCATCTCCACCTATTAAATCTTTAGCAGGAACGCCTTCAACTCTACCTCCCAGATAAAGACTGAACCCCTTCAT
This sequence comes from Fulvivirga lutimaris, assembly GCF_009711525.1. GTDB lineage: Bacteria > Bacteroidota > Bacteroidia > Cytophagales > Cyclobacteriaceae > Fulvivirga > Fulvivirga lutimaris. The sequence continues at coordinate 1,397 of NZ_SMLV01000168.1, forward strand.
GGTAGCGTAGTAACTACCTACCTGAACAGCAAATTGATCAGGAACAGAAAACTTGCTTCTTCCACTTCTGGTGAGTACACCATTGGTTTCCTGAAAGTTAAAGAGATAGTATACAGAGGTATTGATTCCGAAACGGTGATTAATCTTTTGATACCCCTGAATATCAAGAGCTAAACCTGTACCACCGTCTCCGGGCTGAATAGACTGATCAACCACTCTTTTAACATTTTGATCTCTGTTATCACCTTGATTGTAGAAAGTATCTTCATAGTCATAGCTGCCTGTAGGCAATTTAAGCCCAAGACCTAATGAATAGTTAAAGTCATGCTTGCCTGGTTCCCAGAGCCAAAAACCTGCACCTATTCGAATATCTCCAAGTCCGCTTGATGCAGTTGTATGTCTTTCACCAAGGCCATTTGGAGGGTTTCCTCCATGCTCATACATCGAAGATCTGTCATGATTAACATATGGCAATATGATATTGGTAAACCAGCGGTCTGTAATACCGTATCTAAGAGAGAGGTCTACAAAACTAGATTTGTTAATTACCTCTGTGCCATTTTCCACACGCTCAACTTCCTCGTGACTGCCTCTAAAGTGCTTGTAAGATTTAAAATGTCGGTATCCCAATTGCGCATTAAATTCACCTTTAGACAAACCAATGCCACTGTTCAAGCCACCACTATAGCCATTACCTCTTATGGCTACACAACCTTGCCCGTAAGAATTAATACTTACAGCGATAAATAATAGTATTGTTAATGAGTATATATTTTTCATTTTATTGAGTTCAAATTTTCATAAATATTAAGTTTTGCTGCATTAGTTTAAATGCAGGCATTAATGCTGATAGCGAAAAAACCTATCAGTTAAATAAGAAATGAAAATTAAACCCTGGGTGGAGGAACTGCTACAGAAAGGTAGCTAGAGTAGTTATTATTACGATATGCAGAAAAAGTAAGCTTGCTATCTGCTAAAAATCGTGTAGTATAAAGATTATTTACATCATGAACATATGTCTGAAAAAGATTACTCACAATGAAGGAAACGTTATTGGTTTCTGAGTTGGGTACTTTTACAAACTTCAACAAGCTATTATTAATCTCTACATTAACAGGCTCTTCAACTACCTCATAATAATTTTCATCATGTGCGATGATAAAAGGTGCGGCATAACCTAAAGAAAGCTTATAATCAATATCAGTTTGTTTTAGAACAATATCTCCAGATAGACCCAAAGATTCAGTTATCTTTTCTGATAATTTCAGCTGATTTACAGACAGTTTATTTTGCATCACAACGTTGTCAATAATGCGCAATGTAAAGTAGCTGGCGCACCAAGAAGAGGTCAGTAACATTATTAAAAATATGGCAGACAGCTTTTTCAAACATTTAAATATAGAAATAATTTTAGAGTAGATATATTATGAGGGTTAATTTATTCTACCTACTTATTTCGTAACTACCTATTATTCAGTCAATAATAAAAATATGAATAAAATATTATATTATTTTTTAATTCGAAGAGATACAATATTTATTTAGATAAATTATAATTGCCTTTATTCTAATAAAACTTTATGAAAAAATATTGGCTATTACCTCTACTTGTATTGTCATTAACCGTTGGAAAAGGTCAAATTATTGACCCTAACTTTAAACCTAAACTAAAAGGTTTACCTCAAATTAGGTTTATGATGGTTTTACCTGATGACAAGGTTATCCTTTCTGGAGACCTCTCATCAGTAGATGATGAAGCTGTTAGGCGCTTTGTTAGGTTAGAGACAGATGGCACCTTAGATCAAGAGTTTTCAGAAAACATTTCAAAAATATCTAAGGGATTCAGCAATATATATGATGCTGTTTATGACAAGGAATTGAATAAAATTTACGTTGCAGGATACTTTGAAGAATATAACGACTTACTAAGATTGAATTATGATGGGACAATCGATGAAACATTCAACGTTTCCATTAACCTAATTAATGTCCATGATATAGGGGTTCAATCTAGTGGTAAAATTGTTTGCTTGACTGAATCATCAAATGGTATTATAAGATTTAATATCGATGGGACAATTGATGAAACATTCAATAATAACTCTGGACCTGACTCTTATGGAACCTATACAAGTGAATTAAAAATTCTTACAAATGATAAAATTATAGTTGGTGGCGATTTTAACAGCTTTAACGGCTCCTCATTCAACGATATGATACAATTAAACGCTGATGGTACAATTGATGAGTCATTTAATT
>NZ_SMLV01000176.1 GCF_009711525.1 Fulvivirga lutimaris
AAAAAATATTTATTGAGCCGACTGTAGACCTGGTGCCTTGGGCTATTCCTGCCAACATTATTACAATTATTTCAAATTGGTTTTTTTACATTGCCCTTTACTTGTCTTTTGATCAGGAAGTGCTGGGGAAGCTTAACTTTATTGTAATCCCAGTCTTGCTTTTTACATACTTAATTGGAGATCATCTGGATGGTGCTCAAGCAAAGAGAACAGGCACAGGGTCAGCACTAGGCGAGTTTTGCGATCATTATTTTGGGTCATTTAACAATGGCTTTTTGATGCTGATCTTTTTTAATCTTTTTTCGATTACCAATATCTGGCTGGTCGCTGTGGTTGTGTTACTTTCTTATATGGCCCATATTGTCGTTTTCTACGAACAGTTTAAGACAGGGTGGATATTTTTTGAAAAACTTGGCTCGTTAGAGGGAGTCATTCTCGGTTGTTTTTTAATAATTGCGGGCTATTTCCCATCGATTTATGATTTATATCAAATGGAGCTTGTGGCAGGATTGACTGTAATGGAAGTTATTATGGTTTTAATTGTTATTGGTTCAGCGTTGACGTTTATCAAGGCAATAATGAGAATACCAAATGTGAGGTATAGCATTTTCATGTATTTAGTGATAATGATATTAATAGCTGGGTTTGGAGTTTGTCTTTTTAGTCCTTCACAATTGGTTTTCATTATGACCTTGTATTCAACTGCGTATTTAGGTAAGATAATGGTTGGTCATTTAATAGACGGGATAGAAAGAAGTCCTGGCCTTTTTACACCATTGTTTCTTATCATCATATATACAATGCCATCATTGTATGAAGGCAATACTTTTTATGTTTTGATGATTTATTTATCAGTCAGCATTATGCTCTTGGTTTATAGAACCTTTCAAAATCTGGGACAATTTTGGGTTTGGACTAATCCTTCTGAAAAGTGAAAAAAGTAGAAAGAAAAATCCTGTTAAATCCTGGTCCGGCAACTACTACAGTCTCGGTAAAAAATGCCATGGTGGTTGAAGATATTTGTCCAAGAGAAGAGAAGTTCGGAGCATTAATAGAAGGAATTAAGAATGATTTGGTAAAAGTTATTCATGGTGAAGGTGAGTATGTAGCAGCATTATTTGCTGCAAGCGGAACAGGAGGACTAGAGGCGGCTATAACATCTGCTGTACCTAAAGGGAAGAAGCTATTAGTTGTTGAAAATGGTGCTTATGGCACACGTATGATCAAACTTGCTCAAACCTTTGATATTGACGTGGTTAAGTATCAGCTGGAATATGGCGACTATCCGAGCCTTGACGCAATTGAAAGTCTGTTAAAGGAGAATGATGATGTGAGTCATCTGGCGGTTGTGCATCATGAGACTACAACAGGTATGCTTAACCCTATTCAGGAGATTTGTTACCTGTCTCATAAATATGGGGTGGAGGTTATTGTAGATTGTATGAGCTCCTATGCAGGTATTCCTATTAATGCTAAAAAGTGGCAGGCCGAGTACATAGTGTCGTCTTCTAATAATTGTATTCAGGGAATGGCAGGCCTAGCGTTTGTTATTTTTAAAGTTGATTTATTGTCCAAATTAAGTGAGCAGAAAAGGTCATTCTATTTTAATATCTACAATCAGTATGTAGGTTTTGAAAAGACCGGGCAACTGCAATTTACTCCACCCGTTCAGGTTTGCCATGCATTGAGACAAGCTATTGATGAGTACCTTGAAGAAGGTGAAGAGGGGAGATGGAATCGCTATAAGGACAATTGGGAATTGTTAGTTGAAGGTTTACAGGATCTTGGCTTAAGCTTTTTGTTGCCATATGGGCAACAGTCTAAGATATTATTAGCCATTATGGAACCTAAGCATCCAAATTACAACTTTGATGCAATGCATGATTATTTGTATGAGAAAGGATTTACAATATATCCAGGCAAAGGAGCCAAATCGGCAACTTTTAGACTTTCCGTACTAGGTGATCTTTACAGAAAAGACATTGAGGACTTTCTAGTCGCACTTAAAGGCTACCTAACTTCTATTGCTTAAATTCTATTTAGGAAACTTGACAAAGAAGGTGGTCTTATCATTTAGGTCACTGGTTACTGATATCTCGCCATGCAGTTTTTCAACAGCTACCTTTACCAGATATAAACCAAGACCACTGCCTTTGGATTGATCTGATCCTCTAAAAAACATATTAAACACTTTGTTTAAATGTGATTCATCAATGCCCAAACCATTATCAATTACTTCAATATAATAGCTCTCTTTATCTTCATCTGCTTTTACAGTAATTTGATGATCACTAACACTGTTTTTTCTAAATATGAGTGCATTTTCCATCAAATTGGTAAGAACAATTGTTAAAAGAAATGGATCTGATTTTACCTGAAGCGTACTTTTTAAATCAAAGGAGTATTTGATGTCTCCGCTTTGATCAAGAAAGTTTATATTATTTCTAACCTCACTGATGAGTACGGGGAGGTCAATCAATTCTTTGTCAACTGTGGCGTGAACAACCTCATGAACCTGAGTAAGCTTAGCTAGTAACTTGTTCATGTCTTTGGCTACTAGTTCTATCAAGTCATAGTACTTACGGTCATTGGGACTGGTTGATTCAAGCTTGGCCAGTGAAGTCAAACCGTGAATTCTGCTGATGGGACCTTTGAGGTCATGAGAAGCACGATATATAAATGTGTCCAACTCGGCATTGGTCTGCTGCAACTGTTGCAGCGTTTGCTTTATTCTTGATGTACGCTGTTCAACCTTTTTTTCCAAAAGGCCATTTAACTCTTGCAGCTTTTTATTGATTTTAAGAATTTCTTCCTGCGATAGCTCAAGCTCTTCATTTTTTACATTAATCGCATCCCTTTGATTCGAAATTTGCTCGTTTTGTTCTTTTAGTAAGTCATTCTGTTTTTCTATCTCTTTTTTCTGAGAGATTACTTCAAAGGTCCGGTCTGCCACAATAAGCTTTAACTTTTTACGATGCTGCCTCACCCTGTACGAATAGGCAAGAACGATGAACCAAAGAAGCATTCCACCACTGAAAGTGAACAACACAAATGCCCATGAAGTCTGATACCATGGTGCTAAAACTACAAATTTGTAGCTGGCAATTTCGCCCTCGAGATCATAGATGTTTTTGGCCTTGACCTTAAAAGTGTAATTGCCCGGGCTCAAATTATTGTACTCTTTGATATGTTCTGTACTCCATGATGACCATTGTTTGTCATTTCCTTCTAAGAAGTAGCTGTATTCGGTTCTTTCTGGTAGTTCGTAAAATGCGGAGGCATATTCGAACCGAATTGAGTTTCGATCGAAAGTTAAAGAAGTGATATAGTTTGATGGTTGATCGGTTACAATTTCAGGTGCTAATTTCCCGGAAATTGATTGAGAATAGGTGCCATTAAAAATGGCAGAATCCTGATTTACAACCTTTCGAATTAATGTGTTGTAAGGTATGGTGTAGTCTTTTTTAATGTTTTCATCAAATGAATAAACACCTTCTGGCGTGGCGAACCAGACTATGTCATTTTGATCAGGGAAAATGGCAGTTACGTTGGAGGTTACAATTCTTTTAAATGGTGTAGAAACTCTTTCAACTATTTCATGATTGGTCAATGTTATTTTTTCAATATCTATTGATCCAGTGCTATTCTTTATGCTTACATAAATTACACTATCATAAATGGAAGTGAGTGTTTGAATATTCCCGTTAGATAATACACTTTTTTTAAAGGTGTTTGAATTTGCATCTAAATTGAAAATACCTTTAGAGGTGCCAACCAGCAGACCTTGCCTACATGATGTGATTGGCCATTCACCGGCTTCAGGAAGCCCCTGTTCTTTGCCATAGAATGTTATAACAGGACTGTCAGAATGGAAATCTTCTAATTTATACAATCCATTATTTTTGGCGCTAATCCATAAGGCTCCATTATTGTCCTCTACAATGCCTTTCACAATTTGGTCCTTGTTGGAAAATGATAATAATTCTTTTTCCGAGACCTTGTTCCCTGAAAAAGTTAGTAGTCTAACACCATTGGTTTGCCCTAATATTATTTCATTTTTAGCGTTTTTAAGTTG
>NZ_SMLV01000196.1 GCF_009711525.1 Fulvivirga lutimaris
CGATTAGACATTCTAATAATTGGGAAATTATTTAGTCCTGCAGCCCTTGGATATTATACAAGAGCTCAATCTTTAGAGCAAATAGTAAAGAATTATAGCTCTCAAAGTTTGCGGAGTGTGCTACTGTCAGCACTAAGTAGATTACAACATAAACCTGCTGAATTCAATTCTGTTTTAAAAAAATATGTACGTATTGCTGTTATTTTTTCATTATTGATTAGTGGCGGGCTATTTGTGACAGCTGAAGAAATTATTATTTTGTTATTTTCTGATCAATGGCTTCCATCAGTACTATATTTTAAAATACTTATTGTCGCAACTTTTACTTATCCTATCTGTGCATTGATTAATTCTGCTTTAGAGGCAGGTGGAAATGTTTCTCGCAGTTTAAAACTCGAACTTTATAGAAAACTAATACTGATCTTAGCGTATCCTATAGGTTTTTATTGGGGTATAGAGGGGTTTTTATATGCTTGGATTTGTTATAGATTTATAGATTTGGCAATAACGCTAATGTTTAGCCAAGATTTATTTGTTTGGGACTTAAATTATTTATTCAAAAGCATTATACTTCCATTTATTTTAACTTTGGCAAGTTGTGTATTATTAAACGGGTTAGAGTTATTTGATTCCTTTTCCTTGATAGAGGCATTTTTTCTTCAAGGATTTGCTTTCTTCGCTCTGTTTGTGCTTATATTTTATTTTCCATATAAGATGGAAATAATTGATTTTAAAAAAATGATTTGTCTTTTATTAAAACCAGAGCAATGAAGACTGTAATATTTGCTGGAGGACTTGGTTCTAGGATATCCGAAGAATCACATCTTAAACCAAAACCTATGATTGAAATAGGGGGTAAACCTATTTTATGGCATATTATGAAGATATACCAGAATTACGGATTCAATGAATTCATTGTCTGCTTGGGTTATAAGGGATATGTTATAAAGGAGTATTTTGTTAATTACTTTCTACACAATGCAGATGTAACTGTAAATCTGGGGACTCAGGAAATAGAGATTCACAAAAGTTCAAAGGAGAATATAAAAGTCACATTGGTAGAAACGGGACATTTTACTCAAACGGCTGGAAGATTAAAATTGATAAAGGATTATCTTGGGCAAGAGGACTTTATGCTTACTTATGGAGATGGGGTTTCTGATATTAATTTGAATGAGTTGGTTAATTTTCATAAAAACCATGGTAAAATGGCTACTGTCACTGCGGTTCAACCACCAGGAAGATTCGGCTCGATAGTTACAGATGATGAAGGAGGTATAATAAGTTTTGTAGAGAAACCCCAAGATAGAAGTGAGTGGATAAATGGAGGTTTTTTTGTTCTGAATTATAAAATATTTAAGTATCTAGATGGAGACATGACTAACATTGCATGGGAACAACAACCCATGAAAGATTTGCAAAAAGCTGAGGAGTTAGTAGCATTTAAGCATACTGGCTTTTGGAAATGCATGGATACACTAAGGGATAAAAATGAATTGGAGCAATTATGGATTCAGAATAGGCCATGGAAAGTTTGGACATAAGAAGTGCTTTTAAGGATAAGAGGATTCTGGTGACTGGTCATACTGGTTTTAAGGGTAGCTGGTTACTTACAATCTTAACCGAGCTGGGCTCAAAGGTTCGTGGTTATTCTTTACCGCCAGAAAAAAATGGTCTTTTTGATCAGATAGAAGGACATTTGTTGTGTGAGTCAGTTTATGGTGATATTCTAGATAAAGATAAGTTGAATGAAACTATTTTGGATTACCAACCACATTATGTATTCCATTTGGCTGCACAATCCTTAGTTTTAAAATCCTATTCACAACCAAACTATACTTTTGAGGTCAATGGAATTGGGACGGCTAACCTGCTAATGTCATTATCAAAATTAAAAAATGAGTGTTCCATTGTAATCGTGACAACTGACAAAGTATACGAAAATGAAGAACAGAATCATACATTTTCTGAAAATGATCCGCTTGGTGGTCACGATCCGTACAGTGCTAGTAAGGCATGTGCTGAAATAATCACAAGTTCAATTAGAGGTAGTTTTTTTAAAAATAGTAATCAGTACATAGCTACGGCTAGAGCGGGTAACGTGATTGGTGGCGGAGATTGGTCCGAGAATAGATTACTACCAGATATAGCCAGGGCATTAATAGACGGAGACCCGATAAAACTAAGAAATCCAAATTCAGTGCGCCCTTGGCAGCATGTTCTTGATCCTTTGTATGGTTATCTCAGGTTGGCCGTTATGCTCAATACGGGCAACGAGCATTTTCAAGGAGCATATAATTTTGGGCCTCTATCCAATGATGTATTTACAGTTTCTGATATGTCAAAACTTGCCGTTGATTGTTGGGGCAGTGGCGGTATTGAAATATCAGAAAGTCAAAATGCTAAAAAGGAAGCAAAATACTTAAGCCTAGATAGCAGAAAGGCAAATAAAGGCCTTCAATGGGAACCTAAATTGTCAGTGGAAGAATCTATAAAATGGACTATAGACTGGTACAGTAATTATGCAAATAATAATTCTTCTAGCCTCGATTACACCAAAAAGCAATTTTCAGAATATCTTAGAAGATTGTAATTAATTTTAAGCTTAAAATATTATTGAAATGAACGAATGCCGATTTTGTGATCATCCATTAAATTATACATTTATTGATTTGCAACATAGCCCGGTGTCAAATGCATTTCTTGCTAAAGAGAAGTTAAGCCTTCCAGAAACAACCTTTCCACTGATAGTAAAGGTTTGCGAAAATTGCTTTTTGGTTCAAACTCAGGATTATCAGTCTTCCTCAGACTTATTTACAAATGACTATCCATATTTTTCTTCATTTTCAAAATCGTGGTTAACGCACTCGAAAGAGTATGTAGAAATGATGATGAAGAGATTTAAGTTCAGAAGTGACGCACTAATTGTGGAGATTGCATCAAATGATGGCTATCTCTTGCAGTATTTCAAGGACTATGATGTTAATGTCTGTGGCATCGAGCCTGCTAGAAGCACGGCTGAAGTGGCAGTCGCTAAGGGAATTGATACTATAATTGATTTTTTTGGAATTGAATTGGCTAAAGAGAAATTCAATGAGAAAAAGGCAGATTTGATTATTGGTAATAACGTGCTGGCTCATGTTCCTAATATCAACGATTTTGTGAGTGGAGTTAAAGAAAGTTTATCTGATAATGGAATTTGCACTTTTGAATTTCCTCATTTAGTTGAACTTGTTGCAAACAACCAATTTGATACAATTTATCATGAACATTTTTCCTATCTGTCGCTTTATTCTGTTTCTAAGATCTTTGAAAAACATGGACTAGAAATTTTTGATGTAGAAAAGCTTAAAACACATGGCGGATCGCTTCGTGTATTTGTTAGAAATTATAAAGATGGAAGCCATCCAGTTACTTCCGATGTTAAAAGTCTTCTTAATGAAGAAATAGGGTTAGGAATAAATAAGCTGGATTATTATCACGGACTTGAAAAAAAGGCGATGGCCATTAAGCTTCAATTTCTTCAATTTCTAATAAATGCTAAATCTGAGGGAAAGGAAGTCATAGCCTATGGGGCTGCTGCCAAAGGAAATACATTTCTAAATTATTGTGGAATTAAGAATGATTTAATCGATTTTTGCTGCGATGCTAATGTTCATAAACAAGGCATGTTAATGCCTGGGAGTCATATTCCAATTGAAAGTCTGGAAAAAATAAAATCGAAGAAACCAGATTATATTGTCATTTTACCCTGGAATTTAAAGCATGAAATTGTCAAAGATTTAAGTTACATCAAGGATTGGGGAGGTCATTTTGTAATGGCGATTCCAGAGTTAACAATTATATAAGCAGATTTAATGAATGTTCTAATTACAGGTGCAACTGGATTTATTGGAAGGCATGTTGTAAGCGCTTTTTCTTCTTCCTTTCCGCAATCTGTTATATATGCAGGATGTAGACGGCCTGCTGGCTTTGACATGCAAGGAGTAAAAAATGTAGTACCAGTTCACCATGATATATGGGATGAAGGTCATGATATTACTTTTGCAAAACCTTATGATGTAATTATTCATTTGTCCTGGCCGCTAATACATAAATACAATGACGTTATACACCTTGATGAAGTGCTTTCAGCTCAGAAGAGGTTTGTTGATCAGGCCTTAGATTCATCCAAGAACATCACAATTGCTGGAACTTGTTTTGAATATGGTTTGCAAGAGGGTAAATTAACAGAAGATTTAAAACCCAGACCAGTCACGGCTTATGGGAGTGCCAAAGATGAATTAAGAAAATATATTTTTAATGAGTTGAAAGCACAAGTTAAATGGCTGAGAATATTCTATGTGTATGGAGAAGGACAATCCGAATTTTCAATAATTCCACAATTGGAGAAAGCAATTGCTGAAAAAAATCAGTATTTTAATATGTCTCCGGGTCAACAGGTTAGAGATTATATTCGCGTAGAAGATTTGGCTAAAATGATTGTTGAATTGGCTGTAAAAACAAATGTAAATGGTGTTTTTAATTGTTGCTCAAACAACCCGGTAACACTTGAAAATTTTATAAAAAATTACCTATATAAAAATCATCCGCAAAGTGAGATTATGTTAAACCTTGGATTCTTTTCTTATAATACGCTTGAGCCACTGGAGTTTTGGGGTGATAATTCAAAATTGATCAAAGCCATATCTTCAACACATGAAATTGAATAAAGTTAGTGCAATGGAATTGTTAGATATCCTCATTCCTACTTTCAATCGATCATTAATTCTGAAGGATAATCTGAATTATATTATTGAAGAG
>NZ_SMLV01000047.1 GCF_009711525.1 Fulvivirga lutimaris
ATGAAGATAGTCCCAAAAGAATTGATAGCGATAAAGAGCCTACGGGATATAATTTAATAATAGAAGAGATTTATTACCCTTCTGAAAGGTATAATAGAACTGTTAGAGTTCTTGTGCCTTCTGATTATTCTACCTCAGAAGAAAATTACCCAGTCATTTACATGCATGACGGACAAAACCTATTTAGTGATGCTACTGCGTACGCAGATGAATGGGGTGTTGATGAAAGTCTCCAAGAAATTTATAATGAATATGGTTTAAGGTTTATTGTTGTAGGAATCGATAATGCTGGAGTAGAACGAATGAAAGAGTATAGTCCGTGGTCAAATGATAGTTTTGGCGTGGCTAAAGGTCAGGAATATGCAAAATTTGTAATAAACAATGTCAAGCCTTTTATAGATGCTGAATATAGGACTAAACCTGATGCCAAGAATACCTACATGTTTGGTAGTTCTATGGGAGGATTAATTAGTCATTATTTCATGTTAGTTTATGCTGATGAGATTGCAAACTACGGAATATTTTCCCCCTCTTATGGGTTTAGCGAGAGTGTGTTTGCTAACACCCAATTAAGTTCTGGATTAAACGGTGTTAAAGTTTATTTGTATATGGGCGGAAGGGAAGGGGCCATCATGACTGATGGCTCTAATAGAATGGATGATGTGTTAAGAGGGAAGTTCGATTCATCTCTAAATAACTACAAGTATGTACTTAATTCATTGGGAGAACAC
>NZ_SMLV01000128.1 GCF_009711525.1 Fulvivirga lutimaris
CCCTTATACAAATTACAGCAATATTATTATAGCCCTACTGATATTATTGTATTAGGCGATTCAAGAGCAAATCATCTATCTAAGGAGAGCTTTGACAGTATTGCAAATGAAGAAATAACTAATTTGGCTTATGGTGCAGGTACGATTGAAGAAATAGTTGAAACATTTTGGATTGTTAATGAGATTCATAAGCTTAAAAAGATTTATATAGGTATTAATTTTAATCTGTATAATGCCTTAAATGCTAGAAATACAGTAAGTGAAGCAAATGAACTTAGGAAATCAAAAGTATCTTATATTACAAGTAAGTACTGCATAAAAGCTACCTTCTTTATTCTACAAAGTTTGATTACGAAAAAACAAATTGAAATTGAAAAGCCTCCCTTTTCAAGAGAGGAATTTTGGCGTCATCAACTTATTACTTCTGGTCCTGATTTTTACAAAAATTACAAATACCCATCAATCTATTACGAAAACCTTCGTGAAATATCTGAATACTGTAGCGCTGAAAATATTCAACTGATTTTTTTCATACCACCTACCCATACTGATCTTCAGAAGAAGATTGAAGAATATAATCTTCAAAAAGAAAATGAGCAATTTATAAATGATTTGTCCTCGCTAAGTACGAATGTTTTTGATTTTAACTTTGAAAATAATATGACAGAAGACAAACGATATTTCGATGACCCATTTCATTTTAATCAAGCATTTGAACAAATTATTATCAAAGTGATATCTTCGAATAAACATAATTTAATAACTGACAATAATGTTTATAAATCATTGAGCAGATAGTGCTAATTTTACCCAACTTCAAGAGGAAATAAATGCTTAACTTTGAAATTTTATTGTCAAGGCAGAATAGTACCTTAAATAAAAGTGAATATAACCCTCTTCCCTTTTTATAAATGCTGAAACGAGTTTTTTGGATTGCTTTATATACTGGATCAGCACAAATCCTTTCTTTACTTGCTGTTAATGTAGTATTAAGAAATTTAGGAGAGGAGTCATCTGGCTATATGGGAATAGTCGATTCTTATATTCTATTAATGGCTACTATAATTTCTTTTGGGATACAGTTATCTGTAAATCGTAATGTCGCTAAAACAAAAGGTTGGCGAAGCAATTATCAATTAGCCCAATCTTCGCGAATTACCCTCGGTCTCATATTATTATCTTTCGGTATAGTGAGCCTTTTATACAAATGGGAGGTTTCTAAACTAATTTTAATATTTGCTCCCCTAGTCGCCCTTAATGGAGATTATGCTTTATATGGGAAAGGTGAGCCCATTATCGCAGCACGTTTATCATTAATAAGGGTGGCATTGCCTAACTTAGCAATCATTATTACTAGTTATTGGCTAGCAGATTTAAGTATATATTTTTATATAATATTTGCCGCCATTGGTTTATTAAATTCAGGTTTTTGGGCGGCTAGAATAAATCAAACTGATTATCTTCATCCACCCAGGAAATCATTTTATAAATTCTATTCAAAATATGCCAAAGTTGGCATATTTCAGCTGTCATATGCCTTGATGATTACAGGTGTATTAGCATTTGCTAAAAACTTCTATACCATTGCAACCATTGGTTTAATCTATGGCCTTCTAAAATATTTTGAAGTATTTAAGGGTGTTATTAGAATTATTGTTCAGGCATTTTTTAGGGAACTAAAGCATGAGGGGATAAACCTCAAAGTTGATAAAGCAGCTATTTTATTAGGAGCAGGTGTTTTGATACCAACGATTATTTATCCAAATACGACATTAGCTATACTTTATGGAGATACATATAGTCGTATTGAATTAATGCTTTCCTTCTTTGGAGTAGCAATGTTTATTTCATCGGTGAAAGCGTCAGCGGACATGAAGTTGTTAATGCTAAAAAAGGACAACATTAATCTATATACCTACTTGATAGCTATTTTAGTGACCTATAGTGTAGCGGTGTTGTTCTCTTACACAAAATTAGCCCCATTTGGTGTGGCAGTAGGTATAATTTTGGGTGAAATGATTTTATTAATAGGCCTAGGATACAATTTAAATAAACTTACTTTTTTTTCTGATCGAGGACATTTTATAATCAAGTTAACTCCTATTCTTGTACTTTCATTTCTGCTTAAACTTTACTTTGGAGAATCTCTATTGTTACTAACAATCTCAGTTGTAATGTTTGCCACTTGGGCTTTCATATTCTATCGAAAGCTGTTGTTTGACAATCAAATATTAGAAAAAAACTAATATGCATTTAAAGAAATTATTGAGTCCAAACCCTTTGGGATATATCCAAATGAGCCTCTTTATTCTTATTGAGCTTCTTCTCATTTTTGATAAAACATTTTCTAAGTTTAATTTGATTGGCCCATTGTACTTATAT
>NZ_SMLV01000048.1 GCF_009711525.1 Fulvivirga lutimaris
TTAATTTCTACGAGCTCATAAATAATGAATGGGTATTCAATGTTTTACTTCTGGCTATCCTGATATTTATCAATACGCTGTTTTTTAAAGGGTTAATGCAGCCAAAGTTATTTCTGGGTTTGTCAGCAACAGATGATCAAATTTATGCAGACGAGGTGCATAAATATTCTAATTCATCTGTCACTCAAGATCAGATACAGGAGACACGCGAAAAAATTGAAAGTGAAATAGAAAGCAATAAACCTCACCTTAACCCTGAGCTAAGTCTTGAAGCTTTCTCTAATCAGCTGAGCCTTTCGCCCCGAATAGTTTCACAGACCATCAATACTCAGTTTCAAACCAACTTTTCTGATTTTATTAACGACTTAAGAATTGAGGAGGCTAAGCGACTACTCAAAGGTGATAATAACCTGAATGTGCTTGAAATCTTATATGAAGTAGGGTTTAATTCTAAGTCGGCATTCTACGAGCATTTCAAAAAAAAAACTGGCCTCACGCCAAATCAGTTTAAAAAATCCTGAAAAATCAATCCGGGATCATGATTCCGGACGATTAAGAATATAGAATGAAGCTTTATTGCTGAAAAAAAGCGATGAGAACAGTTCTAAAATTTTTGAAATGGACGGGATTGGGAATAGTGGCCCTTCTGCTGTTAATAGTTTTCATTCTAGCCATGTCAATGCCTTTGGCCAGATCGGGAGAAACCAACATGGATGATCCAGGTGAGCTGATGGAGAAGTTGGTGATTGCCAATGCCAATGTGGTACCCATGGATAGTAACTATGTTTTGA
>NZ_SMLV01000414.1:0-8963 GCF_009711525.1 Fulvivirga lutimaris
AGGACTCGGTGAGGCCTAGAAAATATTATGAAATAACTGAAGCCGGTAAACAGGAATTAGCACAAGAACAAGCCCAATGGTCTCAAGTGAATTCTGTACTTGATGCTATCTGGAATGTTAAACCATCTAATAGTTAAGCCATGTTTGATTTAGATATAGCAATAGAAAAGTGGCTGAAGCAACTTAGAAAACACCGTGCTTTTGATGATGGTGAAATCAGAGAGATGGAGCTTCATTTAAGAGACCATATTGAAGATCTTATGTCTGGGGGAATAGTTGCTCAGAAAGCCTTTGAACAAGCAGTGAGTGAGTTTGGAGAGATTCCGGCCATGGCTCAAGAGGAGTTTAGTACTCAAAAAAGAAGGTTCTCATTTAAATCATTACTATTCTCAACCATGCTAAATAACTATACTAAAACCTCTTTGAGAAGGCTTTTAAAGCATCCCGTAAGTTCGGTTATTAATATATTAGGAATAGCCATTGCCATCGGTATTTGTGTTTTAGTCTACTCGTTTGGTTACTGGATTGAAAAGACCGATCAGCATCATCTCAATAAGGACAATATTTATCTTACTACAGCATTCATAAACAGGAATGGTACAATGCAGCAATGGGGTATTTCGCCCAGACCTTTGGGTGAAATGATGAAGGATGACTTTCATCAGATAGATGACATTTGCAGAGTAAAGGAACTGAATCTTGTGATCAAACTAGATGATAAAGTGTTCCATGAAAAAGCAACCTTTGTGGACCCATCTTACCTGCAGATGTTCACCTTCCCTCTTGAGAAAGGGTATCCGTCATCGCTAAATGATAACTCAAGCATTATTCTTAGTGCTGAAATGGCCAAAAAGTATTTCGGAGAGAATGATCCTATTGGAGAGGATTTGTTACTAATAGTAAGTGGAGAGGAAAGAAAACTATTTAAAGTAACTGGGGTAGCTGAAGAGTTTCCAAGTACACATGCCATTGATTTTGATTTCCTGGTTAACTATCAAAATTCATCATGGGCAATACCGAATTACGATCAGGATGATTGGACTCAGACTATAGGTGCAACCCTAATTCAGGTGAAAGATCCTAAAGATTTAGAGGGTGTAAAAGCAGGAATGGGGAAGTACAAAGTGCTACAGAATGAGGCCATGGAAGACTGGAAAGTTGATAATTTCAAGTTTGAGCAATTAGCTACACTTTATCAGAATTCGCCAGATATCAATAAGACGATTTCTAATCGCTACTATAGAACCAATAAAATGTCATATAGTATTCTTACAATACTAGCGATTTTTATGCTCGCTCTGGCGTCAGTCAATTACATTAACATTTCAATAGCAACTTCAACCAAAAGATTGAAGGAGATTGCATTGAGAAAGACGATTGGTGCCAATAGAATGATGCTAATTCTTCAGCACTTGGTAGAGAACATCTTAACTACAGTTTTGGCTTTAGTATTAGGCATGGCATTCGGGAAATTTATTTTGGTGCCTTGGTTTGAATACCAAAATGGATATAATTCTGGCTTTCACCTTTTAGATGTAAATCTCTGGCTCTACTTAGGCGCTGTAATGATAGTGACAGCATTAATCTCTGGACTGTACCCGTCATTGTACATTTCTAGTTTTCAGGCGGTTAATATTTTTAAGGGAAAAATTAAGTTTGGTAAAGGCAACTTGGTGACCAGGGGCTTGCTTGGATTTCAACTTGTCTTATCAAGCATATTAATAATCTGCGCTATTATGTTTACCCAGAACAGCGTCTATTTACAGGAACGAAGTTGGGGCTACCAGCCAAATAGTGTTCTGCATGCTGAAGTAGATGATTTCACCATGTATGATAAGCTTAGAAATAAAATACAACAATACCCTAATGTGGAGCTTGTTAGTGGTGGATCAGATCACATTGGTGTTCATAAAAGTCTGAAGGTTCTTAAAAAGCAGGATAAACAATATGAAATTTCATCCATAGCAGTAGATGCCAATTATTTAGAGCTAATGGGCGTGGAAGTTGTAGCAGGACGTGATTTTACAAAGAGCCTTACCGCTGATAAATTTTCCATTATTGTCAATGAAACATTTATAAATCAATTGTCCTTAGTCAATCCTATCGATGAAGAGTATGAAATAGATACTACAAAGTATACAATCATAGGTGTAGCTAAAGACTTTCATTTTAGTAGCTTCTCTAATGAGATTGAACCTATTATTTTCATGCTCGCTGACCAAAACCAATACGAAAGCCTGACTTTTAAAGTGAGTAAGGGTACTGAAATGGAGGCTTTGGCCAATTTGAAGAAGGAGTGGGCAAGTTTATTTCCAGAAATTCCTTTTAGAGGCGGACTTCAGGAAGATGTTTGGGGAGGATATTTCTCTTCCTTGGAATGGCACGGGGAGTTTTGGCGAATAATTGCTTATGTGACAGTTTTTATGGCGGCTTTGGGATTATTCGGTCTTATCTCACTAAATGTTTCTGGTAGAGTTAAAGAGTTTAGCATTAAAAAAGTACTGGGCGCCAAAATAACTCACTTGGGTAAAAACATTATGAAAGATTACATGTGGCTTTTTACCATTTCGATCATTTTGGGTGCTCCAATTAGTTACTATTTAGTGGGATTCTTTTTTGATACAGTTTATACCTATCATGTTCCTTCAAATTTAGGTAGCGTTTTAATGTCAGGTATAATCCTAATAGTCGTGCTGTGGATAGTAGTAAGTATACTCTTAGTGAATGTGGCAAAATCAAATCCAGTTAATGGATTGAAAGAGGAATAAATAAAAGAGGCCGATCATTCGATCAGCCTCTTTTTATTATCTCAGATAGAAAGAATAATAGCCTTGTCTGCCTTTACTGTTTACCCCTTCAATAACTACTCGACCTCTGATTTTTTCAAGTATATCAACCAACCTCTCAGGGTCTTTAATGGCATTTCTATTGATGTCTGTAATGATGAAATCTTCACTAATGCCAATTCTCTTAATCAGGCCATTGTCAATATTAAACACTCTTACACCATAGTCAATATTAATCAGGTCACGCTCAACTTTAGGAACGGTTTCAAATTTAGCCCCCAAAGATTCTGAGGTATAGATTTCTCTTTTAAGAATGCTTGTTGTGCCTTCTCTATTAGTTAATACCAGATTAGCGTTTGCTGTTCGGCCTTCTCTTTCATAAGTAATAACAACCTTATCACCAGGCGAATGATAACTCAATTCCTCTTCAAACTGGCTTCTGCTATCTACTACATGATCATTAAATTTGACAATGATATCGCCTTCTTTTAATCCAGACTTTTCTGCTGTACCCTCCTTTTGAACATAGGATAACAAAACGCCATTGATATTATCCTGATCTACATTTATATCCAGCCTCTCAGCTATTGTGGCATCAAAGTCAACAACTTCTCCACCGAAAAATGCCTTTTGCACCTCTCCATATTCAATAATATCAGTAACTATTTTTTTAACAATATCTACAGGTACAGCAAATCCATAACCTGCATATGAGCCTGTTTTAGAAAGAATGGCGGTATTGATACCCACCAATTCACCATTCTTATTCACCAACGCACCGCCACTGTTTCCAGGGTTAATTGCTGCATCTGTTTGAATAAATGACTCTATTGGAAATTTGCCCTGCAATATGTTGATCTCCCTTCCTTTAGCAGAAACGATACCTGCCGTCACAGTAGAAGTTAAGTTAAAAGGGTTGCCTACCGCTATTACCCATTCTCCTACATTTAAAGACTTAGAACTACCGATTGTAATAGCAGGCAAATTATTGTCCTCAATTTTTAATACCGATAAGTCGGTTGATGGATCAGTTCCTATCAACTTGGCGTCATAAACTTTTTTATTATAAACCACTTGCAGTTTATCAGCATCCTGAACCACATGATTGTTTGATACTATATACCCGTCTGCAGAAAATATCACACCAGAGCCACTGCTTATTTGCGTCTGACTTCCAGGATCTCTGTCAAAAATGTAATCCAGATAACTGCGTCCGTATGAGCGCTCCGAAATGTTTTTAATATAAACTACGCTTTTTGTACTGGCCTGACTTGCGCCTACAAAATCTTCACTTAAGCTAGAGGAGATGTCTCTGGAGGGAAGTGGTGTGCTGGTAGAATTGTTTGAAGCGAAATTGACAACAGGCGTAGATTGGACTTCATTCTGTTTGTTCTGATCAACTTTTAACTGATCGTATGTGTAAGCACCACCAAGGCCTGCAAAAAATGAAACCAAAATGTACAAGACTGTTTTACGCATAGTATTTTAATTTTTCTTTGATATAAACAAAAATTGTGCTGATTTCTACAACGTGACAAAATGTAAGGTGTTGCTAAAAATATACAAAAGATTCATTCTGAATTAAACACTCAAATTAGCCGTCAAGATATAAATTTCACATCTTTGAATATTCAGAAATAGTCATCTATGGGAATACGTTCGTTTTTCGGAAAGCCATTTGCCAGATACATTGCAAACCAAACTAAAAAGTGGTCTTCAGATCCTGCCGGGTCACAGCAAAAAGTTTTTGATAATCTTGTTAAAAAAGCTGCTTCAACCAAATTTGGTAATGATCACAATTTTGGACAGATTAAGAATTATGATGATTTTAAGGCAAATGTCCCCATTCGTGATTATGAGCAACTGAAGCCGTATATTGAGGAAATGGTTGCTGGTAAACCGGATGTTTTATGGCCGGGTAAACCCATTTATTTGTCTAAGACATCAGGCACCACTTCTGGAGTTAAATACATTCCTATTACTAAAGACTCTATACCTAACCATTTTGTAAGTGCCAGAAATGCCGTGTTGGCTTATGTGGCAGAGACCGGAAATGCTGATTTCTTAGATGGCAAGTTGATTTTCCTTTCTGGTAGTCCGGAGCTTTCTAAGAAGAATGGTATTCACGTAGGGCGGTTGTCTGGCATTGTTAATCACCACGTGCCGAGCTATCTACGCACAAATCAAATGCCTAGTTATGAGACTAATTGTATTGACGATTGGGAAACTAAGCTGGAGAAAATTATTGATGAGACGCTTGACAAGGACATGACCTTGATCTCTGGGATACCACCTTGGGTGCAGATGTATTTTGACAGGATTCAGGCAAGAGTAGGAGATAAGAAGATTAAAGAGGTGTTTGAGAATTTCTCCATGTTCGTTTATGGTGGGGTGAACTTTGAACCTTACCGAGCTAAGCTTTTCGATACCATTGGAAAGAAGATTGACTCAGTGGAGACCTATCCAGCATCTGAGGGTTTTATAGCTTATCAGGATTCTCAGATAGAACCCGGGTTGTTGATATTGCTGAATAGTGGAATCTTTTTTGAGTTTATACCAGCAGATGAATATTTCAATGAGAATCCTACAAGACTTAAGATAGACCAGGTGGAGTTAGGTGTTAATTATGCCTTGATTATTAACAGTAATGCCGGACTATGGGGGTACTCCATTGGAGATACTGTAAAGTTTGTATCCAAAACACCTTATAGATTGCTAGTGACAGGAAGAATCAAGCACTTTATTTCTGCCTTTGGTGAGCATGTGATAGGTGAGGAGGTTGAAAAAGCCATGAAAAACACCTGTGAGAAGTTTCCTAAAACAGAATTGATAGAATATACTGTAGCCCCAAATGTTACGCCCAAAGAAGGTTTGCCTTTGCATGAATGGTATGTTGAATTTGCCACTGAACCAAAAGATTTGGAGGCCTTTAAAAAAGAGCTAAATTTGCAACTTCAAAAACTGAATACCTATTATGATGATCTCATAACAGGCAACATTTTGAGGGGGTTGGAAATCATCGTGCTCAGAAAAAATTCATTTATAGATTATATGAAATCAGAAGGGAAGTTAGGAGGACAAAACAAGGTGCCCAGACTTTCTAATGACAGGAAAATAGCCGAGGCACTCAATAGCCTACAATAGGTATTTTAAATATTCAAATATCATTAGCATCAATACAGAAAAGAAAAATATAGCAATTCTCGGCTCAACTGGATCCATAGGAACTCAGGCCTTAGAAGTAATCCGGTCGCACCAGGATAAGTTTGAGGTTGAAGTGCTGACTGCACAGAATAACGCAGACCTGCTGATTCAACAGGCTGTTGAGTTTAAACCTAATACAGTCGTTATAGGTAATGAAGACCTTTATGATAAAGTGTTTTCTGAATTAGATGCACATGACATAAAAGTTTATTGCGGTGAAAAAGCATTGGCTTCTGTTGTTGAGATGGATACCATTGACTTGGTTCTCACTGCTCTTGTAGGTTATTCAGGTGTAAGGCCTACAATAAAAGCTATTGAATCTGGTAAAAGTATTGCCCTTGCCAATAAGGAGACCCTGGTAGTGGCTGGTGAGTTGATCACCAAATTAGCTGAGGAAAAAGGGGTTAATATTTACCCGGTAGATTCAGAGCATTCAGCCATTTTTCAGTGTCTGGTTGGGGAGTTTCATAACCCAATTGAAAAGATAATATTGACCGCCTCCGGTGGCCCATTTAGAGGAAAAACCAGAGAAGAATTATTGACTGTAACTAAAGCTCAGGCTTTAAAACACCCTAACTGGGATATGGGCGCCAAGGTTACTATAGACTCTGCATCGTTGATGAACAAGGGTTTAGAAGTAATAGAGGCCAAGTGGTTGTTCGGTTTGAAGGCTGATCAGATAGAAGTGATTGTCCATCCACAGTCAATTATTCATTCTATGGTACAGTTTGAGGATGGTTCGATTAAGGCACAGATGGGATTGCCAGATATGAAATTACCTATTCAATTTGCCATGGGTTTTCCAGATAGACTCACCTCTGATTTTCCGAGGTTTAACTTCACGCAATACCCGGCCCTAACATTTGAGCAACCTGATATGAAAACATTTCGTAATCTAGGTTTGGCCTTTGATGCATTGGATCAAGGAGGTAATATGCCTTGTATTTTGAATGCGGCTAATGAAATAGCGGTTGAGGAATTTTTAAAAGATAATATAGGTTTTCTTGAAATGTCGGATGTTGTGGAACAATGTATGAGTAATATTGCTTTTATTAAGGCACCTTCTTACGAGGATTACGTACAGACAGATAGAGAAGTAAGAATTAAAGCATTAGAAATAGTAAATAAATAGATGGACGGATTAGTAATGGCGGCTCAGATTATACTGAGCTTATCAATTTTAGTAGGGGTGCATGAGATGGGTCACCTATTAGCTGCCAAGTTTTTTGGTATGCGTGTGGAACAATTTTCAATTGGTTTTCCACCAAAATTATTCAGTTTCAAATATGGAGAAACAGAGTATGCACTTAGTGCCATTCCATTAGGAGGATTTGTGAAAATCTCAGGGATGATTGACGAATCAATGGATAAAGAACAAATGAAACAACCACCACAGCCGTGGGAGTTTCGTTCTAAGCCAGCATGGCAGCGATTAATCGTTATGCTAGGTGGAATATTTGTGAATGTGGTAACAGGTATTCTAATCTTTATTTCATTGACCTATATTTTCGGAGATCAGATTATCTCTAAAGATCAGGTTAATGCTAATGGAGGTATTTTGGTAAGAGATCTTGGTAAGGAAATCGGTCTTCAGGATGGAGATAAGATTGTAAAAATCAACGGTAAAGATTTTGTTGATTTTAGCGATGTGATGGATACCAAAGTTTTCCTTGGTGACGCTGCATACTATACAGTACAGAGAGGTAGCGAGCAGGTAAATATTGAAATACCAAATGATTTTATCGAGAAGTTTAGTGATGAAGATGCATTTGGAAATTTTATTGTTCCTAAAATCCCAATCTCAATTGTTGAAATGAACGATAATACCCTGGCACAACGTATGGGGTTAAAGGAGGGTGATATATTTGTAAGTTTAGCTGGTCAGGATATTATTGAATTAACTGATGTGAAGAATATAATATCAAGCTATAAAGAAGACTCTATAACTGCTACTGTAAGAAGAGGTGATGAATTGATGACCTATGCTGGTGCTGTAAAAGGCGATAGTGTTTTAGGTGTAATGGTAGGCTTACCAGAAGGTTTCTTTACAACGAAAGATTATGGTTTGGCAGAGTCAGTTCCGATGGGAGCAGAAAGAGCATTTGGTGTAATTTTTACTCAGATTCAGGCCTTTGGAAAAATGTTTAGAGGTGAACTTAATGTTAGAAAGTCACTTTCAGGACCGATTGGTATTGCTAAAGCATATGGAGGTACTTGGGACTGGCAGAGATTCTGGAGATTGACAGGCCTACTTTCAATGGTATTGGCATTTATGAACTTACTACCTATACCTGCTTTAGACGGTGGTCATGTAATGTTCTTATCTTATGAAATGATTTCTGGGCGTAAGCCGTCAGATAAATTTTTGGAGAATGCTCAGAAAGTCGGAATGGCCTTCTTACTGTTATTGATGGTATTTATAATTGGTAACGATATATTCAAGGTGTTCTTCAATTTCTAATTGAACAATAACTAAAAAAAGCCAGACCTGAATCTCAGGTCTGGCTTTTTTGTTTTCTATTTATTTTGACTGTTAGATGCCGCAATTTGTAGCTCAAGTCTTTTCATCTCTCTGAGAACACTATTCGTATTCATTTGCATCCAATGCCATATTTTAATAAATCCCACACTCATCATACACCACAGGGCAATACCTAAATAAATAAGCATTTCTTTTAAAGTATCGGCATGATAGAATTGCACCGAACAGTAAACTACTGCACCAAAGAGTAGAAAAGCCATGATGAAAGTTAGAATGTAAAGGTTCTTGTTTTTACCCTTGAATACTCCCAAGGTCATATCTATGATATTCTGCTCTCCAAGCTGATCATAAAATTCTGCTTCTTCTTTGCTCAAAGCTTCATAAATAATTTTGTCGATTTGTTCATTAGTATTTTTCATGATTCACCTCCTTATATTTTCTTTTTAATAATTCTCTAGCGTAAAAAATTCTTGATTTAACAGTTCCTTCTG
>NZ_SMLV01000414.1:9184-31079 GCF_009711525.1 Fulvivirga lutimaris
ATTAACTTGTGCTGTTCGGGTAATTTTTTTAATAGGTCACTAATGGTATTCCATGAATCATCCTGCTCTATTGAATCTTCAATATCAACCTTCTCGTTTAGCTCTACTTCCCTTTTACTATTCGCACTTCTGAGCGCGTCCATTGATTTGTTGTAAGTAATTCTAAACGCCCAGGTGCCAAATTTCGAAGGATCCTGAAGCTTGTGCAGACCTTTATGAATAGCAATCCATGCATTCTGGACTACATCCTGTGCCGATTCAATATCGTTGGTAAACTTGCAGGCAAAGTATATGAGCTTCTTATTCCATCTTTTAATAAGCAGCTCAAAGGCTCTGTTGTCGCCTTCATGGCATTTAAGAATCAGCAGCTCATCAAAAACTTTATCTTTATTCATCGAATTTACTTAATGACATAAGTTAGTCGGAAGGTGATGAATATGGTTCAATTATTTGTAAAAAATAATTGATTTGACTGCAGGGGTAGTACTAAGGGCTATGACTCCAATATCAATACATCCTGAAAGTAAAGACCGGGTACTTCTTTCCAGTTGCCATGATGAAGCTCCTTAAGCTTTAAACCCGATTCACTTAAAAGAAGGTTTAGGCCATTTTCTGTCACACCAATAGCATCTTCAGGGTATTTTACCCATTTAGGAGCAAACCAATCTTTAGACCCATATGCTGGATCATCAAAAATCCATTTATTAGAAGGGGTGTTATGGTATTTACCTTTTTTTTCAGATTTCTCTTTTAATGAATATTCGTAAGCTCTGTCGAGAACAAAAAAGGTTATTACAGCTTTTCCACCAGGCTTAAGCACTCTTTTTATTTCTTTGAAATAGTAGATGGCATCATCTTCTTTCAAATGTGTCCAGACGGATAGAGCTGTAACTAAATCGTAAGTTTCTGAAGGCACCGGCCATGGTTTTTTCTCATCAGATTGATTCTTAACATAGGTTGGGTTAGCAAGGTCAAAGTGTATAAACTCGTAGTGCTTTGGATCATAATGGTTAGTGTCAAAATCAACATCCTTTTTGAGAACGTCTAATCCAGTGTATTTGCCGTTATCCTTTATGAAGTTCTGAGAGGCAATAGCCAGTAAACCGGTTCCGCAACCAATATCAAGAATATTATTGCCATTTTTCTTTTCTAAGATGTTGTAAAAAGTAGTCTGAAATATGCCAATTACGTGTGCCCATTCAGCATATGATACTTTTCCGCCACGTCTGTGCCTCAGACCGGGGATATTTTGGATGTTGTTGGTACGGGCAATAAATTTTCTATCTCCTTTTCGAAAGAACAAATCCACAATGGCAAATAACTTTCTGCTAATTCTCTTTATCATGATCTAAATCGGGGATGTTATTTTTCGTACTGCGGCTTTTCCTGACCTTTGTAGATTTCAAATTCAACACGCCTGTTCAGGCTTTTCTCTTCATCTGCTGTTGCTATGGGCTTAGAGCTTCCATAGCCTTTGGCGCTAATTTTTGACTCGTTGACATTGCCAAAATAGACGAGGTACTCTTTAATGATATCAGCTCTTTCTTGCGATAATTTTAGATTGAAATCTTCTCTTCCATCCGAGTCGGTATGTCCAGAAATGTGCAATTTAAATTCAGGATTGTCGAGTAAGAAGTCGGCTAGCTTGTCAAGGTCATTATACATTGGGGTTGACATTTCGGCCTTGCCTTCCTCAAATTCTATTGATTCAAACTTCAACTTGCTGGAAATCGGTTCTGTAGTCTTGTTCAGCTGCATTTCTCCATCTAAATAGAACAACTCTTCTATTCTGAAAAACTCTTCACCCTGTATAATCAGCAGATAGTTGTTGTTATTTATAAGATCGAATTGAAACGAACCATCAGGTCTTAAAAATTTTGGAGCCACCTCTATTCCGTTATCCAAATCAATTATGGACACTATCCCTTTAAAGGGCTTCCCAGTTTCTTCATTCATCAAAGAACCAGTCACTGTTGTATTCGCTCCTGGCTGCGCTTCCATGGGCAATGGAAAGGAATACAAGTCAAGGTTGGCCATATTATTCCCAACAGATCTGGCGTAGTATAAATCTTCAGATTTGGCATCAATGGTGAAGTAAAACTCGCTTCCTGGCCCATTAACCAGAGGGCCTATATTTTTAGGTTCACCCCAGTTCTTTCCATCATGATAAGATTTGTAAATATCAAACTCACCGAAATTCAGATTCTGACCATTGGAGCTAAAATAGAGCACATCAAAAACATGATGATAGAAAGGACTAACTTCAGAGTTTCTTGTATTGATAATGGGTCCAGCGTTTTTTGCTTTCTGCCAGCTGTCATCTGATCCTTTTACAGAATAGTAAATGTCAGAAAGTCCAAAACCTCCAAGACGATCAGAAGCAAAGAACAAAGTGTCTTCAGTATGCGATAAGCTGGGGTGACTATCCCATGAAATACTATTAACATTAGTTCCGAGCGGTTTCACCTCGCCCCAATTTTCCTCATCTAATTTTTTAGCCGTATAAATATCACAATCTCCAAGCCCGTCTGGCGCATTGCACCTGGCAAAAAACAAAGTATTTCCGTCCTTGCTCATGGTAGCTGAACCCTCATTGTATTTGGTGTTTAGTCCTTTAAATTCAGTGGCTTTTCCCCAGCTATCATATTCATTGGTAGTATAAAAAAGATCTTCATCATGCACAGGATCAAGCCCACGATTATGAGAATTTCTTTTGGAGGTGAAAATCATCATGTCGTCACTTCCTCCTAATGCCGGAGCATAATCAGACTGATCAGAATTAACAGTTGCCCCCATATTTAAAAGTACGCTCCTTGGGGGCCGAAGCGTGTCAATCTCTTTTCTGTAGTCAACTAGTTCATAGTAGTAATCAAGCGGCACGTAGTACTCCTTATCATTCTCAGCAAGCTTTTCATAGTAGAGCTCAATGGTTCTTATATCAATATCCTCACGATGATGTTTTAATACCAGCTTATACAGCAACTTGGCCTCAGAAAGATTACCGTATACTTCAGTTAATTTGGCAAGCCTCCATAGTAAGTAAGTATCACGGTAAAAGTTTATTACACCAAAATTCTTAACATACTCTTTCAGTACTGGGTAGAGTTTCTCCCAATCGGCATTGTCATCAAGCTTTCTAATAGTCTTTAACTTGGATTCGTTTCTGAAATATGGAACCTTGTTGAGGTTGGGAAAATTGAAAAGATGAGATTCGCTGAATGTAGCCAGTGTATCATTCACGGAAATAACACCAAGAGACTTCTGTTTGTCTTTCTTTTTCTGTGCTTTAGAGGGGTTTACAACTAAAACTAGTATAAGCAGGCAAAAAAACCACGTATAAAAAATCCTATTCACTACCAACCTGTGTTATTTATGCTGAGAATAAAGATGTTATAAAAATGTATTTTTAACAAGTTGACGTCCATATTCAATTTGGCATAGCTATTGAAACATATATAAGCCAATAAAAAACTACTGAAATATACACATAAGTGTGTCATTTTGACATTCTATTACCAGATTAAAGGAGAATTAAATGTTTAAAAATATATTTTTATCTGATTTGACGGAAGGTGATGCTGAAGATTTAATACAGATAATAAGCCCTGACGAAGAGACTAAATTAAAGGATGACGAAGTACCAGAAGAAGTAGGCTTACTGCCAATAAGAAATACAGTACTGTTTCCTGGTGTTGTTATTCCTATCACAGTGGGTAGAGAGAAATCTATAAAGCTGGTAAAGAAGGCGTTTAAAGGCGATCGAATTATTGGTGTTGTAGCTCAGAAAAATGTAGATACTGAAGATCCTTCAGTAAAGGACATTTACGAAGTAGGTACTGTGGCTAAGATCATAAAAATGCTGGCCCAACCAGATGGTAATACTACCATTATCATTCAGGGTAAATCAAGGTTTAAGGTTGATGAGATGCTAACCGAAGATCCTTATTTTAAGGCAAGGATTAGCACGCTTAAGAGCATTTTTCCCTCTAAGAAAACCAAAGAAACCAAGGCTTTAAAGCAAAGTCTGAAGGATTCAGCAACTAAAATACTTAGGCTGAACCCTGAGATACCTCAGGAGGCACAAATGGCGCTGGATAATATTCATGATCTTGGGTTTCTAACACACTTCTTAGCTTCTAACCTAAATGCTGATGTGAGTGATAAGCAGAAGCTTCTTGAGATTAACAACGGCATAGAAAGAGCAACCTTGCTTTTGGAATACATGCTTAAGGAGATCCAGTTGTTGGAGCTCAAATATGATATTCAAAAGAAAGTACATACTGATATAGATCAGCAGCAACGTGACTATTACTTGCGTCAGCAGATTAAGGTAATGCAAGATGAGTTGGGCTTTGATGGACCAGATAGGGAAGTAGAAGAGCTTCGCTTGAAAGGTGAGAAGAAACAATGGCCGAAGGAGGTTAAAAAGCACTTTGAAAAGGAGCTTGATAAAATTCTTAGAATGAATCCACAAGCTGCTGAGTATCCAGTGGCTATGAATTATGCTGAGCTTTTGCTTGACTTACCATGGGATGAATGCACTAAGGATGATTTTGATCTAAATAGAGCGCGAAAGATCTTAGATAAAGATCACTTTGGGATGGAAAAGGTAAAAGAGAGAATCATAGAATACCTTGCCGTTTTAAAGCTAAAGCAAGATATGAAGGGACCTATACTTTGTTTGTATGGTCCTCCGGGAGTTGGAAAAACTTCTTTAGGTAGGTCCATTGCCAAAGCGCTTAAAAGAAAGTATGTCAGAATGTCACTCGGTGGAGTTCATGACGAGGCAGAGATAAGAGGCCACAGAAAAACTTATGTTGGAGCATTACCGGGAAAAGTGATTCAGAATTTGAAGAAGGCCAAATCATCAAACCCAGTGTTTATACTTGATGAGATTGATAAGGTTAATTCAAACTTTAGAGGTGATCCTGCATCTGCATTACTTGAGGTTCTTGATCCTGAGCAGAACAACTCCTTCATGGATAATTACCTAGAGTTGGAATACGATCTTTCTAAAGTATTATTTATAGCAACAGCTAACTCACTCGATACTATTCACCCTGCTTTACGAGACAGGATGGAGATCATCGAATTGACTGGATATACGCTTGAGGAAAAAACTGAGATCGCTAAAAAGCACCTGATACCTAAGCAGAAAAAGGAGCATGGCTTGAAATCAGGCGATGTGAGTTTTCATAAGAGTGCTATCACAAAATTAATAGAAGGCTATACCCGTGAATCTGGTGTTCGAGGCCTTGAGCGTAAGGTGGGTTCAGTGGTTCGTCATGCAGCAAAATCTGTTGCTATGGAGCAAGAGTTTGAAAAAACCATAACTGGTGGTGAAGTCGTAAATATACTTGGTGCTGAAATTTTTGATAAAGAGCTTTACCAAGGTAATAACGTTGCTGGTGTGGTTACTGGTTTAGCGTGGACATCTGTAGGAGGTGAAATACTATTTATAGAATCCAGTCTTTCCAGAGGTAAAGGTAAATTGACTTTATCTGGTCAGTTGGGTGATGTGATGAAAGAATCGGCCATGGCGGCCATATCATACTTAAAGGCCAATGCTGAGACTTATGGTATAGACTATAAGGTTTTTGATAATTATGATTTGCATGTTCACGTACCTGCAGGGGCAGTACCAAAAGATGGACCTTCGGCTGGTATTACAATGTTAACTTCTCTAGCTTCTATTTATACTCAAAGAAAGGTAAAATCAAAACTGGCCATGACTGGTGAGATTACACTTCGTGGTAAAGTGCTACCTGTTGGAGGAATAAAAGAGAAGATTTTGGCTGCAAGAAGAGCTGGAATCAAAGAGCTGATCCTGTCAGAAAGAAATAAGCGCGATATTCTGGAAATTGACGAAAAGTATACGAAGAACTTAACCGTTCATTATGTAACTGATGTTGAGCAGGTATTAGAACTTGCCTTGTTAAAAGAAAAAGTAAAGTCGCCAATGCAATTTACTTTTCCTGAAAAGGTTAATATAGCGAACTAATCTCCTTGAATGCCCAGAATCGCTTTAATCATACTACTATATGTTTGTCCGTTGCTAGCGCTTGGACAGATAGGTGGTAAGCGATCATTTGAGTTTGTTAATATACCTTCTAATCCACGACTTGTGGGGTTAGGAGGTGTTAATGTTTCTTTGGCGAATGAAGATGTGAATTTTGCATTTTCAAATCCAGCGCTGAATGGGGATACTCTATCAGGTTTGGCATCATTTTCTTACCTGGATTATTTTGCTGATGTAAGTATCATTTCCACGGTATATCAGCATGATTTTGGTAAATACGGCTCATGGTTTTTTGGGGTTAACCATATAAACTATGGAGATATTGAGAGCTTTGACCTAACCGGAGCGCCTATTGGCAGCTTTAGTAATAATGAGACTTTACTTATTGTTGGAAGAAGTCATCAGGTTGGAGTTTTTACACTGGGAGGTTCATTGAAATTCATGAATTCTAATATTTCAAATTTCAGTTCGAATGCTATTGCACTTGATCTGGGAGGTATATTTCAGCATCCTAAAAAACAGTTTACGGCTGGTCTTACTTTTAAGAATATGGGATTTGTGTTAAGTGAGTATACTGAAACCAGCGATACTAAACTGCCTTTTGATATCCAGGTTGGGATGACGTTTAAACCAGAGCATATGCCGTTCAGGTTTTCTCTCACGGGCTATAATTCAAGGCAGGGAGACATCAGCTATTTTGATCCAAATAATACAGAAGGCTTAGATGATAAAGGAAGTTTGGATAATGCATTAAGACATCTGAATATTGGAGCTGAATTATTACTTGGTAAGAACGTTAACCTCAGGTTTGGTTACAACCATTTAGTCAAGCAGGAGTTAAAACTTAATGATACAAATGGTGGAGCAGGGTTTTCATTCGGTTTAATGTTTAGAGTGAAAGCATTTGAGTTTGCTTATAGCAGAGGAGGGTATCATGCAGCAGGTGGTTCCAATAGTTTTGGGATTACTGCCAACACAAATTTATTTTTGAAAAGAACAAAATCAACATTATGATTAGCAAGGAACATTATCTAACTCCAAGACAAATTGTTGAAGAACTGGATAAATATATAATTGGACAGAAAGATGCAAAGCGAAATGTAGCCATTGCATTGAGGAACAGGTGGAGGAGAATGAATGTTAAGAATGACATGAAAGGAGAAATTGTTCCGAACAATATCTTAATGATTGGTGCTACCGGTGTTGGTAAAACTGAGATAGCCAGGAGACTGGCCAAATTGGCAAATGCGCCTTTTACTAAAGTTGAAGCTTCAAAATTTACTGAGGTTGGTTATGTAGGTCGTGATGTGGAAAGCATGGTGAGAGACCTTGTTGAACAATCAGTTAACCTGGTAAAGGCAGAGAAAAAAGAAGAGGTGAAGCAGCGAGCTGAACAGATTGTTGAGGATATAATACTTGATGCATTAATTCCTCCATTGAGACAAAATGGTACTGTAACTACAACTTCTGCTGATCAAACTGAGGAAGAGCCAAAAACGGAACAAGAACTTAACGAGCGTACTCGTGAGCGTTTTAGAGAAAAGATTAGAAATGGTGAGTTAGAAGATCGCAAGATTGATATTAATGTTCAGAAGCCTTCTGGTGGAGGTGTCGGAATGATTGGTGGCGGTATGATGGACGAGTCATCTATGATCAACCTTCAGGAAATGATTGGCAATATGATGCCTAAGAAATCAAAGAAGAGAAAGGTCACTATTGAAGAAGCCAGAAGAATTTTGATTGAGGAGGAATCTTCCAAGCTTATCGACATGGATGAAGTGAAGGAATTGGCGATTCAAAGAGCTGAAAATACGGGTATAATCTTTATAGATGAAATTGATAAGATAGCCAAAAGTGGTGGAGGTAAAGGTGGCGCAGATGTTAGCCGCGAGGGAGTGCAGCGAGATCTTTTACCAATAGTTGAAGGGAGTACCATCAATACCAAGTATGGAGTTATAAAGTCTGATCATATATTATTTATTGCGGCAGGAGCATTTCATGTGGCAAAACCTTCTGATTTGATTCCCGAACTACAAGGCAGATTCCCAATAAGAGTAGAATTAGAAAACCTTACTAAGGATGATTTCTTCCATATTTTAAAAGAGCCGAAAAATTCATTGACGAAGCAGTATACTGCACTTCTTGAATCTGAAGATGTTGAGCTGTCCTTTCAGGAAGATGCCTTGGAAGAACTGGCTGAAACAGCCTTTAACATTAACACAGAGGTTGAAAATATTGGAGCAAGAAGACTTCATACTGTAATGAGTCAGCTGCTCAATGAGTTTTTATTTGATGTACCAGATAAGATTGGACCTAATGCCAAAATTGTGGTTAATAGAGAGATGGTAAGAGAAAAACTTCAGGGTTTAGTTAAGAATAAAGACTTAAGTGAGTTCATATTATAAAGGTGAAGTTAACGAGTGTTTGTGCTATAATTATCCTGTTACTGGTTTCTGAAACATCAGATGCACAAACCTCTTATTTTGATTCTTTAAGACAAACAAAGAAAGTCAGTTATGACTCTGTAAGGAAGGATTATATCCAAAGTTGGTCTGATAAGTTTTATATTAAGCCGATCTTGACTGTCAGGTTTCTTAACCTGATAATAGAGGATGAGAACAAACGAGTTAGCGATATTGTATACAGTCCCAGCTCGAACAATTTTTTCGGTTTTAGTTTATATGCCTTTGATCTGGGAGTGGAATTATCATTTAAACTCCCTCAAAATGAGGATGAAACACCTACGGAAATATTTGGAGAGACGGAATCCTTTGATTTTCAAACCAATATTTATGCTAAAAAGTGGGGTGCTGATATCTCTTTTCAGAGATATAGTAGCATGTACATGGAAGATCCGGCCAGCCATTATGACGATTGGATTCCGGGTGACCCTTACCCAATTCGAGAAGATCTTGCATTAAGATACTTTCAGCTTAGCGGCTTCTATTTATTTAATCATGAGCAATTTTCTCTACGGTCACCATATGTGCAAGCAGATAGGCAATTGAAAAGTCAGGGGTCATTTTTGCTTTCAATGTTTGTGTCTACGTTTAGTTTTAGTGCTGACTCAACTTTGATTCCGGAAAGTGCAAAGCCACTTTATCCAGAAAATGAAGAGTTCAGAATGATGCGGACGACTACGCTGGCCTTAATGCCTGGATACACCTATACACTTACAAAAAACCATTTTTATGTTAATGCTGCCTTTTCGTTAGGTCCTGGTCACCTTTGGATAAAGTACAATAAGGGTGATTTTGAGGAAGAGGATATTAAATTCCGACCGGTCATTGGACTGCGTGGCGCCATTGGCTACAATGGTGAAAAATTCTTTGCTGGCATCACCACCAATGCACAAATTGTTTCTACTCAAATTGATAATCTCAATGTCAACAGCCGTTCTGGTAATATTAAATTTTTCCTTGGCGTTAGGCTTCAGGAGTTTGGAGTGCTGAAGAAGGAGCTTTTTTGAAAAAAATAACCCGTTGACTTTCATTTAGTTACATGTTTTCAACTTCTTAATTAGTGGTAGTTATTTGACACTTATCTACTAAAGAGTATGTTTGTTGTTTTATTGTAAATACTTTGCCTTAATAAAATACAATTAATCACTCCTCCCTGCTTTTATGAGAAAATTCATTTTACTATTGGTTTTTGTAGGTCTTAATTTGCAATCGTTTGCCCAAGCTGATTGTTCAACTGCTATTGAAGCTGTTTTAGGCATAAATCATTTGCCAGTATCTGCTGGGGACGAATATTGGTATACCTATACAATGCAATCAGATTCGAAATTGAGGATCAGCTCAAGCAATATTAATGGTTCATTTTCGACTTACAATAATTCATGTGAGAATCAAAATTTATTGTCAAGCGCAGGTAGTTCAAGCGATGTGCTATTTGTTTTAAGCCTTAGTGTAGGGGATGAAGTATATATAGAATTTCGAAACACCGAAACTGACTTTGAATGGGAAATATCAGAAGTACCATTTGAAGAGGGGGATTTATGTACTCAACCAACTATGGCAGTTTTGGGTGAAAATTATGTGCCGGAAGTCACAACAGACCAATATTGGTTTTCTTATTCTATGCAATCCACAGCCAAGTTAAAATTGACTACTTCTTCAGGGGTAGTATTTGCTTACTATGGAACTTGTGATAACTTGAGCACAGTTGCTTATAACGCTTATGGAGCAGTAACAGAGGTTGAACTTCTTGATCTTTCTATTGGAGACATGGTGTACTTCCAATGGAGCACGGTACAGGGTGATTTTAACTGGTTATTAGAAGAGGTGCCATTTGAAGATGGGGAAAGCTGTAATACTTCATTTCATGCAATAGAGGGGGTGAATCTTGCTCCAGATGTTAGTATATCTTCAGTTGCTCGTCCTATATGGTATTCATATACTATGCAAGCTGATGGTAAGTTAACTATTAAGGGTGATAATAGTACACTGGGTTATCAAGTAACAGCGTACACAGGAGATTGTGAAAATCTTACTTTGAAAAATTCCAGACAAGGTAGAATACAGGCAATTGATCTTTTGGAAGGACAGGAAATATTGATTAAATGGTTTGCTTATGATGGTAATTTTGAATGGGAATTGGCAGAGCAACCCTCATCTTTAGGCGATAAGTGTGAAGAACCAGAGATAGCAATACGAGGAGTTAATGTAATGAGAGAAACCTTTGATGCTTTTTATTGGAGTTCTTATACAAGTTTATCTGATGATGATATTGAAATTTCGACATCCGCGTCAGCAGGTTTGTATGTGTATTCAGGAGACTGTTCAACTTTAAGTGAAATAGGAAGGGGTTGGCAGACAGTAACACTTTCAAATATTAATATTGGTGATCGTATCTTGATAAGATGGATTCCGAATGGTGGTGATTTTGAGTGGAATTTAACTCAGCCTAATGCCATTCAGGAAATAGAGTTTGACCCATTGCTTTCGTATACAGTAATCGATGAACCTTTTCAACTAACTGCAATAGCAACATCAGACCTACCAGTGAGTTACGCTAGCTCCAATGAAGCTGTTGCAACTATTGAAGGTAATTTGGTCACCATTGTTGGAGCAGGTCAAACAACAATTACAGCTTCACAAGCAGGTAGTGATGATTTTGCTCCTGCAACAAATGTAGAGCAGGTTCTTACAGTAACTAAGGCCAACCAAACCATTACTCTCGAAGCGTTAACTAACAGAACATTTGGTGATTCACCCTTTGAACTAACCGCTACTGCAACATCAGGTCTGCCAGTGAGTTATGCTAGCTCCAATGAAACTGTGGCAACAGTAGAAGGTTCAAAAGTAACTATTGTTGGTGCTGGAGAAACTACATTAACAGCTACCCAAGGTGGTAATGAAAACTTTTTGTCAGCCATAGATGTGCAGCAGACTTTGGTAGTTAATAAAGAAGTTCAATCAATAATATTTAATGAGTTAGCTGGTAAAGTATTTGGGGATGAGCCATTTCAACTAGTGGCCAATTCAAGTGCTGGGCTTTCCGTCTCTTTTTCTAGTTCAAATGAAAATGTGGTAGTTATTGAGGATGATATGCTTTCAATTGTAGGGGCAGGAGAGGCTACCATTATGGCATCTCAAGCAGGTAATTCTAATTACCAATCAGCACTCACAGTTGAGCGTATTCTTTTGGTAGAAAAGGCGGTTCAATCAATAACCTTTGAGCCTATAGGAGATCAATTTTTTGATGATGAGAGTGTTGCTATGGTTGCGACCTCAACCTCAGGCCTTCCGATATCATTCGAAGTGTTAAATGGAGCAGCTTCAATAGATGGCGCAGTAATAAGCTGGCAAGAACCTGGAGAAATCATGGTGATTGCCAAACAAAATGGCAATTCTAATTTCTTTGAAGCCAGTTCAGTTGAACAGTCGTTCGATGTAGTTGAAATTACAGAGACTCAAGATGTGTTGAGTAAAGGAATGATTGAGTTATTTCCAAATCCCGTAAGAGAACAATTAACCATAAAGGGTATTAGCAATTCAAAAGTTGATGTTACTGTTTTCGACAATACTGGTTTAATTGTGAAGAACGCTACTTTAAGCAACCACAACTCGGTTTTAGAAACTCATGATTTAAAAGAAGGTGTTTATACCGTCATGCTTAAATGGTCAGATGGAATTAAATATTTGAGATTTGTTAAAATCTGACAATGTCTTCATCCCTAGTTTTTTATAAAACAATAACCTTACTATCTTGTTGAGAGAGTTGAAACTAAAAGT
Organism: Fulvivirga lutimaris; assembly: GCF_009711525.1. Lineage (GTDB taxonomy): Bacteria > Bacteroidota > Bacteroidia > Cytophagales > Cyclobacteriaceae > Fulvivirga > Fulvivirga lutimaris. Next base: position 21,443 of record NZ_SMLV01000414.1, read on the forward strand.
TTGAGAAGTTTATGAATGACAATTTCGTTAATATCTATGACGAGGTATTTGAAAAAATCAAAGATCTTGGCAGCGATGTAATTGAAACTCATATTGAAAGATTAAGAGATCTTGATAAGCTCATACCCCCAAGCGCAATGTTCTTTTGCGTTACCAATACCACAAAACATTCATTCGAGTTTGTAAGTAAGAATTTCACCTACGCCACAGGTTTAGACATCAAAAAGATGACTGAAGAAGGCATGACTTACTGGTGGAGCAGACTTCATCCTGATGAGGCAGAATTATGGTTGAAAGCATTGGGTGAATTGATGACTTTTACGCTCACTGAAGTTCCGTTTGAAGATAGGAAGAGGGTAAGTTATATCTGGAATTACAGTATCAGAAACAATGATGATGAATACTTAAATATAACTCAGCACACTACCCCAATGTATTTTGATGATGATGGGAAACCGGTGATAGGCTTGGCTCATTATTCAGTGACGGGTAGCGGAGAAAGGTTGCCAATAAAAGCAACAGCACTCATACTTAATGGTAATGATGAGTACGAAACCATTTATTACAAAAACCACTCTCAAAAACTACTAGAAGAAACTTACAGCAATAGAGAACGTGATGTATTAAGGCTAATTTCCAGAGGCTATGATAACAAGGAGATAGCTCAGAGGCTCTTTCTGAGTGAACATACTGTGAATACTCACAGAAAAAACATAATGGCAAAAACCAGTTGTAAAAATTTTACTGAGCTAATAGCCAAATGCGTCAGACAAGGACTTTTGTAGTTAAGTCACCTTCTTCTTGCTGATTATCAATTATTTATCTAATAATTTTGCATTATATATTACATCGAGTGGTTTCTTTGATGGAAGTTTAGGAACATTGAGGCAACATTAAAAAACCAACAACCAACTATTAATGAAGCTTTTTAAACATGAAAAGCTTGTTATCACCAAAGAGGAAATAAATGGCGTAGAATTTATTAAGGAAGTCTGGTCAGGCGTACTTTCAACTACTATTTTTCATAAGCTAGTACTTGAATCACTTAAGATATACCGAGAGCAGGTGCCTTTAATAAAAGGTGATAGCAAGAGATTTTTACTTTTCGCAGATGTATCAAAATTAGAAATTATTAGTGCTAAGGACATTCAATGGCTAATTGATGAAGTAAACCTCGAATATGAGAAATTGGGTTTTACCGAACAGGCTGTTATTGTTCCAAAATCACAGATAGCACAGACAACCGTTTCAGAATATGAAGGGGTTACAGGAAGCTTTAACACAAAACTATTTTCAGAAGAGCTAACAGCTCTTAGGTGGTTTTTATCCTTGTTATAGCATCTATTGATCTTTCTTAGGATAATCAAAGAACTCTAATTGGCCTAAACCGAAGTTAACTTCAGACCAGCTACTGATGTCAAGTTTTATTGCTACTATACCGCATGTGGGTATGTTATAAATATCCTCATTGGAAAGGGAACAAGCGAAGTCTGTAAAGCCTGGATTGTGACCAAATAGCATGAGTGATTTTACATCGCACTCGGCATTTTGTACAACCTTCAGAAGTGTTCCCTCACTTGCATGATAGATTGATTGCTGAGTTCTAATTTTATTAAGAGGGTACCCAATTCCTTTTGCAATAACTTGTGCAGTGGTAAAAGCCCTATTAGCAGGACTACTAAAAATCAAGCCCGGCAGGATGGATTTATCTGCCAATCGCTGTCCCATTTTTGGAGCATCACGCTCACCTCTGGCTGATAATGGCCGATCAAAATCAGAGAGGTCAGGATAATCCCAACTTGATTTTGCATGACGAACCAGGTACAGCGTTTTCATAATCTATATTCTTCTAAAAGTGCATTGTAAAGAATTTCAGCAGGGTGAAGTGCTTTTCTTGAAACACCATCTTTAATCTGGTGCCTGCAACTTGTGCCTGCAGCTGCTATCATCACATTTTCAGGCTGTTTTCTTATGGTTGGAAATAATACCAACTCTCCAATTTGCATGGAGGTTTCATAATGTTCTTTTTCGTAACCGAAAGAACCCGCCATGCCACAGCAGCCGGAGGGTATTAGCTCAACTCGATAGCCAGAAGGTAGTGAAAGTATCTTTTTACTGGGAACCAATGATGATAATGATTTTTGGTGGCAGTGACCATGTAGTTTAATCAATTGTTCTTCTTTGGTAAATAAGCTTTTGTCTATTGATTCAAGATGCTTCGCAATAAACTCCTCAAAAGTATAAACATTTTTGGCCAGCTTAATGGCGCTTTCTCTATCCATCCTATCAACCAGATCAAGATACTCATCTCTAAAAGATAAGATTGCTGATGGCTCTATTCCAACTAACGGAAAGTCTTCAGATACAAGATCTTTGAAAAGAGTTACTTGCCTATTTGCTAATACTTTTGCCTTATCAAGCATTCCTTTTGACATAAATGATCGCCCACTTTCAGGGTGTTCAATATATTTCACATCAAAACCCAAGGCGTTTAAAAGTTTAACAGCAGTTATGCCTATTTCGGTATCGTTGTAGTTGGTAAACTCATCTATAAAAAGGTAAAGCGAACCTTTCAGGTCCTTACTTTTGGGAAGTTTGTGATATTCCTTCTTGTACCAACTTGATAGTGTTGTTTTGTGAAGTTCAGGCATGCTCCGTTGAGTATGAAAACCTATCAGAGACTTGCTTAATCCTGATAATGGTGAATTCATTCCTAATTTGTAAAGCCAAGGAACTTTAGAGGCAATTTTGTTAAGCCCGGCAAAATTCCCAACAATTTTTGATCTAAAGGGAATGCCATTAGCCTTCTGATATTGATATTGAAATTCTGCCTTTAATTTCCCAACATCAACATTTGAAGGACACTCGGACTTGCAGCCTTTACACGAAAGACATAAATCCATCACTTCTTTTATTTCAGCACTATCAAAAGCATTGGCCTTTTCTGAGTTGGTTAGTACTTCCCGAAGAATATTTGCTCGAGCTCTGGTAGTGTCCTTTTCATTTTTGGTAGCCATGTATGAAGGGCACATGGTGCCTCCGGACAGTTGTGTTTTTCGGCAGTCTCCAGATCCGTTGCACTGTTCTGCAGCGCGCAATACTCCGTAGGTGTTGTCAAAGTTTAAGATGGAATCAAACTCACGTGTTATCTGTCCTGGCTTAAACCTTAAAGAAGAATTCATCGAAGGAGTATCTACGATTTTGCCAGGATTAAAAATATTGTTTGGATCCCATGCCTTCTTAACTTGCTTTAGTAGCTGATAATTTTCCTCGCCAATCATGAAGGGAATAAACTCCCCTCTTAATCTACCATCACCATGTTCACCACTTAATGAGCCTTTGTATTTTTTTACCAAAATGGCGATCTCTTCCAGTATCGTTCTAAAAAGCTGATTTCCTTCTTCTGTTTTTAGGTCGATTATAGGTCTTAGATGCAGTTCTCCAGAGCCCGCATGTGCATAATGCACACAGAATAGATCGTATTTTTTAAGTACTGCGTTAAACTCTTCAATATAATCAGGAAGGTCTGCTACATCTACTGCAGTATCTTCAATAACTGGTACGGGTTTGGCGTCTCCAGGCATATTACTGAGAAGTCCCAAGCCGGCCTTTCTAAGACCCCAAACTTTTTTTATATCATCACCTTCAACGAATGGAAAATGATAACCTAACTTCTGAGACTTTAAGTCTGTAATTAGAAATTCTTTCTTGAGATGAAGTTCTTCTTCCGACTCTCCATAGAGCTCAACAACCAATACTGCTTGTGGATCACCTTGAACAAAAAAGCGATTTTCACGCTGAGCTATATTTCCCTTTGTGCATTCTAGAATGTAATGATCCATCAGTTCAGAAGCTGAAGGATTATATTTTAAAGCAGTGAGATTGCCTTTTAATGAATCGTAAACACTTTCAAAGTGAATGCAAAGCAAGCCCTTGATTTTTGGAGGCATCGGGTCTAGTGCTAAAGTGGCCTGAGTGATGAAAGCCAGGGTGCCTTCAGAGCCCGCTAAGAGTTTACAGAAATTGAAAAGTTCTGCACCATCAACGAATGGTTCAGAATCTATCAACAGGTCTATAGCATAGCCAGTATTCCGTCTTGTAACACTAGCTTTTGGATAGTTGTCAGCTATTCTTTTTCTGTTGTCTTTGTCAGAAAGAATGTTTTTTATATTTCTGTAAAGTTCTCCTTCAAGTGAGTCATAACTACACTTTTCTTCAAATTCACTTCTTGAGAGAGCTTTTAAAACTATTTCAGAACCATCAGAAAGGAGTACTACTGCTTCAATGAGATGCTCCCTTGTGCTGCCATAAATCACAGAGTTGGAACCGCAAGAGTTGTTGCCTATCATGCCTCCAATCATGGCACGATTAGCAGTTGATGTCTCTGGGCCAAAGTACAGATCATGAGAATGTAAATGCATATTTAGCTCATCGCGAATTACACCGGGTTGAACCTTAACCCATTTTTCATCTTTATTTACTTCCAACACTTGAGTAAAATGCTTTGAGACATCTACAATAATCCCATTTCCGACAACCTGCCCAGCCAATGATGTGCCTGCAGTTCGGGGTATTAAAGATGTCTTGTGTTCTTGTGCGAATTGGATTAATTTCTTTAAATCACTTTTCGATTTAGGAAGCGCTACGGCCAATGGAATTTCTCTATAAGAAGATGCATCAGTGGAGTAAATGCGCTTAATAGCCTCGTCTAAAAACAGTTCTCCCTCTAATTTAGCGTTTAGCCTGCGCAGTGCATTTCCAATTTCTTCCATATACAATTAATAAGAGTCGAAAATTAGAATGTTTTTACTTCGCTTAAAAAGAATTCGTTAAGTTTAAGTTGATTTTTTAAACTATTATAATATTATCCAATGAAGCTAAAGTTCATTGTTTTTGCTCTCATTGCCATCATTTTTTATTCTTGTGGGTCTGCAAAGAAGGCCAGAATTAGAGAGCAGCGAATTAACACCGTTATTCAAACCGCCAGAGCTTACACTGGAACACCCTATAAATGGGGAGGAACTTCCAGAACGGGAATTGACTGCTCAGGACTTCTTTGTAACTCCTTCAGGTCTGCAAACTATGTATTGCCGAGAACATCAGATGCCCAGAGTAAAATAGGGAGCAAGGTTAAAAGAAGGCTACTAGCTCCTGGTGACTTGGTTTTCTTTGCTACTGGCAAGAAGAGAAGGAAGATTACTCACGTTGGGTTAGTGACAGACAATAAAGGAGGCAGGGTTAAATTTATTCATAGTTCTTCATCTCTTGGGGTGGTTGAAAGTTATTTGGATACCGAATACTATGATAAGCGATATATCACTGCCCGGAGGCCTTTTTAATAATAGAGAAATATCTATATTTGCCTTCCGTTTGGGGATGTAGCTCAGTTGGCTAGAGCGCTTGACTGGCAGTCAAGAGGTCGTGGGTTCGAATCCCATCTTCTCCACAAAAGCACTCTTCGGAGTGCTTTTTTATTATGTCACATTTTGTATACATCATATATAGCCCAAAAAGGAATCGCTATTATGTTGGCCAGACACAACATCTTGAAAAGAGATTATTTGATCATAATAATTCGAGATCAAAATATACAAAGGGTACCTCTGATTGGGAATTGAAATGGTCACAAGAAGTAATTGATCGTTCGGAAGCTCTGCGTTTAGAGAAGCAAATTAAAAGTAAGAAAAGTCGAAACTACATTGAATTTTTAATTGATTCGGCGAGCTAGAGCGTCCCGAAAGCATTCGGGAAGGTCGTGGGTTCGAATCCCATCTTCTCCTCAAAAAGACACCATTTAATGGTGTCTTTTTTTATTTCACATTAGTAGTCAGAAGTTACTTGAGGAGTATTTTAGTTATATTTTAACCATGTTTAACCACGAAAAAATGAAGGTTAATATCACTAGATGTTCAAATTATTAAGCAATCTTTAAAATTCTGTGTAAGATATTTACTATCTTTTCGCATTGGTATTTGATTTCATTGATGATTTTAAAATACACTTTTTAAAACCAACTAATTTTTAACCCTAGCGGGTTCTGTCTTAAATGGCCAAATTAAAGAATATTATAAAGCAGCTTTCTTCTAAGGATTATGAGGCCATTTACACCTCATTGATTGAAAGCAACGCAGAAAAATCAGCTTATTTACTTCAGTCAATGCGTGAGCGCAGCCTATCAGATAACAAAATCATGGTAGAGCTTGACGTTAACACTAATGCCTATTATACTCTTCGCTCAAGGCTTAATCAAAAAATAGAGGAGCACTTGCTTCAGCAGATGGAAAGTCCTAGGACGGACATCCTGAAGAAAGTAGCAAACATCAATGAAATAATATTTACCAAGAAAAAGGCGATTGCCGTTGCAACGCTTAAAAAGTTAGAAAAAGAATTGTTGGATTATGATCTATCCAATGAACTGACAGTTGTCTATAAATCACTAAAAAAATTACATTTAAACTCACCTGATTATTTTAATTACTCTCAGTTATACAACCGCCATGTTGCCTATATGCTGGCAGTAGATAAAGCTGAGGATTTGTTGGCTGAGTATTTTAAAAAGTATGGCCAATTTGCTCTTTCCGGAGATGAAATTGATAAAATGGGACTTGGCTTGCTCCTAAAAGAAATGAGCAATGTAGCGGCTCTTTATGAGTCACACAGGCTTTATGTGTACGAGAGCTGCATGATTATTTTCCATAGGCTGTTTGTAGACCAGGAAGAATCTATGGACGATGGTCAGGAGCCGATTGAAGATATACTAGATAATGTAGAAAAGATTTTTGCTCAGTATCAGCTTGATTCAATTTACTATCATTTGAATTTGGTTTTTGAATTCCTGAAACTAGAATATTACAATCACTATAAAGTGTACAGAAAGGCTGAACGTTATTTTGAAGAGGTAAATGATGCAGCGGATAACTTATTGACTAATTATACACTTTATACTTACCCAGCTCAGTTTTTAATTACAAAGATGAACAGACATCTGCGTATGGGTACTGAGCAATCTATGTATGAGGAAAATGAAGGTGCCTTTCAGGATTTTGAACTGGATAAGCTAGATATTCCAACGTACCTAACTTATACAATGTATCGTGCTATATCGGCCTATTATGTTGGCAAGTATGATGAGGCTAGTAAATGGATAAATGGCTTGCTTAATGAGGTGAGCATGAAGAAATTCCCTTATATTCAGCTGGAAATAAAAATTGTATTGGCAGTTCAGTATTGTATGCAAAATGATTTTGAGCTATTTAATCAATTGATAAATAGTATTCAAAGACAGATTCGTTTGTTAGGAAAGGATAAATGTGAACATATTATTATTTACACAAAAATTCTGAAAACAGCCATTAGCGATGTTAAAAGAAATAAGGTAGATAAATTAAATAAGCTGGTAGATAAACTGGTAGAGGTTAATGTACCTCATTTTTCACCTTCTTCACTTATCAAGTTTAAAGGTGATTTTGTTCAGAGAATAAGCGAAAGAATAGTAGTTTAAACTTCTAACTTTTCGAGGCTATCCTGAGATAGAGGCTTGTTGATATATTCCTTAACGTAGCTATACTTTTTAGATTTGTTCACATCCTGCGGGTTAATTGAGGATGTAAGCATCACCACTCTACATTTATTTCTTGTTTGCTCAGACAGTTTTTCAAATTCATCAAGAAACTGAAATCCATCCATTAAAGGCATATCAATATCAAGAAATATAACATCTGGAAGTACTTCCTTAGAGATATCCGGAAGCTTGCTAACGTTCTTTAAAAATTCAATGGCACTTTTAGCTCCGGTGTGCGTATAAATGTGTTCTGCAATATCTGCGGCTTCGATCATCTTTTGATTAATAAGATTATCAATCTCATTATCATCAATTAGCATTACAGAGTGATATTTTTTAGCTGCCATCTATTACTTTATTTTGGGAAAGCTAAATATAGTTTTTAAAATAGGTATTACAAAATAATATTATCGACACTTTAGATGAAAAATGCCGATAATATTATCCTTTCTTGCAATGCTTATAAATCAAATTTTATTCCTTGAGCTAACGGAAGGTCTTTTCCGTAGTTAATGGTATTTGTTTGTCTGCGCATATATACTTTCCATGCATCAGAGCCAGATTCTCTACCACCACCAGTTTCTTTTTCTCCACCAAATGCGCCACCAATCTCAGCTCCTGAAGTACCGATGTTAACATTGGCAATACCACAGTCAGAACCAGCATGAGAAAGGAAGTTTTCAGCCTCACGCATGTTGGTAGTCATGATAGCCGATGATAGTCCTTGAACAACACCATTTTGGATAGCTACTGCTTCATCAAGCTCTTTGTATTTCATTATGTAAAGGATAGGAGCAAAGGTCTCTTCCTGTACTATTTGCAAATCATTAGATGCTTCTGCAATTACAGGCTTAACATAACAACCAGATTCGTATTCTTCTCCGGTTAATACGCCACCTTCAACAAGTACTTTACCACCTTGCTTACCAATTTCTTCTATGGCATTTAGATACATGGCAACGGCATCTTTATCAATTAAAGGACCCACATGGTTGTTTTCATCCAAAGGATTGCCAATTCTAAGCTGCTTGTATGCTGAAGCTAACTTGTTCTTAACCTCTTCATACTTACTTTCATGAATGATCAATCTTCTTGTAGATGTACACCTTTGACCGCAAGTACCAACTGCACCAAATAATGCTCCTGTTATAGCCACATTAAGATCAGCATTTTCAGATATGATGATAGCATTGTTGCCTCCAAGCTCTAATAATGCGCGGCCAAGTCTTGCTCCTACAGCGGCTCCAACCTTTTTACCCATTCTTATTGAACCTGTTGCTGATACCAATGGTACTCTCTTGTCAGAGGTCATTAGCTCGCCAATTTTATAGTCACCATTTACAATACAAGAAACGCCTTCTGGCACATTGTTTTTGCTGAATACATTATTGATAATGTTCTGACATGCGATACTACAAAGTGGTGTTTTTTCTGAAGCCTTCCATATACAAACATCTCCACATACCCATGCAAGCATTGCGTTCCATGACCATACAGCCACAGGGAAATTAAATGCTGAGATTATTCCAACAATGCCTAACGGATGGTATTGCTCATACATTCTGTGATTAGGTCTTTCTGAGTGCATTGTTAAACCATGCAGCTGTCTTGATAAACCAACTGCAAAGTCACAGATGTCAATCATTTCCTGAACTTCACCAAGTCCTTCCTGGTACGACTTGCCCATTTCGTAAGAAACAAGTTTACCTAGCGACTCTTTATATTTTCTTAGTTCTTCACCAATTTGACGAACAATTTCTCCACGCTTTGGCGCAGGCATTAGTCTCCAGGTTTTAAATGCGTCTGCAGAAGATTGTACAATCTGCTCATATTGACTTGCTGTAGTAGCATGGATTTTTCCAATTAGTTGACCATCTACAGGTGAGTATGATGATATTACTTCTCCATCATTGGAAAGCCATTTGCTACCGGTTGAAGTGCCGGAATTTATCTCTTTTATACCTAATTGCTTTAAAGCTTCTTGAATGCCGAAATTGTTGCTCATTTTTATATTATTTAATAGGCTGCAAAACTATTGAATGTTCTCTTAAAGGATGTAACAAACTGCAATAAAAA
>NZ_SMLV01000414.1:31262-39702 GCF_009711525.1 Fulvivirga lutimaris
TTTGTATTTCATTTTTACCAGTCGAGCCCAAGCACACCCTTATTACCGTCTTCATCAATGCCCTCAACCAATATCCCACCACTCTTATTTTTTAAAACAAGGTGCAGGTCTTCCAAGTCTATAATATCGACTTTATCAATTTTGGTAATGATAAAACCTTCTTTTAATCCCGACTCTTTCCATTTGCCTTCTTCAACTTTAATTGATTTTACACCACCTTTTAGGTCATATCTTGTCATATCATCATTATCAACATCTTCAAACAGTGTTCCCTCGATCTGGTTATCATATACATTTCTAACCATTTCTGTTGTTCCTTCAGTATTTCTTAATGTAGCAATTACATTGCTTTCTGTGCCATTTCTTAAGTATGTCACACTGATCTCATCACCAGGTCTGTTTCTGGCCACCATTTCCTGGAGTTCAGAGACGTTGGTTACAGTTTGCTCATTAATGCCAATAATAACATCGCCAGGTTCAAGTCCGGCTGCTTCTGCCGAGCTGTTGTCATTTACATAACTCACAAAAACGCCATTCACAACATTCAAACCTTGAGCTTCGGCAAGTCTGGCGTCTACATCACCAATTCGAATTCCTAGGAGTCCTCTTTGTACTTTTCCGTACTCCAGTAGGTCGTCCATAACTTTTTTGACTAAAGTGACTGGTACAGCAAAAGAATAGCCTGCATAGCTTCCATTTGGAGTTGCAATAGCCGTGTTAATACCTACCAGCTCACCTTTCAGATTTACTAAAGCTCCTCCGCTATTTCCTGGGTTAACGGCTGCATCGGTTTGTATGAATGATTCAATTTGTAGGTTATTTCTATCCCTTAAGATGCCAATATTTCTAGCCTTTGCACTAACGATACCGGCAGTTACCGTGGAGTTTAGGTCAAAAGGATTTCCAATTGCTAAAACCCACTCTCCAGGTGAGATTCTATCAGAATTTCCATAAGCCACAAACGGCAGCTCTCTGGCCTCAATTTTTAATAAGGCTAAATCAGTAGTTGGATCTGTTCCCACTAGTTTGCCGAAATAGCTTCTGTTATCAGACAAAACCACTTCTATTTCACTGGCATTTTCTATTACATGATAATTAGTTGCAATAAAACCATCATCGGACAGTATAACTCCTGATCCTGAAGATTGTGCTGGTCCTCTAAAATAACCTTCTAAGGCATTAAAACTTGAACCACCACTAGAGTATATGGATCTTATGTGAACCACTGCTTCTGTTACCTTTGTAGCAGCATTGACAAAGTTTAACCCCTCTGGAACTATGGAGGTGGTATCTATATAACTGGTTTTTGAAATGTTGGTCTTTTGCCTTTCGGAAATTGAGTTGTAATCATAGCCTCTGCCATTCTCAAAATATGATAAAATTAGAGCTGCAGAAAATATCGCTCCAAGTGCTGAAGAGCTCAATACAATAATAAAAAGTGAACGTTTACTCATAATAAAATCTGTAGGATTTACATTTTAACGCAGCAAAACGGCATGAGTTTGAAAACTACTGTTTTTCTTCATAAAGTTTTTTTAATTCCAACATCTCATCTCGTAATTGAGCAGCTTCCATAAAGTTTAATTCTTTGGCTGCTTTCTCCATCGCTTTTTGGGTTTTGGCGATCATTTTTTCTAAGCCTTCCTTGTCCATGTAAGCAACAACCGGATCCGCAGCAATGGACTGCTCTTCTTCAATGTAATAATTGACCGATGATTTTTTTCTGTCAGCAACTTTAGTCTGTCCTAGTATTGACTCTTTCGACCTAAGAATGGTTGTTGGGGTAATACCGTGCTTCTCATTGTAGGCCATCTGAAGGCTTCTTCTTCTATTTGTTTCATCAATGGCAAGTTGCATCGATCCTGTCACCTTATCGGCATACATAATCACCATTCCATTGGCATTTCTGGCTGCTCTTCCTATAGTTTGAACAAGCGAACGTTCATTTCTCAAGAATCCTTCTTTATCTGCATCTATAATGGCAACTAGCGATACCTCTGGTAAATCCAGACCTTCTCTCAATAAGTTTACACCTACTAGCACATCAAACACTCCAAGTCTAAGCTCTCTCAATATCTCAACCCGGTCAAGTGTATCCACTTCGCTGTGAATGTAGCGGCATTTGACATTTACTCTTTCCAGATATTTAGTGAGCTCTTCAGCCATACGCTTGGTTAGCGTAGTGATCAGCACGCGTTCTTCTTTCTTTATTCTTTCATCAATCTCTTCAAGAAGATCGTCTATCTGATTATGACTAGGTCGTACGTCAATGATAGGGTCTAAAAGGCCTGTAGGGCGAATGACTTGTTCTACAATTACACCTTCAGATTTTCTTAGCTCATATTCTGCTGGTGTTGCACTTACATACACAGCTTGATTCAAAAGACCTTCAAACTCATTGAAAGTTAATGGCCTGTTATCAAGCGCTGATGGGAGTCTAAAACCATAGTCAACCAAGTTAACCTTTCGTGATCTATCACCACCCCACATTGCGCGTACCTGCGGTAGTGTTACATGACTTTCGTCAACTATCATCAGAAAATCATCTGGGAAGTAGTCAAGTAAGCAGAAAGGGCGATCACCAGCTTTCCTACGATCGAAATATCTGGAGTAGTTTTCAACACCAGAACAATAACCGAGTTCTCTCATCATTTCCATGTCAAACTCTGTTCGCTCTTTTAGCCGTTTAGCTTCAAGATGCCTTTTTTCTGATTCGAAGAAATTGAGCTGAGCAACCAGCTCGTCTTGTATTTCGGTAATGGCAGTGTGGAGAGAGTCTTTACCTGTTACAAAGAGGTTCGCTGGGAAAATTGTAATGGCCTGCTCATTAGATATTTTTTTTCCGCTTTGCGGATCTATTTGCTGAATAGCTTCTATCTCATCACCCCAGAAAATGATGCGATAAGCAAAATCCCCATAGGCTATAAATATGTCAACTGTATCACCTTTAACTCTGAAATTTCCTCTTTTAAATTCAGCTTCAGTTCTGCTATAAAGAATGTCAACCAGAGCAAATAAAAGTTTGTTTCGAGGGATTGATTCACCAACTCTGAGCTTAATTACATTTTTACCAAACTCCTCAGGGTTGCCAATACCATAAATGCAAGACACTGAAGCAACCACAATAATATCCCGTCTGCCTGTCAATAGAGCAGAAGTGGCGCTTAACCTAAGCTTTTCAATTTCTTCGTTTATAGAGAGGTCCTTCTCAATATATAGGTTGGAATTAGGAATGAAAGCTTCGGGTTGGTAATAATCGTAATAGGAGATAAAGTACTCTACTGCATTCTCAGGAAAGAACTTTTTGAACTCTCCATAAAGCTGAGCGGCCAGTGTCTTATTATGGCTTAAAATCAGTGTTGGTTTGCCAGTCTGAGCTATTACATTGGCCATGGTAAAGGTCTTTCCAGTGCCTGTAGCTCCTAAAAGGGTTTGATTTAATTCTCCGCTGTTAATTCCATCAACCAATTGCTCAATGGCTTTTGGTTGATCTCCGGTAGGTACATATTCACTCTGTAGATTGTAATCCATTCTTTATTTACTATTCCAAATTGCCCATGATTCTTCCGCCTGAAGGTGCAGCATCTCAAGCCCATTTTTTATCTGAGCCCCCTTATCTACTCCCTTTTTTAAAAATTCTGTGATTTCCGGATTGTACACCAAATCATATAAATAGTAATTGGAATTTAAAAGTTCATATGGGATGTTGGGAGATGAATGAACATCAGGTGACATACCTAGAGGGCTTGTATTGATGATTAACTGATATTGTGAAAATACTTCGCTCAATTCGTCATAGCCGATCTCATTTTTTCCAGGAGATCTTGAAACAATCTTATAAGTAATATTTAAATCTTCCAGTGCAACTTTGACCGCTTTAGAAGCACCTCCTGATCCTAATATAAGAGCTTGAATTCCGAGGCCTTCAGGAAGCCACTGTGCTAATGATTGTTTGAAACCATAATAGTCCGAGTTATAACCTTTTTTGAAACCGTCATCATCAACCTTTATGACATTAACTGCTCCAATGCGTTCCGCAGATTGATCTAAAGAGTCTAAATAGGGTATTACATCCTGCTTATAAGGAACAGTAACATTGAGCCCAATTAGTTCTTTGTCAGCTAAAATCTTTTCAATAAGTTCTATTGAAGGGAGCTCATACAGGTCATAGGTATAAGCGGTCAGGTTTAACTCTTTAAATTTTTTGGAAAAATAGGCCTGTGAAAAAGAGTGTGATAGTTTCTTTCCTATTAGGCCAAATTTTTTCATTTATGTGGTTTTGATCTGTAGTGTGCTATTTTCTCTATCAATACTACGATAAAAACACCTAAAGCCATAAAAAGAATAGCTTGTAATAATAGGGGGTATTCTCCTGTCTGTCTCAAATATTCACCGGGAAGAACATTGTCAGTTATAGTTGGTACTTGTTTGCCTTCACTATTAATTCTGAAGCCCAGGGCTATTTTCCATGGCCATACTTTGTTCAATGATCCAATCATAAACCCAGAGAGCAAGGCAACGGCTATATCGTGATAATTTTTTAATAGCCATGATACACCTCTTGCGAATGAAAGTAATCCTACGATACACCCCAAGGCAAATACTCCAATAACTAAAAAGTCTCTCTCAGTGACTGCATGAAGTATGAACTCATATTTTCCTAAAATAAGCAGAATGAATGCTCCTGAAATACCCGGAAGTATCATAGCGCAAATAGCGATACATCCAGAAAGAAACACAAACCACAAAGCTTCGGTGGTTTGTGCCGGTGTTGTGATTGTTATGAAATATGCTATTCCAATACCGATGAGCATAGGAAGCAGTGTTGTTACCTTCCATTGCTTAATTTCTCTTAAAACCAGAATGGAAGATATAATTATCAACCCGAAGAAAAATGACCACAATGAGATAGGTTCAGCCTCCAGTAAGTGTTTTATTACTTTGGACAGAGTTAATAAACTTGTAAGTATTCCTAAAAAAAGTGGTAATAGAAATGCTCCATTTACTTTTTCCCAAAGTGCCTTGAACTGAAACTTGGACAGCAATTTTAACGCTTCTAAATCACAGCTTTTTATGGAATCCAGTAGCTCAGTATAAATGCCTGTAATGAAGGCAACTGTACCACCAGAAACACCCGGAACCACGTCAGCTCCACCCATGGCAATACCTTTCAGATAGGTTAAGATCTGATTTTTAAAGCGGCCCATAAGTTCGGTTAATTTTCAGGAGTAGCGTTCAAAAAATGGCTAAAAGTATCGCCTCTTAGTCCAAGTCGAATAGTCTCTAGAGGAATTACCTCATTAGGCGCTATATTACCCATGTTTACATTAGCTCCTAATAATTTAATAAACCAAACCTGTTGTGCTTTTATAGGTGCCTCCCAGATGATCTTCTCAAATGGAATTTTCGTCAAGATCTCCTGAACAAGTCCGGACCTAACTTCTCCAGTACTACGGAAAAGTCCAACATTACCACCTTCTCGAGCTTCACCAATCACTTTCCATGCACCGGCATCAAGTTCGGCTTGCATCAATTTAATCCATTGGTAAGGAGGAATGATTTTCTCTTCATCTTTTGATCCAACTTCTGATAACACAGTCACCTGATCAGATAATTTGCTGATGTAGTCACACTTCTTGTCATGATCAAGTTCTATAGAACCATCAGAAACCTCGGCATAGGCTAGATCATACTTATCCAAGACCTTGCGGTAATCATCAAACTGATTTCTAACAATAAACGCCTCGAAAAGCGTACCGCCAAAATAGACAGGTATGCCGGCTTCTTTATATACTTTGAGTTTATCTTTGAGGTTAGGAGTCACAAATGAAGTACCCCATCCTAGTTTTACAATATCAACATATTCTCCACTAACACTTATAAAATCTTCTACTTCTCTTACACTAAGCCCTTTATCCATGGCCATTGTAAATCCGAATTGCCTGGGCTTTGTGGTTCGCTCAGGAATGTTATTCAAACTATAATTCATTAGGAGTTCTCTTTTCTAAATTGTTCAATTATTTTGTACAATGCCTTTTGGGTTTCCAACTGAGGAAAAAATTCAAATAGCACCTCATGATTATCGAAGTCCAAAATTAGAGCATTTTCTAAATAATTAAAGGCTTCCTTGTATTTACCTGCGGCAATTAGGTAAGCAGTTATTCTATAAAAGTAGTCCGACTCATCGGGAAGCTCTTCTAACCCATTGATCATCAGGTCAATAGCTTTCTCATATTCGCCCTGATCGTAATATATAAATGACCAATCAAGCCAGATTTCTTTATCTTCAGGACTCAACATACTGGCTTCCTGATAGGCATCTATGCTTGAAACAACATTGCCTATGTTAAATTCAGCTTTTGCTACCGCTTTCCAATAAATAGGATTTTCATAATCAAGCTTCAGCGCTTTATTGAAAAAATGTAACGATTGATACCATTTTTGTTGCTTTTCAAGACATCTTCCAGCACCAAACCATGCTTCATCATAAAGGTTATCTAGTTTGGTAGCTTTCTGAAAATATTTCAAGCCGAGTTCATGTTGCTCCATTCCCTCGTATGTTGTGGCCATCTGGCAGTACACTTCAGCACTCGGACCTTCAATATCAATGGTTGATTTATAGGCATCTAGTGCTTTACTATATTCCTTTGTTTGAAGGTAGGTGTTACCCATGTTATAGTAAGCAGAAGCAAAATTTTCCTCAATAGCAATGGCATATTCATAGGCTGAAATAGCCTCGTCATATTGCTCCAACTTGTTATAAACAATCCCCAGGTTGTACCATGCTGCCTGAGAATAAGGATCGGCATCAATAAACTGCTTGTAATATGCAATACTACTTTCAAGCTCGCCACACACATCAAGACAATAGGCTAATTCATATAAGGCACCGTCATGATAAATATTTTCTTCTATAGCATTTTTATAGGACTCTATGGCCTCATCAAACTGCTCCATGCTTTGGTACACCAAGCCTAGGCTATAATAAGCCTCATCTTTTTCTTCAGCAAACACCAGGGCTTGTTGGTAACTTTCAACAGCTTCATCATAGTCCCCTGTAAGTGATAGAATAGAGCCCTTCATAAGATAGATTTCGCCATCATTGGGTTGATATGCCTGAGCCTTATTTAATTGATCTAAAGCCTCATCAAACTTTTCCATATTGCTCAATATTTGAGCTTTAATGACTAAAAGTTCGGTTGAAAATGGGTATTGTTCTTCGGCCATATTGGCTGCAACCAGGGCTTGACCATATTTACCCATATCTTGATAATGAGCAATTATATTTTCAAATCCATCTAGTTCGAAAAAGTGGCTGGCCTTATTTTTTTGATGTTCTTCGAAGCGCTTGATTAGTTCGTCTACTTCTTTTTTCTTCTTGAAGTTTTTAGCCATTGAGCGTATAGAGAAAGTTTAATGAATATAACGAAAAAATATTTTCATTTATACTTCATTAGGTGTAAAGTTTTGATTTTTGCTCTTTAATCTTTGAACAGCTCCATTCTATGGAATCTGATAAGTCCGCAAAGGTAAGGCTTAATTCTTTTTTGGCTTTTGAGTTGTCAAAATAAATCTCGCTTTTGGTAAGTCGGGCCGTTTCTGTGGTGATGATAGTTTTCGTTCCGGTAAGCATTGATCTCAGTTTGTCTAAGAACATTCCAATCTTAAGTAGAAGAGGATTTGATTTAATATGTGGAGGTTTCTTGTTAAAATTCTTAGCAATCAAGCCAAACAGTTCTTTGTAGGTGGTTATTCCTCCATTGACAATATATCGTTCTTTTGTTTTCTTAAGTTTTATGCATTGAAGCACTGCCTTGCAAACATCTCTAACATCAACGTAATTGACTTTCCCCATGGGGTAGAAGGCATTTTCTTTCCAGACATAGCTAAATAGCTGACTGCTACTTTTAGCACCAACTCCCGGAGCTAAGATTACCGAAGGGTTGATCATAGCTGCAGTTAAACCCTCTTCGATACCACGCCATACTTCTAGTTCAGCATAATATTTAGAGGTAGCATAATTGCTATTCCATTTAGATTCTTGCCACTTATTATCTTCTGTTACTGTGCCAAAACCAGTCAGTCTTCCCAATGCAGCAACCGAACTTATTTGTAGGTAGTACTCAATATTTTTATCAAGTGCCAGATTAATCATGTTAGCTGTCCCTTCAACATTGACCTTATTCATCAATTCTTTATCAGCCTGATGAAATGAGACTACCGCTGCGCAATGAATTATAGATTTAACATTTGTTAGCTCATGTGAAAATGATTCTGGGTTTAGAATATCACCATTTACAATTTCAAGTTTGTCAAGATAGTCGTCAAGCAAGAAAGTTTTGCTGTCTTTTCTAACAAGAGCTTTAACATTATACCCTTCATCAATTAGTGACTTGCAAATATGGCTTCCTAAAAGGCCATTTGCTCCGGTTACAAAAAT
>NZ_SMLV01000137.1 GCF_009711525.1 Fulvivirga lutimaris
GAATTACTTCTGGCCTTGGTGATGCTCCCCCATCCAATCTTTTATTGATCCCAATACAAACGGAAGACAGCATCGAGGGAGTAATTGAGCTTGCATCTTTCAAACAATTAGAACAATATGAAATAGATTTTCTAAAAAGGGCTTGTGAAAACATTGCAACAACTATTACTTCTGCAAAAATCAATGTTCGAACCAAACTTCTTTATGAGGAGTCTCAGCAACAGACGGAAGAAATGCGAGCACAGGAAGAGGAAATGCGTCAAAATATGGAAGAGCTGTCGGCAACGCAAGAAGAAATGGAAAGAACATCCTTAAAATTCAAATCCAAATATGAAGCCATCAACGGAAGCGGTGTAGGCTCAATTGAATTTGACCTTCAAGGCAATATAGTTGACGCTAATGATGCCTTTTGTGAATTAATGATGTACAGTAAAGATGAAATACTTGGCAAGCACCATAGAATATTCGTTGACAAGGAATACGCCCAAAGCGACCCATATAAGGAGTTTTGGAATGAACTAGCTAATGGTAACCCTCACAAGGGAGAGTTTACAAGGTATGATAAAATGGGAAATAAGGTTATACTTCTCGGAGCCTATTCTGTTTTAAGAAATGATGACAATGTAGCTTATGGCGTAATCAAATTTGCTATGGACATAACTAAATTGAAATCCTGAGTTACTATCGGCAATATTTCTTAAGGAGCTCATCGGCCTTTTCAACGCCTAAAGTTTGAGCCATTCGAAAGTCTGAGCAGGCACGACTTGTTTGTTTCGTATATATTCTGAGTGCCCCTCTGGATAAGTAAGCCTCGGCATATTCTTTATCTACACTTATAGCTGCGTTATAAGCGCTAAGTGCCTCAGGAAGTTGCCCCAATTTTTGATGTGCTTTACCTTTTAATGTAAATGCATTAGCGTTAGTTTCATCTAGCTTAAGTACTTTTTCTGCATAGAAAATGGTGTTCTCATAATCATTAAGTCGATCATAATAATCCACCATGATGCTTAAGTGAGCATTTACATTCAGTGGATCTTCCTTTATCACCCTATTAAAATCTTTCAAAGCAAGTTCATACTTACCCAGCTCCTCATAAGCCCTACCTCTATTGTAGATAGTTTTTATGTCTCTTGGTTCTGTATTCAGATACACTGTATAGGCCTCTACTGCCTTGTCATATTCCCCATTACTGAAAAATTTATCTCCGTTTTTGGAGTTCTCATTACTACAAGAAATAATAGCAAGCGCAAAAAATAAAATAAAAGCGTTCTTCATGTTGGTTTTTATAATAAAAAATAAGCTGTATCAATTACCGTAATTACTACGAAGTGCTTGATACAGCCCTTATTAACGCAAAGTTAAAGAATAAATTATTTCAAATTGAAGCAAGGAAGGATTTTAACGCTTTCCAATAACCTCCAGAATCAGAATATTGTGACCAAAGAGCCTTAGAACCGTGATTTCCTACCGTTTCAGGTAGGTAATAAGATTTGTTGTCTGAAGTGATAGAAACGTATATACCCCACCAATTGCCCTTTTCAGACTTGGCAGAGGCAATAAATGTATGTTGATCAATATTCCCCGCGACAGAGGTAATGTAATCTCTAGGCTTACCCTGAGCCACAAAGTACTCCCCTGGCGAAAAGGCTATCACAGCATCAACGCTTTCATTCATATCAGCTGCGAGCTTTAAAGCCAAAGCAGAAGAATAAGAACTACCCCAGATTATTAGTTTGTCAGAAGCGAAATTCTTTTTGGCATAATTAATAGCCGCGCGCATGTCGACCAATGCGTCAACATACTGCGTTGACTTCATAGCCTTAGCTGCATTGAGCTTAGTTTGATTAGTTACATTGTTAATAGCACCACCGGACCTCAAATCAACTGATAGACAATTATATCCCAGCGTATTGAGCTCTGGTGCAATTTCATTGTACTCGCCCCTACTCCAGTTGGCCTGATGAAATAAAACAATAAATGGTGCAGTGTCAGGGTGAATCATATACAAATCAGCTGTAATAGTCACACCATCCTCTGATTGAAATTTAATAAGCCTTTCTCCTTCTTGAGCCAATAAAGATGGAGATAATAGAACTGCTACAGATAGAATCAGAAGTTTCATAGTATGAATATAACACAAAAAAATAGGACAAGCGAGCTTGTCCTATTTTCAATCCATTAATTTTCTATTTTCCTATTTTATTCTGCTGGTAACATCATGCTGCGTATTCTTATAATCAGTTAACTCAACGCTAACATTTCCGATAAACATCTTAGCCTGAATTTTCAAAGGCATTCTGTTTTTATCATCTGTTACCCAGGCAATGACTGAATCTTCACCATCAAACAGCTCATTATTAGGAACTACTGGAGCAAGCCTGATAGCATTAAATTTGCCAGCTTTAGTCTTCACTTTCTCCTTTCCTCTATAGATCATCTCCAAGTCATAAAAAGTGTCTTCGAAGAAACCATTAATCACGAACTTATCTCCTTTCTTCATTTTAGAGAAGTCAATGGTTCTTAGATAAAGCGCTCCGGCCATCATATCTCTTACTTCACCTTGAGATACGTATACCTTAGGCTCTTTGAATTTACCCGTCTTTTTATCAGCTACTTTGGTCTCGATCAAATTAACCCTATGATCAAAGCGCACCACTTCATCTTTCTTGTACTTTCCTTCTCTAATATTTCTA
>NZ_SMLV01000424.1 GCF_009711525.1 Fulvivirga lutimaris
ATTTGGCTACAAAAATTGGTCTATCTCCTGCTCCAACTTTAGAACGTGTTAAGAAACTTGAGAATTCAGGAGTAATTAAGAGCTATCATGCCATGCTTGATACCGATACAGTAGGCCTTGGAGTGAGTACCTTTGTCATGGTTTCCTTAAAAGGGCACAATAAAGACAACATCGATAAGTTTATTCAAAGCATTGAAGAAATTGAAGAAATTATTGAATGTCATCACATCACTGGCTCTGGCGACTTTATTCTTAAAATTATATCAAGCGATATTTCATCTTATCAAAGGCTGATGCTCGAAAAAGTGAGTAATATTGATGTGGTAGATAACATGCAGTCAATGGTAATATTATCTACATTTAAGAACAGTAAAGTAATGCCAATTCCATAGTGATGAGTGATAAAAGTTTGATCTTAACCCATGAGCAAATAATTCAAAAAACCCGAAGGATTGCCTTTGAAATATATGAGCATAACTTTCTGGAAAAGGAAGTTATTCTTGTTGGTATCCACGATGAGGGTTATAATTTTGCTGAAATGCTCAAAACAGAGCTGAAAAATATTGCGCCATTTGAGACAAAACTTGTTGGGCTAAAACTTGACAAGGCGGCTCCTACTCAAAGTGAAATTTCTCTTGAATGTTCCGATGCTGAGCTGAAAAATAAAACCATCATCTTGATAGATGATGTATCAAATACAGGTAAGACCATGGCCTACAGTTTGAAACCTTTTCTAAAGATAAAAGTTAAAAAAATAGAGACGGCAGTTTTGGTTAATCGGAGCCATACACAGTTTCCCATTGCTGTGAAATATAGCGGTTTTGAATTGGCAACTACCATCAAAGATCATGTAACCGCTCAATTAAATAGTGAAAGTAAGGCCGTGTACCTTATCTGATAAAATTGAGTTGTAATAGTAGCCCCTTACATTTATCTTTCACCTGATTTTAATATGGTGAAATGTCTCTACTGGAAAATAAGCTTGAGTTAATGGAGGAAAGTCAAAGGATGGCTACCGAGATAGAAGCTCTGCGTAAGGAGAATGCTGAGCTCAGTCAAAGGCTGAACATCTATGAAACCGCAGCTGACGGGGCTAATGATGGTCTCTGGGATTGGGATTTTGAACATAACCGGCCATTCGTTTCGAGACCCTGGAAGGCCATGCTCGGCATTGCCGAGGATGCAGAAGTGGATATGAATGGTCTTTGGGAGTCGTTGTTGCACCCTGAAGATCATAAGGAAGCTACTGAAGCATTTCACAGTTTTATTGAAGGTGATCTTAATGACTACCGCCAAGAGTTTCGGATGAAGCATGCAGATGGGTCCTACAGGTGGATTTTGTCTAAAGCGAAAGCCGTTAGAGATCAAGATGGAAAAGCCATAAGAATATCGGGCTCGCATACTGACATAACTGATAGGAAACTTTCTGCGAATGCTCTCAAATTTAGTGAAGAAAAGTACCGTTCTATCTTCGAAAACTCCCTTGTAGGGATGTTCAGAACCAATTTTAAGACTGGTGAGATAATAGAAAGTAACGAGAAGTTCTGGCAAATTGTAGGTGTTGATAAGGCGGATGGTTATTCTACCATGGACTTTTACAAGTCCCCGAAAGATCGTGATTTCGTTGTTGGATTGGTAAGAGATAATGGAAAGGCCGAAAATGTAGAACTTGAAATTAAAAGAGCTGATGGTGAGTTGATTTGGGTCAATTTCAGCATAAAACATTATAAAGATGAAGGTATTTTGGAGACTATTATCCTTGATATCACTGAAACAAAGAACAACCTTCTTGAACTTCAGAAAGTCAATTTCGAGCTTGATAGCTTTGTTTATCATGCTTCTCATGACTTAAGATCACCGCTCAGATCTATATTGGGACTTATTGATTTATATCGTTTAGAAGATACTCCTCAGGTTCGTGAGCAGTGCATAGAGCGTATTGAAGGGAGTGTTAAAAGACTGGATGATCTTGTTATGGAATTACTAAGTATTTCCAGAAATGATAGGATCAATGACCCTCATGTAGAGGTTAATATGATGGTGGAAGTAAATAACAGCATCTCAAGTTATTACAATGCCACTAATACTGATAACCTTGAAATTAGGGCCAAAATTTATCAGCCGGTTGTTCTAAAAACTGATGCTACGCGTGTAAGAATTATACTTAATAACATAATTTCTAATGCTATTAAGTATAGAAGTTTCCATAAAGAGAACTCTTTAATTGACATTGAGGTGCATGTAAATGATAAAGAGGCTGTTATATCTATAGAAGATAATGGAGAAGGTATAGAAGAATCAAAATTGCCTCATATCTTTGACATGTTTTATCGTGCTACTGAGAAGAGTGTAGGTTCAGGACTTGGACTTTACATTGTAAAAAAAGTTGCTGATAAATTAAATGCAATAATTGATGTAACAAGCGAAGAGTGGGAAGGAACTACATTTAAGATTACCATTCCAAATTCTTTGCATATCGAAGAATAATCATGTCAGTACATAAGAAGGATATTAAAAAAATCACTACACATCAGCTTCAGGAGATGAAAAATCGTGGTGAGAAAATAGCTATGCTCACGGCCTACGATTTTTCCATGGCCAAAATATTAGATGCAGCTGGAATAGATGTGTTACTTGTAGGGGATTCAGCCTCAAATGTGATGGCTGGTAATGAAACTACCCTGCCTATTACCTTGGATCAAATGATCTATCATGCTACTTCGGTTGTAAAGGCAGTCGAGCGCGCATTTGTTATAGTAGATATTCCTTTTGGGTCTTATCAGGGGAATTCTTCTGAAGCATTAAGATCGGCAATCCGGATAATGAAAGAATCTGGCGCCCATGCTGTGAAGATGGAAGGTGGCAGTGAAATTAAAGAGTCTGTAACACGGATATTAAGTGCTGGCGTTCCGGTAATGGGACATTTGGGACTAACCCCTCAGTCGATTTTCAAATTCGGGACGTATACCGTTCGTGCTAAAGAAGAGGAGGAAGCTAACAAACTTTTGGAAGATGCTAAACTTCTGGAAGAATGTGGATGTTTTTCCATTGTTTTGGAAAAAATACCGGCTCATTTAGCTAAGAAAGTAGCGGAGGCTGTATCTATCCCTATTATTGGAATAGGCGCTGGGCCTGATGTTGATGGGCAAGTATTGGTAATGCAAGATATGCTTGGTATCACCAAGGAATTCAAACCACGCTTTCTCAGAAGATATGCCGACCTGTATACATCAGTTACAGATGCCGTTAGTCATTACATTGAAGATGTAAAGGCCAAGGATTTCCCCAACGAAGAGGAGAAGTACTAGCCATTTTTAGCATTTATGATTCCTGGATAGTAGAAGTGATAGCATCATTTGCAGTTGCTTCAGTACTCTTTTTGATTTCATTAAATATCCAAGCACCTATCGCAACCCTTACTAGAGGCTGTAGGTAAGGGTAGATATAAGTATATGAAAAATCGGCAAAACCGTTGAGAAAAGATAGCCCGAGGTAATATCTTCCAAATGAGCTCAAACTTAGGATTCCGATGAAGATCAGAGAGTAACCTATCCATTTGGCATACCCGGCAATGTTTTGTAACGCCAGGCCATAGAGTAAGCTGCCTAATCCAAAACCATAGATGACTAAAAAATATTTGCTATCAGATATACCTCCCGCTGCTGTCATTAAAGTTGTGAACATATTCTTAGAAATATCGTCCTCAGCTGCTATATATCCCGGTCGCCACATTTGATTAAGGGCATCGATAAGTAAGGCTTGTTGACTCATTTCAGAAAGTGCCCATATAAACAAGAACAATGTTCCTAAAACTATTCTTGATGGATATTTTTTAAACAGGATAAAGGCTATTCCTAAACTGGCAATAAAATTCACCTGCGGGTGGATAAACAAAATCCATAATTTGCTGAGGTATAAAGTGTTCTGATATAGCAGAACACGTGATTCAAAGTCTGAGGCTTCAGGATTTGGAAGAAAAATCAATAGTGCGGTAGTAATAGCACCTAGAACCGAGCATATAGCGCTTATTTTAAGGAAATTGTGGAAGGATTTATTCATTGTTGTCAATTCAAATTAAGTATTTAACCTAAAAATTATATGTGACCCATGTGGTATTTACTTTTCATTTGTGCACGACTGACCTGTCAATAGGAGAATAGTATATAGCAAACAGTGTTTTATTGACATATTTCTACGGGAAACTGGTTGATGAACAGTTGAGTAAAAATAGAAGAATCAATAAACTTCTAACAGTTTTGGTTTTAGTAAGGAGTAAAGTATTATTGTTACTTACGCTATAAGTAGTTTCTCTTCGGGATTTTGTTAACTAAGCATCCAATAATTTCTTAAGCCTTACCCTTTATCAAGAGTTCGGAACTGTTCAGGAAATTGCTAAATCACCTCATGACCTTTGCCCTTCAATGTTTCACTGAAAAGGCTCCATGGCTAATCTTTTACCTTTAGATGTGCCTAGATGCGCATACTAGTAGGATAGTTGTAGATTGATGGAAATACATATTTATAAAACCTAGTGTGTTTTAACTATACACTATTCAATCAGCTACTTTGAGAATATTTTAACAAGCCAAAGTATTAAATATAAGCCTATACCAAAACCAAAGAATAGAACCGAAACCACGAAGGCAATTCTGATGAATGCAACGTCCCATCCAAGTTTTAAACTAAGCCATTGAGCTACTCCTAATATCATGGGTGATGAAGTTTAAATTGTGACTAATTTCAATGTAATAAATTTTATCTTTATTACTTAACTTTCTTTACATCAATCTTATAAACCAACTCCCATGTTTTCATACCATCTGCAGAGTTGTATACATTTTTTAGATAATGAGAGTCTGATACAACGGTATCTACCACTTTAAGGTCAAAATCTTCTTTGCCGCTATAGCCACCTTTTACGATGGTGGTCATTTTTCCATCTACCATTTTAGAACTGAATTTGTGCCACCGTTGTGCCTGTGCATTCAGAAAAAGAGCATCCCACTCCTTGGTAGTTATGTTGAAGCTTCTGATATCAGTCGAAAAGAACCCCGTTGGTGTGGTAAACTGAGACTGGTAGGTGCGATGATCATCAAGGAATTTGCCTTTAATGGTGGCTGTAATATCCAATTTTTTAAAAGTACCATCTTCCTGTTTCATCTCCATTTCCGAAGTCCATTCTCCCAAATAGTATTCAAATTGGGCCAGCTCTGGGATTGATTTATCTGCAAAGCCGTATTCAGATTTTGATTGAGCAAATAGATGGGTACAAATAGATAAGGCAATAAAAGTAGTAAGAATGCGCATGGTATTTTCTGTTTTATCAGTAATACGCATTTAAAAAAAATAGAGATGAGTTAATTGATATTAGATTGCCTTTCTAAGCTTTTGAGTTTCAATCATCTTCATGAATACCTGATTAGTATGGGTATTAAAAGCTATGCGTCTTCCCCGATTGCCTCCGGTATGGCGACCTATAATGCTTATTTTGTTTTGAGCTAATAGCTTTTCTGCTGTGATGATATTTTTTGCACCTACATTAAAATCTTTAAGTCCTATAAAGTGCTGTTGAGCGCCACCAAATATTTTAGCAACCATGTGCTCTTTTCTTGATCCATGCGCCATCATTCTTTCAATTAATTGCTCAATGGCAATGTTACCATACTTTGGAGAGGCTAAGCCTTTACCGTCCCACCATGGTAACATGTAATGGTTCATACCCCCAATTTTGAGAATCTTATCATATATGCATACAGACACACAAGACCCCAGTATGGTGACAATTTTACTGGGTTTTGGCTCGGCAAATATTGTCGATTGAAGGAGGAAGTGTTCGTGTAGGCCGACAGTTTGCATATTAAAATTCTTGTTCGTCTGTAAAGAATATGTCATTTCCCGTACTAGCCATTACCGATGATACGTCAGAAGGAAGTGATGGAATTTTAATTTTTACCGTAGTGCCTTCATGTGGTGTTGACCATAGTTGAATACTTCCATTTAGAATATTAAGCAATTCATTAACTATGGAGAGCCCGAGCCCATGACCTTTATGAGATTTTGTTAAGCCAGATTCGGCTTGTTCAAAACGGTCAAAAATAACCTTTTGTTCTTCTTGCGTGATACCCGCCCCAAAGTCCTTGATAGTTATTGAAAGCACCCCATCTACATCAGCTCCTTCTAAAACTATTTGACTATTCTCTCCGCTGTACTCAATAGCGTTGGCCAGTAAGTTTGTTAGTATAGTTTGCAGTATATATGGGTCAGTACTAAATGTAAGTGATTCAGGCGTATCAAGTTTAAAATTAAAATTAGTTTGTTCTCTAGAGGACTTATGATAATTTACCTGATCCTTGACAAGTGCATTAACATCCACTTTCGTACCCATTGGTTTAACCTCACCCATCTCAATTTCTGCTGCAATTATGATGTTGCGCAACTGAAAATCCAGCGTAAAGGCCTGATCATAGATTAAAGAGCTCATGTTCTTAATCTTCTCACCGGTGCTGTTATTTTCAATGAATGATGCAAGGCCGAGAATTGAAGTGAGTGGATTAACTATCTCATTTCTAACATTTGATAAAAAGCGAGACTTGCCTTTTTCTGACTTTCTAAGTTGTTCACTTAAATTTCTAACTTCTTCTTCCAATCGCAAACATTCTCCAGATAGGTTCACACGCCTTTGAAGTTCAGCGATTAATTCTTCGTTTGAGTAGGGAAGGTCATTCATTTGTATATTATTTAAATTATCTGGTCAACTTGTTTGTTAGGTCCAATAATTTTTCCTTCGTAAAAGGCTTTGTAAACCAGCCTGTAGCACCTGCTGCTTTGGCCTCTTCTTTTAGAGAGGTTTGCGAGTCCGTGGTTAGTACTATTATTGGTACATATTGGTACATTTCAATTTTTCTAACTTCTCGAACCAGCGAAATGCCATCCATTTCTGGCATGTTTAAGTCTGTAATAACGGCATCGACAGGTCGTCCATCAAAAAGCTTTAATCCATCAACTCCATCAACTGCTTTATCAACCCGGTAACCGGATTCTTCTAGAAATAACGCAATTAATTCACGGATGCTTCTGGAGTCGTCTATAACAAAAATTTTTTTTGACATGCTTTTAATATTGCTCATCATCAAGTTACAAAAATTATAAATTAGATAGCAGCAAACACTCTCAACCTATTGGGTGGGCACGATTGTCTAGCAGATGGGTGAAAGCCAGAGTAGGCGGGAAAAGGTATAACTACAGCTCAGCAATATAATGCCATTGATGTCTTAGTTCGGTATTAATGTAGGGATTTCAAAATTTAAGTAGAGCAGAATTGAAAATCACTCACAACTCACAATCTTATTTTGCTCATCTGCTTCGCGACCAAACCAGACTACACCATATTCTTTGTAAAACCCGATGCCCACACCTTTCCACTCTATATCTTTCCACATCCCTAAATTGACTATCAATGGATTGTGTGAAGGGCTTTTCTTCCAGCCTTCCAGTCCTTGCTCTGCTGTAGCACCTGCCGAACTATAGTAGGCTATTTCATAACCATCACCAGAGTATCCTGCTATTTCCCGTGGCTTATCCCACATGCACTGTGCGGCCTTGTGGTCATTGGTGTAGCAGCAAGAGCTCCAATTTCCATTTTCTGACCAGCTGTGGGGATTGCATTCATTGACTTTAGAAAAATCAAAATGATCCGCTAAATCTTTAGCATGCATTTGAGCCACCATCGATAACTTGGCCGAATAAGGAATTGGTTTCAGTCGTTTCTTTTTACGGTAATCATTCATCATTTCATAGAGTTTTTTCTCTTCTGCATTGAGGCAAACGTCAACTTCTATGGGAATGGCAGGAGAAAACCAATTTGTTAAAATGACTAAATATAGAATCTGGATCATAGTGGTGGAATCTTTTGCGTTCTATTTTAACGGCTATGTTGCCAATCTGTTACTTTATACCTCAATTTATGTGATGACTGGCTTTATATACGATCAGCTTTTTGTTAATTTCGCAGTCTTTCAACTTGACTGTTTAAACATCACAATATTTTCAAAAACAGCCTTGTTTTCCTGGCTGTTCTAAAACGTAAAATAATGACAAAGACTTCAAAGATTATTTACACGATTACAGATGAGGCACCTGCCCTTGCTACACATTCATTTTTACCGATAATTAAGGCGTTTACAAAGCCTGCGGAGGTAGAAGTTGAAACTAGAGATATTTCATTGGCAGGACGTATTTTGGCGGTTTTTCCTGAGTACCTTGCTAATGACCAAAAAATCGGTGACGCCCTAACTGAGCTTGGAGATTTGGCTAAAACTCCAGAAGCAAATATTATCAAGCTACCAAATATTAGTGCTTCCATCCCACAGTTGGGTGCAGCTATAAAGGAGTTGCAGTCTAAGGGCTATAAAGTGCCTAACTATCCTGATGAACCCAAGACTGATGAGGAGAAAGAGATTAGATCAAGATACGACAAGGTAAAGGGTAGTGCTGTAAATCCTGTTTTACGTGAAGGAAACTCTGACAGAAGAGCGCCAAGAGCTGTAAAACAATATGCTCAGAAAAACCCACATAGAATGGGGGCTTGGTCTGCTGATTCTAAAACTCATGTCTCACATATGGACGGAGGAGACTTTTACTCCAATGAAAAGTCCGTCACTGTAAGCAAAGCGGGTAGTGTAAAAATCGAATTGGTTGACAATGCAGGTAATGCAACCGTCCTTAAAGATAAAGTAGCTCTTAAAGAAGGTGAGGTAATTGATGCTTCTGTAATGAGTAAAAAGGCTTTGGTGACTTTTCTTGAAAAGCAGATAGCTGAAGCTAAGCAGCAGGGTGTTTTACTTTCGTTGCATATGAAAGCCACAATGATGAAAGTTTCTGACCCAATCATTTTTGGGCATGCTGTTAAAACTTATTTCAAAAGCCTATTTGACAAATTCGGTGCAGATCTAGAATCTGTAGGAGTTGATGTTAAGAATGGCTTTGGCGATGTTTTGGCTAAAATTGGTGAATTGCCAGCTGATAAGAAGGCAGCTGTAGAAGCCGAGATAGAGGCTTGTTTTGCTAATGGCCCGGCTTTGGCAATGGTAAATTCTGATAAAGGAATTACAAACCTGCATGTGCCTAGTGATGTGATTATTGATGCTTCAATGCCTGCGATGATCCGTGAGTCTGGCAAAATGTGGAACACGGAAGGCAAAACACAAGACACAAAAGCAGTAATTCCAGATAACAGCTATGCCGGAATCTATCAGGTGACTATTGATTTTTGTAAGAAACATGGAGCATTTGATCCTAAGACAATGGGTACTGTGCCTAACGTTGGTTTGATGGCGCAGAAAGCTGAAGAATATGGTTCTCATGATAAGACATTTGAAATTCCTGCAGATGGAACTGTAAAAGTTATTGATCAGGATGGATCTGTTTTGATTGAACATAAAGTGGAAACAGGTGATATCTGGAGAATGTGTCAGGCTAAGGATGCTCCAATTCAGGATTGGGTGAAATTAGCTGTAACAAGAGCTAAAGCGACTCAAACACCGGCTATATTCTGGTTAGATAAGAACAGAGCGCATGATGCACAATTGATTGAGAAGGTAAATAAGTATCTTAAAGATCATGATACAGCAGGTTTGGAGATAAAAATCATGGCACCTGAGGAGGCTACTCAATATACTTTAGAGCGTATTAAAGATGGTAAAGACACTATCTCTGTAACGGGTAATGTGTTGAGAGATTACCTAACTGATCTTTTTCCGATTTTGGAGTTGGGTACTTCAGCTAAAATGTTATCCATTGTTCCATTGATGAATGGAGGAGGATTATTTGAAACAGGTGCCGGAGGTTCTGCACCTAAGCATGTTCAGCAATTTGTTGAAGAGGGTCATTTGAGATGGGATTCTTTGGGTGAGTTTTTGGCATTGGCACCCTCCTTAGAGCATTTAGCAAACGCCTCTGGAAACAACAGGGCGCAAGTGTTGGCTGATACTTTAGATGAAGCCACTGGTAAGTTTTTAGATAATGATAAGTCGCCATCAAGAGTGGTGAATGAGTTGGACAACAGAGGCAGCCATTTCTATTTGGCCATGTACTGGGCGCAGGCTTTGGCCGCACAAGATAAGGATGCAGAATTGAAATCTTTGTTTGGCGGGGTAGCCGAGAAGTTGGCGGCTAATGAAACCAAGATAGTGGATGAGCTAAATGCTGCTCAGGGAAGTCCTGTAGATATTGGTGGTTATTATTACCCAGATGAAACAAAGACAAGTAACGCAATGAGACCAAGTGCTACATTTAACGAGATTCTTGGATCTATTTAATCAATAGGTATATATGAAAAGGCCTGTTTCAGTTATGAGACAGGCCTTTTTTATTTTTGGAAGGGTGCTTTGAATACTTAATTCATCGCAATCATTTCCTTTTTCCAAAACACATCTAATATTTTCTGAACTTCTTCGGCCTCATCTGTACGGCCTAGCATGGTTAAAGCCTTCATCTTGCCTCTCAGCGCTTTTGCTCTATTAGTTCTGTTTTCAAGGCTTTGATTGAATTGTTCTAAGGCATCTTCCGCTCTGTCCTTCGTTAGTAACCAGTCTCCATATTGCTCAAAAGAAGGGTAGGCTATAAAAGGAGGCCCTGAATCATAGACACTACTTACCTCAAGTTTGGTGGCTTCTTTTAAATGTTGCTCTACCTTTTCATCATCATTTTCAAGCATGGCTATTAATGCTTCCATCTGATGGATAGTTACTTTGGTTTTGGTAATACCCTCTTTAGTGGGTGCATAACGTGTTGGTCCAGCACTGCACATGGCAATACCATCATCACCTACCACAAGTTTGGCAGCTTCAACATGAAGTTGTAGTGTGTCAACTTCCAAAGCAATTTGCTCTGCATCTTTATTATTAAAGGCCAAAAGGCTTCTAAAAAAATGTTTTTGAGATTTAGCAGGTAATCCCAGTTTGCTATAATCAACATCAACTGGCTCTAAACCTTCTGGCCATTTACCGCTTTCCACTAGCTGTTCATTTTGCATTGTAATGGTGTAACTATCAGAGGCGGTAGAGTCTTTATAATAGCTAATCATTTCTCTTAAAAGCTGTTCTGCTTTATCATAATTTCCTTGCTGCAAGTAGCCGTAGTGTAACCAGGCCATAGAATGGTATCCTCGGGCGTTACCAGTCAAATCTTTTCTCTCAATTCTATTCAAGCTCGCCTGATAAGAGTCAATATTAGAATTTACAACCTCATTCCACATGCCTAAGGCAACATAGATATGAGAGGGCATGTGCAAAGCGTGAGCGGCATCTGGGGCTACTTTAGCGTATTCATTAGCAGCATTCACTGCTAACTTGGCATATTCAGGATCATCGTTAGAATGGATCATGTAGTGAAGTGCTCCCGGGTGGGTAGGATTTTCTTTCATAACGCCAGCAGCTACTTCAGCGGCCTTATTAAGATTTTCCTGATTGTCATAATCAGCCCACATTAATGACAGAGAATAGAAAGCAGCTACTTCCAAATCTTTTGGGTACTTCTCATAAAGTTCCTCCATGTGTTTTGCAAACTCTTTATTCCTTTCGTTAAGCTCACCTTCACCGTACAAAAACTCTATTCCTTCCCAAAACTCTCTCTCTAATCCTTCTTCAGCTTTGCCTAGTCTTTCCTCTTTATTTGATCCTAATTTGGCCATTACCTCTCTGCCCTCTTCAACATTTTGGAGTCCCCAAAGGGCCTTATAGCTACACATGGCTTCTCCCCAATAGGCCATCACCTCATTTTTGTCAGCGGCCTGCGCTTCTAAAAATGCATCTCTCGCATCGTCATATTCAAAACTGTGAAGTAGTAAAAGGCCTTTGTCGAATCCCTCTGATGCTTCTGGAGAAACAGGGAATTTGTACTTAATTTCACCTAGAGTATAGTTGTCTTCAGTAGCAGTTTCTTTCGGTTGGCCGCAGCCAAAAAGAATAATAAGACTAATAAATGGGATGGTTGATAACTTATGCATTCTGAATGGAACTTTGATTTGTTACAAGTTAATCAAATTTCTCTTAAACTATGTCTTTGATAAATTATAGATATCGGCAAGTAAAATAATTATTATCAATCTTTTGCCGGTTAATCAGTTACTTATGGTTATGTAGGGAGATTAAATCACAGCTGAAAATTAAACTTTTGGCTTTTTTGATTACTCTGTCTATGGCTAGGCTTATTTTATTATTATTACTTACAGTATTAATAGAACCTTTGTTGGCTCAAAGGGTTTCTCATTTTTCCTTTACCCCTGCGGGAAGCACCTTCAAAAATGCTGCTGTTCAGGGATTTTGGAATATTGGTGAAGTCACCAAGGGCACTGCAACTACCACAAATTTTACCATCTCACAGGGGTATGTAAGAGGCAATATTGTACTTCAGGTTACTGGAGATACCGACCTTTTAGAAAGTCAGTTTACAATATACCCTAACCCTGTAGTTGATGTGGTAAATATTCGATGGAAAAGGAGCGACAATGTGTTTTATTCCTTTAAGCTATTGGACTTGTCAGGTCAGGAAGTCAAATCAGTATCAAATTTAAGGCAGAATTACACCGATCAAATAGACATGTCAGGGTTAAATAATGGCCTTTATTTGCTCATCATTCAGCAGAAGGGTGCTTACAAGCCTGTTAAACTTAAATTACTTAAAGGGATTAATCATGAATAAATTATTGACTATTACTTTGATGTTCTTGGCAGTGTGTTCGCAAGCTCAGGCTCCTAATACTTTTAGGTATCAAGCGGCTATTCAGAGTAATAGTGGTGAACCAATGGCTAATCAACAACTTACTTTTAGAATAAATATTCTTAGAGGGGCCATAGAAAAAACAAGAGTATATTCAGAATTTCAATCTGTAACTACAGATGATTTTGGTATGGTAAATATCGAGATAGGGACAGGTAATGTAATTTCTGGAAGTATTGCAGGTATTGACTGGTCAATGGGTGCACATTTTTTGAAAGTTGAACTTGATGAGAATGGCCAGGCCAATTTTAAATCATTAAGTGAGGTGCAATTGTTAAGTGTTCCTTATGCACTTTATGCTGAAAGAGCTGGCAACGTAGATGATGCAGATGCTAACCCAAATAATGAAATTCAAGAACTAAGTATAGAGGGTCAAACAATATCAATAAGCTCTGGTAACTCTATTGACCTACCAGTTTATGAAGAAATAGATGGTGATACCCAGAATGAATTACAGACCTTAACGCTTGATGGAGATGTGTTAAGCATTTCAGAGGGTAATCAAGTTACACTTCCAACAGTGACAGACAGTCAAACGCTATCTATTAATGGCAATGAACTTTCAATTTCGGGTGGTAACTCAATAATATTGCCAACGGACGGAAATAATGTGGTAAGTCCAAATCCTGATCAGCCTGTGCCAATGGCATATAGAGGAGGATTGATTTATGTACATCCGACAGATAATGCTGAAAGTATAGTTTTTGGGACAATTTCCGATGTTGGTGCCACTGCTGATGGAGATGGTGCGGCTAATACTGTAAATATTACTTCAGCACTTGGTGCTGGTGTATACGCAGCTCAGGTTTGCGCAGACCTTGAGGCATTTGGTTTTGATGATTGGTATTTGCCTTCTCGTGCTGAGCTAGATGCTATTTACAAGCAAAATTACCTTTTGGCGGATTATGGATTAGAAGGGTATTGGTCTTCTACCGAAACTGCAGTGAACAAAGGATGGGCCATTGATTTTCTAACTGGAGGTACTGCAGATGACAGTAAAAATCTAACCAGAAGATGCCGGTGTGTAAGAAAGTAACTACTTTTTTTTGCCTTTAAGGTCAGCTATTTGCTGTTTTAGCTTGTTGATTTCTGATTCCAGTTCTTCCGTTCTACGATCACGATCTTCATTAATAGCCTGCATTTCCTCAAGGTTCTGCTGAAGCTCTTCTTCTCGCACTTTCAGCTCTTCTTCCTTGATTTTAGATTCTTCAAGCAGTTTTTTGGTTTGCTCGCTAAGTAAAGTGGTATTGATTGTAGTTGTTAGTCTCTCGCTGAACTGTTCGAGAAACTCCCTTCTATATTCAGGTATGGGGTTAAATGATGCCAGCTCCATAACCCCTACAATTACATCTTCATACTTTAAAGGCATGAGCAACAATGCAGCAGGCGTAGACTGACCTAGTCCACTTTCAATCTTAAGGTAATCTGAAGGAAGGCCCTCAATGTATTTTACTACTCTTTCGTTATAGCACTCACCAACAAGTCCGGTACCAGTGTCAAATGATTTGGCTCCAGGATAACCATAGTTAGCCACCATATTTAATAATGTCTCTCCTTCTTCATTTTCCTGGGCGATGTAAAGTGCAGCAATAGGCACCTCAAGCAGTTCGACAACATTTTTAAGAACATCTTGCGTCAACTCTTTTATATTATCCTTGCTGCGGCTCAAGACCTCCCCAAGTTTCACAATGCTTTGGTCTTTCCAGATTCTATCTTTTTCTAACTCTCGCTGTTCAGCAATGGCTTGTTTTTGTTTTTCTACTTCGTCTTGTGCCTCTTTTATTTTACCTTCCAAAATGGCTTTGTCATGGTTAAGGCTACGCTCTCTGTAGTTAATAAATATTCTGACAACTCCGAATAAGGCACCCCCAACTAAAAGGTAAAACCACCAGGTGTTCCAGAAGGGTGGAGAGATATTAATGTTTAGCTGTACACCTTCCTCATTCCATACATTATCATTGTTAGATCCTTTTACCTTAAAGACATAATCACCAGCATTCAGATTTGTATAGGTGGCTGTGCGTTTATTTCCGACATAATTCCAGTCTTCATCAAAACCTTCGAGCATGTAGGCATATTGATTTTTTTCAGGAGAATTGAAATTAAGAGCCGCAAAGCTGAAGCTTAATACAGTATGCGAATAGTCCAAGTCTAACTCCTTGGTGAATGATATACTTTGATTTAAAAGTGAGTCTTGACCAATGCCAACAGGTCTGTTAAATATTTGGAAATCGCTTATGACTACAGGCGGCACATTTGTGTTATTCTTGATTTCATTAGGATAGAAAATATTAAGCCCATTAACACCACCGAACATCATACTGCCATCACGGTTTTTGTAGGAGGCTCCCCAGTAAAATTCATTGCTTTGAAGCCCTTCGCTGGCATCGTAACTTCTGAACTGCTGTGTGGTTTTATTGAATTTTGATAGGCCATTGTTAGTTGATGCCCAGATGTTATTTTCTTCATCCTCCAATATGCCGAAGACTACATTGTTAGCCAATCCATCTTTTTCGGTGAAAGATTTTAGGCTGCCAGACCTGGTATCCAGTACATTAAGACCGCCACCAAAGGTGCCTATCCATAATTGTTTATTTGCATCCATATGCAAGCTTATCACATGGTCGCTGCTTAGGCCTGCACGATTTTCTGTCTGCAGCCCATAGGTAGTAATCGAGGTTCTGTCAGGAGATAATTTATTGAGCCCAGTCCAGGTGCCAATGTACAAAGAGCCATCATCATCTTCCAGAAAGGCCTTTCCCTGAATGGTGCTTTTTAGCTGATCATACTTTGTCTTTTTCCATTGATTTGAAAGAGCATCGTAAGTTGCCAGCCCATTTTCTGTGCCTACCCAAAAAACGCCAAACTGATCTTTGTGAAATACCTGAATACGGTTATCTGGAAGTGAATTGGAAACTCCCGGCTTGCTCTGAATGGTATCCATAGTTCCGGTTAATGGATCATAAATATTGATGCCGCCACCCCAGGTTCCAATCCACATTTTGCCTTCTTCATCTTTATAGAAAGCCGATATTTCCTGATTTACTAAAAGGTTATTTTGCTCAAACATGCGGACATAACCAGTGGTTCTATCCAGGAGGTTAAGACCACCACCTTGTGTGCCTACCCATATTAGCCCCGTTTCATCTTCATAAAGACTTCTTATCAGATTGTTTGATAGTGAATTAGAATTTCCAGGAATGTTTCTGTAAGTATTAAAGCTTTTTCGCTCTAGCAACTTGTTGATTTTATCACCTTCATTACCGATCCACAGTCCGCCTGTTTTATCCTGAAAAATTGCTCTTGGCTGATTGTTGCTTAAACTAGCAGGGTCTGAGGGGTCATTTTTATAATGACTAAACTCGAAAGTCTCCAAATCCAAAATATCTAACCCGCCATTGGTAGCGAGCCATACCAGATTATCATCAAAATGAATGTCATAAACGCCAGTGCCTCCAAGAGAATTATTACTGCTATCATTAATGTAATAGGTAAAGCGCTTTTCATTTTTATTGAGAACATTTAGACCACCATTGTCCGTGCCTACCCATATTTTTCCATCACCCGTACTGTTAATACTTCTTATACTATTAGACTTTAGCCCAAGGCTGTCAGAGGCACTGGCTGAATATCCACCACGAGTTTTGGTTTCCGGATTGTAAAAACTTAGTCCGTTTGATGAATACCAGATCAACCCATCCTCATCTTCATGAAGTGCTAAAATTGGGTCAGTGCTGTTCGCTATTTTTTCAAAATTATTGGTCTCTGGATCAAACCTGTTGAGTCCATTTGACCAGGTGCCTACCCAAAGGATGCCTTTGCTATCCAGCATGACCGACCACACTGCATTGCCGCTAATCGAGTTTTTATTTTCAGGATTGTTCTTATAGTTCACAAATCGTTCTTCCTTAGTGATATAGCAGCTAAGCCCACCACCTTGTGTGGCTATCCAGATATTGCCCAAAGTGTCTGCTTCAAGCGCACGGATATTGTTGTCTGATAGTGAATTCGGATTACCTATTTCATTTTTAAAAATTTTTACATCATAACCATCATAACGTAACAGCCCATCCTGAGAGCCAAACCATATAAAGCCCTGAGCGTCTTGGGTAATAGCAGTGATGGAGCGGTAGTTTAGTGCCCTGATATTATCAAGATGATCGAATTTCAAATCTCTAACCTGACTGAAGGAGGTAAGTGATGAAAGCAGCAAAATGGTTAAAAATGATCTAGTCATACATTCTAATATAATTAAATTTTGAGCGCAATCTATTTAGAATTTTAGTTTTTAGTAAAAAGGGGAATTATTAACTTGAGATGACTAGCAATCGTTTTAAAAGCAAAAAATGAAGTATATGATTTTTCAGATATTATTAATTATTATATGTAGCTGTTCTTCAATAAATGATGAAGTTCAGGAGCCTGAATTTGCCGATGTAAAAAAGGTAGAAGTGAGAGGAGATGAGAATGCATATCAATTTTCTGTTACCTTAAAAAGTCCAGACACTGGGTGTGATCAATATGCGGATTGGTGGGAAGTTATTTCTTCAGATGGCGAGCTAATTTATAGGAGAATACTGGCACACAGTCATGTAGATGAGCAGCCATTTAGCCGATCAGGAGGGTCGGTTAATATTGCCAAAAATCAACAGGTATGGGTGCGGGCGCATATGAACAACACAGGTTATGGCGGATTAGTAATGAAAGGTTCTGTTGATGCGGGCTTCCAAATTACTCCCTGGCCGGATGCTTTTGCAGAGGGGGTTGAAAAGGTGGAGCCATTACCTGCAGGGTGTGCTTTTTAGCCTTTGAATACCTTGGTTTGTCTAACAGGTTCATTTAGTTAAATTAGTAAAAACAAAGTTATGTGATGAGGTCTGTGTACCACAGACCTTGGAGAAGGAACCACTTATTTATATTTTAAAGTGAGGATAATTATTCTAATTCTAACATTGTTGCCCAGCTCGTCAAAGCTTTTTGCTCAAATCAGTGATGACAACTGGAGCAAAAAACCAGACTCTACTTTACTCAGTACCTATATTAATACGCATTTGTACGGAGTATTAGGTTATGAATCAAAAGTTTCTTCTTTAGAGGAACACCAAGTTAAAAATGATCATAATTCTACAAATACACAGGTTATTATTAGAGATCATTCAATTAGCTCGAATCCACTTATTGTGATCAATAACCATCCGTTAGAAAAGGATAAACTAACTGTCAAACTTTATTTGATAGATGTTAAAGAGATTAAATTTCACACCAGTGATGAAGCATATGAAATTTATGGTGTGAGAGCTAAAAATGGAGCTATCCTGATTGAGATTGATAAAAGAAGGTTTAAAAAACTCTGGAAGAATACGGAAGATAACTCAGCTAGCGCTTGTTTATAACGAGTGCTACTAAGTCTCACAATACTATCGCTCAAAAGCACATTAAACAAAAAGGTCCAAGTGAGGCACTTGAACCAGTTTTGTGTAAAATATTAATGCCAGTCTAGCCTTACAACTTAGCTCCTTCTTTTATTGCTTCCACCACTTCAGGGTTGAGTAGTGTTGAGATATCACCCATATTATCAGTGTCTTTAGAGGCTATCTTTCTCAATATTCTACGCATGATTTTACCAGACCTTGTTTTTGGTAGCCCTGGTACTATCTGAATATGATCCGGACGGGCAATTGGCCCAATGATCTTGTTCACTGTTTCTTTTATTTCCGCTATAAGGTTTTCTTCAGATCGACCTTCCATATCGCAAATTACAAAAGCATAAATGCCTTGTCCTTTAATATCATGAGGGAAGCCTACCACGGCAGACTCAACCACTTTAGGATGCTCGTTGATAGCATTTTCTACTTCGGCAGTTCCCATTCTGTGTCCGGAAACATTGATCACATCATCAACCCTTCCTAATATTCTATAGTAGCCATCCTCATCGCGTTTAACACCATCTCCGGTAAAGTACAGATTTTTGAAAGTAGAGAAATAAGTCTGTTTGCAGCGCTCATGGTCACCATAAGTGGTACGGAGCATTGATGGCCATGGATATTTAATACACAGGTTTCCTTCCACACTATTGCCTTGAAGCTCTTTACCATCTCCATCAACAATTACCAGCTGAATACCAGGTAACGGAAGGGTAGCATAAGAAGGTTTGGTAGGTGTAATACCGGCAATTGGAGATATCATAATACCACCAGTTTCTGTCTGCCACCAGGTGTCAACCAATGGGCATTTTCCCTTACCAATATGCGAGTGATACCAGTGCCATGCCTCTTCGTTGATAGGCTCACCTACCGAACCAATAACTTTTAATGAATCTAATTTATATGGTGAAACTGGATCAGTACCAAATGCTTGTAAAGCTCTTATGGCTGTAGGCGCGGTATAGAACTGATTTACCTTATATTTATCTACAATTTTCCAGAAGCGGCCAGCATCAGGGAAAGTAGGTACACCTTCAAACATTACAGTGGTAGCTCCTGCCAGTAACGGTCCATAAACGATATAGGAGTGGCCTGTTATCCAACCTACATCTGCGGTACACCAGTAAACATCACCTTTGCTGTACTGAAAGACATTTTCAAAGGAGTAATTAGTATAGACCATGTATCCACCACAAGTATGGACAACACCTTTAGGCTTGCCTGTTGAACCAGAAGTGTAAAGTATAAAAAGCATGTCTTCTGAATCCATCTCTTCTGCTTTACACACATCAGGCACTTCATCTATGGCATCATGCCACCATATATCTCTGCCACCCTTCATAGACACATTTTCATGCGTTCTTTGATAGACAATCACTTTCTCAACGGTAGAGGTTTTTTCCAAAGCTTCATCCACCACAGGTTTTACCGGTATGGATTTGGCACCTCGGAAGTTGCCATCCGAGGTCAGTACCATTTTGGCCGAGCAGTCATTGATTCTGTCTGCCAAAGCACTTGATGAGAATCCTGCAAATACCACCGAGTGGATGGCCCCAATTCTGGCACAAGCCAACATGGCCACAGCAGCCTCAGGTATCATCGGCATATAGATTATAACCCTATCACCTTTGCCAACACCCTGGGCTTTCATGGCATTTGCAAACTGATTTACTCTATGAAAAAGCTCCTTATAGGTAATAATTTGATTTTGCTCCTTTGGGTCATTAGGCTCCCAAATAATAGCAGGTTTATCACCTAGTGTGTACATATTTCTTTCAAAAATGTTCTCAGTGATATTGAGTTTTGCATTAACAAACCATTTAACATTCGGACCTTTGAAATCCCACTCCACAACCTTGTCCCAGCGTTTTTGCCAGTGAAAGGAGTCTGCAATCTTCGCCCAAAACTCCTCAGGGTTGGTTACGCTTTTTCCGTATTCATGAAAGTATCCTGTAAGGGTTTGTATTTTATCGCTCATAGCTTATTTAAATAACTCTAATTGACACATATAAATCGTTTGCGGTCTAATTTAAGCAATGAGCCATAAACAAAGTATTGGATGCGTCTATTTTTTGATAGACGAACAATAAATTTCATAAGTACCTGACAATCAATAGATAGTTTTAAAAATTATTTCTATATTGTTTTTATTCAAAGTTTAACTATGAAAAAAGTACTAAAAATTGCTGGTGCGATAGTAGCTGTCGTTATCATAATCATTTTAATAGGTGTAACGATAATAAGTGTAAGGGGAATACCCACCTATCCAGTAGAGCAGATTTCATTTGAGCTCAAGAGTACCCCTGAATCCGTGGAGAGAGGCCGAAAACTAGCCTCAGTAATTTGCGCAAATTGTCATGCAAATCAGGAAACAGGAAAATTAACGGGGCAGCAAATGATGGAGGCACCACCAGAGTTTGGAACAATTTATTCCGCCAATATTACACAGGATAAAACTTATGGTATTGGAGACTGGACACCAAGCGAAATTGCCTATTTGTTACGCACAGGAATAAAGAGAGATGGGCAATATGCTCCTCCCTACATGGCCAAACTTCCTAAAATGGCCGATGAAGATATTAATGCCATTATATCATTTCTCAAATCTGATGACAGAATGGTGGTCGCAGACCCAACACCTGACAAGCCTGTAGAGCCGTCATTCCTTACTAAGCTGCTTTGTAATATTGCCTTTAAACCGATGCCTTACCCAACAGCAACGATCAACATGCCTGATACTTCCAATACTGTGGAGTTGGGCAAATATTTGGCTATAAACTTAGAGTGTTTCTCCTGCCATTCTGCTGATTTTAAAACCAATGATTTCATGGATCCAGAGAAAAGTCCTGGTTATTTTGGTGGAGGTAATAAACCTCTAAACAGAGCAGGTCAAGTAATGCTCACCCCTAATCTTACCCCTGATCAGGAGACGGGCATAGGCTTGTGGACAAAAGAGAAATTTGTGAAAGCAGTTCGTTCTGGTATTAAAGAAGGCGAGTCTGCACTAGCGTATCCAATGATGCCATATACTATGCTTACCGATGCTGAGGCTGGTGCTATTTACGACTACCTGCAAACTATTCCTCCCATTAAAAACAAAGTGGAGCGGGTGGTTTATGATTGAAAGTGTTAATTATTAATATTTTTTAAGGGCTATTGATTAATCAGTAGCCCTTTTTTTTAACGTAAATACCCCGCTTATTACCTGACAAAAACCGTTTGGCACTACATTCCTTTGGTTTGATCGTTATTTTGTCAAAATTCAACAGCTTAAAATCAATCAATAATATGGAACTAACAATAACCAACCTTTCTAAAACCTATTCCAATGGAGTAAAGGCACTAAACGATGTCAACCTTACAATACCCAAGGGGATGTTTGGCTTGCTAGGCCCAAATGGAGCGGGTAAGTCAAGTCTAATGCGAACTATCGCTACGTTGCAAGAACCTGATTCTGGAACTATAACACTCGGTGATTTAGATGTACTTACCGAGAAAGATGAGGTGCGAAAAGTTTTAGGCTATCTCCCACAGGAGTTTGGTGTATATCCAAAGATTGATGCCGAAACTTTATTGGATCATCTAGCCGTTTTGAAGGGTATTGCCAATGCAAAGGAGCGTAAGGAGATTGTGAAAGCATTACTTCAAAAAACTAATCTTTATAAATTCAGGACAAAGAATCTAGGAGGCTTCTCTGGTGGAATGAAGCAACGGTTTGGTATTGCGCAGGCACTATTGGCAGATCCTAAATTGATAATTGTAGATGAGCCTACTGCCGGACTAGACCCTGCTGAAAGGAATAGATTCCATAATTTATTAGCAGAAATCGGGGAGAATACTGT
Source organism: Fulvivirga lutimaris (assembly GCF_009711525.1). Lineage (GTDB taxonomy): Bacteria > Bacteroidota > Bacteroidia > Cytophagales > Cyclobacteriaceae > Fulvivirga > Fulvivirga lutimaris. Next base: position 22,043 of record NZ_SMLV01000424.1, read on the forward strand.
GGTTATCTTGTCTACTCATATTGTTGATGATGTAAAGGAGCTTTGCACTCAGATGGCTATCATCAACCAAGGCAATGTGCTTCTTACAGGTCACCCAGAGCAGTCAATAGAAGCTATAAAAGGGAAAATTTGGCGTAAAAGAATAGAGAAAGGAGAGTTGGAGGATTATAAAAAGCAGTATACCGTTATTTCTGATAAAATGTTTGCGGGTAAGCCAGAAATAAGAGTATTCAGTGATGGTCAACCTGACCCTTCTTTTGACAATGTAGAATCTCATTTGGAGGATGTTTATTTTACGCAAATTAATGCAGCAGTAAAAGAGGAGGCAGCGGATGTGGTTTAAGATATTAAAGTTTGAGTTAAAGTATAGGGCCAATCGACCGGCCACGTACATCTATTTTGGCATTCTGTTTCTGATGTCATTTTTGGCCATGTCTACAGATGTAGTGCGTATTGGCGGTGGAGCAGGACTTGTAAAGGAAAATGCACCAGTTACTATTGCTTCAATGATGGGTATCCTGTCAGCGGTTTTTGTTATGATTTCTTCTGCTATTATGGGAGTGGCGGTATTAAGAGATTTTGACCATAAAATGGAGTCGATCATTTTTACCAACCCGATTAAAAAGCTCGATTATTTGCTGGGTAGGTTTATAGGTTCATTTATCATTTTACTTTTAGTATTTAGCGGTATAGTGCTGGGCTTTATGTTAGGTGAGATTATGCCCTGGAGAGATGCAGAAAAACTACTTCCTTTTAATGCCTGGAACTATATTCAGCCATTTCTGACTTTTATCGTTCCTAACTTATTTTTTACTGGGGCATTATTTTTTGTAGCAGGGGCTTTAAGCCGAAAAATGGTGGTGGTTTACCTTCAATGGATAGCCTTGTTCATTGTGTATCAAGTCACCTTAATTATTACAAGTGAAATTGATAATCGTACGTTAGCGGCCATTTTAGATCCTTTTGCTTTAAGTACGATGAACAATGTAACGCAATACTGGACTGTAGTAGAGCAAAATACCAATGTTATACCTCTTTCGGGGAAGGTGCTTATTAATCGATTAATCTGGGTTAGCGTTGGTTTTATTACTTTGATTATTGGCTACTTCACCTTTAGCTTCAATGTGGTTAAATCAAGTTGGTTTAAGCCTAAGCAAAAGGTTCAGAAAACAGAGAAGTTTCCAGATGTTGATATTCCTAAAGTAAGTCAATCATTTACAATGAGTGTTACGCTTCAGCAACTATGGAAGAATTCATGGTTTTATTGTAAAGACATACTGAACAGTGTTGTTTTCAAAGCCATTACCTTTTTTGGAATTTTTATTTTAGTGCTCAATTCATTCTACATGGGTAGAGTTTTTGGCATGAATACTTACCCAACTACCTATCAGATTTTACAGCTGATAGGCGGCTTTAATTTATTCTTCCTTATCATATTGGTGTCTTTTTCTGGTGAGCTTATCTGGAAAGAACGTGATGTGAAGATTAATCTTATTTATGATGCCATGCCCGTTAAGGATTTTGTTAATCTGCTGGGCAAATTTTTCGGGATGATCATGCTTTTCATTTTCATGCTCCTGGTACTTTTAGTTACAGGGGTGCTCATCCAGACTTTTAAGGGATATTACGATTATAATATTGCAGTCTATTTTAAGACCTTGTTTACAGAAACACTGTTTTTCTTAATACTTTACACACTGCTGTGCTTCTTCATTCAGGTGATTGTTAATAACAAGTTTCTTGGGTATGCCGTGATCATATTATTTTTCATTGCCTCTGCGGTACTTTCAACTTTAGGAGTAGAACACAGCTTGTTTCAGTTTGCAGAAACTGACCTTGGGCCTTACTCTGACATGAATGGCTACGGACACTATGTAACGAGCTTTAGTTGGTTAAATGTCTATTGGCTTGGACTAGCTATGATACTCTTTGTATTGGCTACTATGTTCTCAGTTAGAGGATCTGAAGCTCTTATGAAAATTAGATTTAAGGTGGGCAAGCTCAGGTTGACTAAGCCATTGGTAACATTTCTATTAATGGCAGTTATAGTCTTTATATTCTCAGGGGGCTTTGTTTATTATAACACCAATGTGTTGAATACGTATCAAAATTCTGATGAAAATGAAGATGATCAGGCCGAATATGAGAAGACACTGAAGCAGTATGAATTTATCACACAGCCAAAGATTATTGACGTTAACCTAAAGGTTGATTTGTATCCGAAAAAGCGAGATTATAATGCCTCAGGGACTTATATATTAAGAAATGATAGTGATGAGCCTATTGATAAAATCCATGTACAGCAAAACCCTAGTAGTCAGATTACATTAGACAGCTTGTATTTTTCTGTATCTGCTGGCATAGAGGAAGATTTTGAAAAATTCAAATACACTATTTATAAACTGGAAGAGCCACTCAACCCAGGCGAGCAACTTAAAATGCATTTTAAGACTCGTTTTGTAACCAAGGGCTTTGTAACAAGCAATCAAAATAATAGTGTAGTTTACAACGGTACCTTTTTTAACAGTCAGCAATTTCCAAGTTTGGGTTACAATGAGGGTTTTGAACTCTTTACAGATGATGACCGTAAAGATCATGACTTGAAACCAAAGGAGCGGTCAATGGAAAGAGATGACCCAAGAGGGTTAGCTAATGACTTTTTTGGTGATGATTCTGATGGCATCCAATTTGAAATAGTTATTAGTACTGATCCAGAGCAGATTGCAGTTGCTCCTGGGTATCTTCAAAAAGAGTGGGAAGAAAATGGCCGTAAATATTTCCATTATAAGATGGATCAGAAAATGGCCAATTTCTACAGTGTTATTTCTGCAGAGTATGAAGTTGTTCGTGATAAGATGACCATCAATATGGATAGTACCTCCAAAGATGTTGCCCTGGAAATTTATTATAACAAAGGACATGAGTACAATCTGGAACGCATGATGAGATCAATGAAAAACTCATTCACTTATTTCTCCAAAGAGTTTTCTCCCTATCAGTTTTCTCAAATGAGAATTTTGGAATTCCCGAGATATTCATCTTTCGCTCAATCATTTGCTAATACGGTGCCTTTCTCAGAAGGAATAGGCTTTGTGGTTGAGATCAAAGATGAGGATGATGTGGATATAGCCTACTACGTTACGTCCCATGAGCTGGCTCACCAGTGGTGGGGTCATCAGCTAATACCAGCTAATGTGCGCGGTGCAGCTATGCTTTCTGAGACACTTTCTCAGTATTCTGCACTGATGGTGATGAAGAATGAATACTCTATGGAAAACATGCAGGAATTTTTGAAAGAGGAAATGAATCGCTACCTCTCAGGAAGAGCCAATGAGCAGAAAAAAGAAATGCCTGTGACTTTGGTAGAATCTCAAAACTATATTCACTATGGCAAAGGTGCCGTTAACATGTTTGCCCTTCAGGATTATATTGGAGAAGACAGTGTTAATATGGCACTGAAGAGGTTTGTAAGAGACTGGAATATCTTTGTTGAGAAAGAGAGATATCCTACAACTATAGATTTAATGGGTTATTTGAGAGCAGTAACACCTGATAGCATGCAATATCTGGTGACTGATTTGTTTGATAAAATCATCCTGTTCGAGAATAAGGTTGAAACTTCAACTTATGCATCAGTCGGGGATAATAAATGGGAAGTGGAGCTGGCCATTAATTCCAAAAAATTAGAGGCTGATAGCCTGGGTTCTGAGACGGCAGTACCTAATAATTACTGGATAGATATAGGTGTTTATGGAGAAGATGAAGATGGTAAAGACAAGCTTCTTTATTTGAAAAAGCATTTGATTGACGAGGAAGATATGACCTTCAAAATTGAGGTGGATGAAAAGCCAACTAAAGCTGGTATTGATCCAATCAATAAACTGATTGATAGAAATCCTGAGGATAATATTAAGAAGGTAACTGAAAAAGAATCATCCTGATATAAAAAATAATGTCATTCGGTTATCAGTATTGATTCCCGAATGACATTTTAAAAGCCAACCTACATTCTTGCAGCTTTATTATGCTGAATTTCCGCAAATGGCACTGAGCCATATATGCGATTTAATATTTCTGAAACTTGTTGAAATCCCTGGTAAAGTAGAGCTCAGGGCAGATAGATTTTTTTGGTGTTGGCAAACTGTTTTCACAGTGATTTGCGGTTTAATATTTACATTACTTCCTAATAGCCAACTAGTTGTAAATGTAGTGAACTCATTTCTAATTAGCCAAATTTTATTCAAGCAAAATTAAAAAAGCGGGCCATAACCGAACCCGCCTTTTCGCTGTAAACCAAAACCAAATGGTAGTCTTAAAACCTCATCAAAAAAGGTTTATGTCTTGTTTGCCAAAATATAGTTTTCCGACTGTGCCCAAACAGGCACAATCGAAACAACTATAAGATAGATAGTTAAGTGTAATCTTTGCACCAGCCATATTATTTGACTGATGTTAATTCTTCAATTGGTTCTGCTGGCGATAAAACTTTATTCACTTTTTCAACTATAATTTCAGTGTCAACAGTGAAAGAAGCCTCTCCTTTAATATCGCTACTTGAGGCACCAATTTTCACCGTATAAGTACCGGGCTCAACTACCCAAACAGATCTGTCAGTATCAAATGATGCAATTGACTTAGCGTCAAAAGTGATAGAAATTTTTTCACTGGTGCCAGCTTCAAGTAACCCCGTTTTAGCAAAACCTTTTAATTCTAATTGTGGCTTGTCTAAAGTCTCTCCTGGAGCAGATACATAAAGCTGAACCACTTCTTTGCCGGCAGAGCTGCCTGTATTGGTAATATTAACTTTGGCAGTAAGTTCATTATCAAATTTATCACTGCTTAAGCTTAAACCATCATAACCGAATGTTGTGTATGACAATCCATAACCAAACGGATATGCTACTGTTTTGTCAAAGGTGTTGTAGTATCTGTAACCAACATAAATGCCATCTTCATATGATATCTTCATTGGCTTACCTCTTGAAAAGCCTCCCATTTTGACCTCTTCTGCATCAGGAATAACTTCTCCTGGGAAAGTTTTGGCGCTAGGCACATCATCATAATTCATTGTGAATGTAGTTGCCAGTTTGCCTGAAGGAGTAACTTTTCCAACCAATACATCGGCAAGTGCATTACCCGCTTCCTGCCCACCTTGCCATGCCAATACAATGGCGTCAACTTTATCTCTCCAGCTGGCCGTTTCTATCACATTACCAATGTTCAAAATCATTACTACTTTTTTACCTTCCGCATGATAAGCATCGGCTACAGTATTGATCATTTTCTTTTCGGCAGCAGACAGGTAAAAATCACCTTCAGTCTTGCGGTCTTGAAATTCTCCTGAGTTTCTTCCAATTGTTATAAAAGCAATGTCTGTGGCTTTGGCTTGTGCTTTAGCCTCAGCCGCATCAACAGGCCTCTCGGCAATCGGAGGGAGCAGTTCAAAAAAGAATTTCTTTTCTGGTTGTTTGGCTTTTTCTGTTGCCATATAAGTTTCGTAAGTCTCTTTTAAATCAGCTGCAACAGGAAGGTTAGTATTGGCTAATCCTTCTACTAATGATACTGTGTAAGCCTCATTAACATCTCCACTACCGGTGCCTCCAGCTATAAACTCATAGGAACCATTACCAAAGGCAGCAATTTTCTTAGCTTCTGAAGCTAATGGCAGCGCACCATCATTTTTAAGAAGAATTATACCTTCAGAAGCAGCTTGTCGGGCTACAGCAGCATTGCCTTTAAGGTCTGGCTTGTCAGAATATTCGTACCCTTCAAAGGAAGGCGATTGAAATACTATGGATAAAATCCTTCTGGCGTTAGTGTCAAGAACTTTTTCATCTAGAGCGCCACTTTTTACGGCATTAATTAAGATCTCTTTTTGCTGCGGAGCACCAGGCATAATTACGTCATTACCAGCTTGCATCTGTGCAACCGGATTTAACCCTGCAAACCAGTCGGTCATTACAAAACCTTTAAACCCCCACTCATCTCTAAGCACTGTTGTTAACAAGTCCTTATTTTCTGAAGCTGTAGTGCCGTTGATAGAATTGTAGGAACTCATTACTGTCCATGGGTCAGAGGACTTGATCGCTATTTCAAAACCTCTTAGGTAAATTTCTCTAAGGGCTCTTTCACTAACAATTGTGTTTAGTGACATTCGGCTCGTTTCTGAATTGTTGGCTACAAAATGCTTGATTGAGGTTCCAACTCCATTAGACTCAATGCCATTAACCACAGCAGCGGCCATGTACCCACTTAACAATGGATCTTCAGAATAGTATTCGAAATTTCTGCCAGCCAAAGGGTTTCGGTGGATGTTCATAGCCGGTGCCAATAGCACATCTACACCATATTCTTTGACCTCATGGCCCATAGCCTTTCCAACTTTTTCAGCCAGATTAACATCCCAGCTTGAGGCCAACACGGTGGCAATAGGAAAAGCCGTGCAGTAGTAAGTATTTGTATCTGTAGAATCTCGAGTAGGCTGGATTCTCAAACCTGCAGGTCCATCGGCCAATACTATTCCAGGGATTCCCAGCGAATCTAAAGGGTAAGTGCTTCCAGCTTGTCCAGGTACTTTAGGAGCAACCTCAGCCTCTGTCATTCCAGGTATGGCCATTCCTGTGCCCACAACAAGGTTTACCTTGTCTTCAAGGGTAAGGCGGGGCATTAAGTCATCCAGTCGCTCACCTAAAGAGGCGTTGCTGTCCTCATAAATTTCCATTGTTCCGTTGCCATTCAAATCTTTGAAGGCAACAGGCGATTCACTCTTAGTGCAGGCTGCCAAAATGAGCAAGCTTAGACCCAGATAGTTTTTAGTTTTCATAATTTTCAATGTGTCTTAATGACACTAAGATAAATAATTTATTTTTTTTAACAACTTTGTTATTAATTAGTGGTGATGATCGATTTTAAAACAGACAGTTTTCAGCCAGGCTTATCAGTTGATTGTGTGATTTTCGGGTTTCATAATAATGAGCTAAAGGTGCTGCTACTCAAAATGAAGAACCTCGATTTTTGGGCTTTGCCTGGAGGGTTTGTTGGTAAAGATCATGGAGTGGATGAGGAGGCAAATCGAGTGCTTGAGTCACGGACAGGGTTAACCGATATTTTTTTGCGTCAGTTTTATTTATTCGGTAATGTGGGTAGAACATCTACAGAACACCTTGACTCTTTGGAGGCACAGGGCCTTATATCATCAGATAATGTTTCTTGGTTCAGGAAGCGATTTATTACTGTGGGCTATTATGCACTTGTCGAATATTCAAAAGTTAAGCAGCCAACAGTTGATGATATTTCGGAGCGGTGCGATTGGTGTTCTATTAACGAACTTCCGGAGATGATGCATGACCATCTGGATATTTTGAAAAAGGCTCATGAAACGCTTAAAAAGGAGTTGAATTATCAGCCTATTGGTATAAACCTCCTCCCTCAAGAATTTACTATGCCTGAGCTACAGGCTTTGTACGAGACCATACTTGAGAAGCCCTTAGATCGGAGAAATTTTAGGCGAAAAATGCTTGGTTATGAAATTCTGATCAATACCGATAAAAGGAGAACCGGAGTTGCGCATAAATCACCCAACCTCTATAAATTTGATGTTAAGAAATACCAGAAAGCCATACAAGGAGGGCTATCTCAGAGCTGGTAATTACATCCAATACTATGCAATTATGAGAATCAAACCCTCAAATATGGCTTCAGTCTATGTTGTAAAAATTAGACTTTTTTAAGATATTTTAATTATTATTAAGGTATGTCTGAATTCCTCTAACGACATCATCCAGCCTGTCAATTTCTTTTTCCAGATAGTTTATGAGTTCCTTTTGCTCTTGTTCTGGTACATGAGAATAGATATTGACAATTCCCTTAATTGATGCGACAGGTGACCGCAATTTGTGGGCATTCATAAAAGCATATGTATCTATCACTTCATTTTTATCTTTTATGGTCAGCGAATCTTGCTCTGCTTTTAACTCCAAATCTTTATTTAGCAAGGTTATTTTTCTATTTGTTTCAGCTAGCACATTTGCATTCTTTTCCAGTAACTCATATTGCGTTTGTAATAGCTGATTTTTGTTTGATATTTCTTGTGAGTAGATTTTCGTTTTTTTATACTGAATGAGCATTAGAATCGTAACAATAATTGAAAATAGCCCTATTAGAACCCAAATAAATTTTTGTTGTTTTTCAATCTTGGCCTCCTCCAAAGCTAATTTTTTTTCCATCTGAGTTTGACTAAGCCGTTGGTTTATATCCCTAAATACATAGTCTACAGTCAATTGTTGATCATATATTTGTTTGTGCAAGCTCAAGTAATTCTCGTAAAATATAGTTGCATTATGGTAATCATTTATGCGATTGTATGATTGTGCTAAATGCTTGTATAGAACAGCTTTGGTGAGTAAGGCCACCTTCAACTCCTTGTCCAGTTTTTCCCCTCTCAATAATACTTGATGCGCTTTCAGTGTATCCTGCATTTGCAGATAGGCTTCTGATATCCCGATAAAACATCTTATTCGATTTCCAATATTTCCTTTAGGGTTCTTGAAATCACTTTTTTCCAATGAAGTGTTGAAATCAGCAATCGCTTCAGTGTAATTGTGGTTTGCGGCTTTAGATCTTCCAAGAATTTCGTAGTAGGGAATCTCGATGCTTGTAAGTTGTTTAGGAGCATCAGCAATTAATGGAAACAGGTTTTCAGCTTGTTTCAATAATTCAAGGGATAATGTATTATTCTCCAGCTGCAAGTTAGCATCTGCTTGATTGATAAGGCTTATTATCTGGTCATCAACTTCACCAGCGACTTTTGATAACTGATAGTCTTCTATAAATAACTTAAGGGCTTCATTAGGAAGATTTAGCTTCATATAAACATGGCCTGTGTTATTCAATAGTGCACCCCTGTCATAACTAACATTATCGCTATCATCAATATAACGCTGCAATGAATGTAAATACTCAAGAGCAATAAAAAATGCTCCCTCTCTCATTGCCAGAAAAGCAAGAAATTCATAGCTATCGGTTATCCCTTTGTCGTACTGAAAGTCAATTGACAAGTCTAGTGCTTTGTTAAAGTAACTTCGTGAAGAATCATTATTGCGATAAAAGGGTTTACTGTATAGAACCCCTTTCTGTATCAAAGTTTTAATGAGTAGAAGACTGTCTGATTTAGCCCGCGCCATGTCTTCAGCTGTTTCCAAATGAGACAGACCGTCTGAATCACCACTCGCTGTTAGAAATGAGCCAGTAATGAGATGGTCATAACCAGTACTTTTCAGATTGTTTTCGCTCAAAATCGTATTTAATACTTCCTCACTAATTTTGTTCGATTCTATATAATTAATTATTGTGTCAATTCTGTTTATAAAATCTCCAGGTTGAGCAGGCTTAATTTGTGCGATTGACTCGCAAATTGTAATAGCCAATAGTATTAACGTGCCTTTCATGGCGTAAGGAGTCATAGCGATCTTTGTGAGGTTCGTAATTTAGTGTGACTGAAATTGGCAGCCGATCCAGTTATATCTGTTTTTTGTTGGTTCGCATAGCCAATGGGATAGGAAATTTTACCAGTTTCCAATTTCCCAAATCCCATACTCCAACTCATTGCTTTTTTAACTTTAATAATTTTATTTAGCCTTACATTCAATAATGATAATCCACAAGTTTGAGCAATAATATTTCCTGCTCCATAATAACTAGCAAAGCCTCTATTTCCTTTTCCAGGTTATTTTACACATTGTCATACTTGGTTGGATATATCTCTCAGTAAATATATTATTTTTTTGAATGATACTTCTTAAGTCCTCTATGTCATTGACTTAGCATTAGTTTCTGCATCTTCTCCCTAAGACATGTTGATGATGCATTTGAGGAAATAAAAAACGCAGTGGTTATTGTGAAACGACACCGATGGTGGAAAACAGCTCTGATACAAATGGAGAAAAAAACAGAAGAGTGGAGTTCAAGGTGCTTTCAATTCAAAACTGATAGCCTTTGCTACATCCAATATTCGGCACCAACGGCAATCAAAGCACCAAATACAGCTACAATAAGTTTTCTGGCATTGAAATGATGGTTTTCACTGGTTTCGAAAACTATGGTTGTTGAGATGTGTAAAAAATTACCACTTACAATGGCGAATAAGATGGTAAACACCTCATCAGGTAAAGCACTGTTTTCTACATAAAAATCACCTATTAGCATTCCAACAGGTGAAGCCAGAGCAAAAAGCAGAAGATAAACTATGGCAAGTTTGTTGTTTTTCAACTGGCATACGATAATTGACATCAAAGCGAAAGCAGCTGGAGCTTTGTGTAATACAATGCCAACCAAAAGGCTGTTCGCATCGTGATGTGCATGAATGACACTAGGGTGTGCCAGCAGGCTGCCCTCCAGTAATGCATGAATAATCATGGCGCCTAATACCATAATGGATGCTGTAATACCATGCCGATGATCGCCTTCATGTTTGTGTACATGGCCGTGCTCAGCACCCGAAGTAAAATACTCAAGAATTTGCTGTAGGAAGAAACCAAGCAGCACATATAACCCAATGCTTGTGGGGTTTTCAGCCTGAGAAAACAGCTCAGGCATGATATGGATAATGGTAATAGAAAATAGATATGAACCTGCAAAGACTAATGCAAGCTTATAGTTTTTCTTGTCAAGGTCTGGAATAATAAAAACCAACAGACCTGATAATATGGCACATAAAAATAATACGCTGATGCTGAAAAACATGTAGGCTCTGAAATTTGAAGTGGCAAATATACAACAGTGTTGCATTTAAGCATTATCAAGATTCGATTGTTGCAGGATATTTTACATTTTTATTGATTTAAAAATGACAACTTTGGAGTAACTATTAGCCTGTAATCTGATCTTGAAAAATAAAATAATACTTTCCTATCTACTTGCTGCCGGACTAGTCGGCTCTCTGATTACTTCAATATTCATGTTTTATGATCATTCTTCGAGGTACAACTTGTTGTTTAGGTCTACTAAAGTTCATTTGTGGTATCAGATAATAATAGGGCTATTTCTTTTATACTGCATTTATCACTTTGTGAGGATTGCGAAATTGTCATCTAAAATGCGGAAAGCGGCTCAGGAGCAGCGGGAAGCAAAATCAAGAAGATTCGAGTTGCTGATATTCGCTTTGATGTTATCGCTATTATTTTATTCCTTATTTTATACCGTACCCGGAATGAAGTATTATCCAACCTCATGGGAGTATGGTCTTTACTTGTTTAATAGTTTTCTGGAGTTGCTACTGTTGATTTCCGTGATATCTGCACATGCTGAGGCAAGTGCTTCATTTGCTAAAAAGAAACAGAAATATGCCATCACCGGAGCGGCAACTGGTATACTTCTGTTTTATGTTTATTATCAGTTGAGCTAATTCAGTTATTCATCCTTCAAACTATTCACCGGATTAGTATTAGCAGCTTTGATGGTCTGAATACTGACCGTTAGCCAGGCTACAAACAAGGCGCTTAATCCGGCAACAACAAATATCCACCAGCTTAGCGGTATATGGAAAGCAAAATTAGCGAGCCATTGATCTGCCAAGTAATAGCTAACAGGAAGGGAAATAATAATACCTATCAATATCATTTTGGTAAAATCACCTGAAAGCAGGTACAAAATACTAAACTGTCCGGCTCCCAGTACTTTTCTAATGCCGATTTCCTTGGTTCTGCGCTCCAGCGTAAATGCCGACAATCCAAACAAGCCAAGACAGGAGATAAGAATGGCTAATCCTGAAAAATATTTGGCCAGACTGCTCACCCGCTGCTCTGCTTTGTACAAGGCCTCATAATCCTGATCCAGAAATTGTGGCTTAAACACATATCCTGGGTTGATTTCTTTGTAAACCTCTTCAATACCAGCTATCGCCTTTGCCTCATTGCCTTTTTCCAGTTTGGCAATCACAAAATGTGTCTCCTTGGGATTATAAAGAATGATCATGGGCTCTATCTTGGTGTGAAGTGATATTAGATTAAAGTCCTTGACTACACCAACAATTTTTTTGTCACCTGTATAATGGGTTATGGTTTTACCGATAGGGTCTTCCATGCCCATCGCTTCTAAAGCGGTTTCATTAATTATCACGCTCGCAGAATCAACACTGAACTCTTCGGTAAACTCACGGCCGGCAGCCATTTCCATTCCCATCAACTCTAGCATGCCCATTCCGGCTTTTATTTCCCAAAATTGTATCTGATCCTCTTCGGTTTTGCCTTCCCAATCTACACCTCCGGTAGAGTTGCCGCCACCTATTATAAATCCTGAAAGGGCCGCACCTTCCACACCATTCACTTGTTTAAGTTCGTTTATTACAGTCTCTGAATTTTCAAGTATTTTACCTTCACGTTCAAAGTATATAATGTTATCACGGTCGTAGCCTAAATTCTTGTTTTGAAGAAAACTCATCTGTCCTTGAACTACAATAACTGCAACTATGAGAATGATGGATAAAGCAAACTGAATAACGACCAATACCTGTCTTCCTCTAACTTCACCTTTACCTTTGGACAGCTTACCTTTTAGTAGCGCAATTGGGTTAAAAGAAGATAAGTAGAGTGCGGGGTAGCTGCCAGCTATTAAGCCTACAAATACAATAACTGAAGAGGCAGCCAAACCAAACTCCCATGTAAAGTCAAAGCTTAGTGTCTTGCCAGAAACCAGGTTAAACTGTGGCAGAAAAACCCAAACTAAACAAAGTGCCAAAAACATGGACGCCACACTGATAAGGACAGACTCTGTAAGGTGCTGGTTGATCAATGAAGGTCGGGAGGCGCCTAATGTTTTCTTTACGCTGATCTCCTTGGTTCTCTGAGTGGCCTTTGCGGTAGAAAGGTTGATAAAATTGATGCAGGCTATAAATAGAATGAAAAATGCCACAATTGAAAACAAGCGCACATACTCTATTCTTCCGCCAGCTTCTTTTCCGTTTTCATAATTGTTGTAAAGGTATTGATCTGAGTATTTTTTTAGAAAAAGCGTCACCCGATCACTTTCCAGATTTTTCTTCAGGATTTTATCTATCTGAGTGGCCGCGTTCTGCTGGTTTTTAGGGTCGTTCAAAGCCACTACTATTCTGGCATAATAATTACCCCACTGCTTGTACTCAATCATATTATGGTAAAACTCCCATGACATGATAAAATCGAATTGATCTGAAGAAGCATTGGGTGTATCTTTCATTACTCCTCTTACAAAAACCTCCTTCTGCTTTTCCCAGAAATGCCATGTGATATTTTTGCCGATAACGTCAGTAGAGCCGAAGAGCTTTAGCGCCAATGCTTCTGATATAACAATACCAGATTCATCTTTCAGTGGATTCTTATCACCACTCGGAAATAGCTCGTAGGAAAAAATATCAAAGAATGATGAATCAGCAAATTTGCCTTCTGCTCTGAAGTAAGAATCGTTGCTGGAGAGTGTAAACTCATGTGTATCGGTGAAAACGGTGGAGGTTTCTATTTCCGACACTGTCACTAATTCATCTTTCAGTAAGCCGGGCACGCCTCGCCATGTAGAGATCCCGCTGGCATCTGAATGGTTAGAATAGATTTGAAATAGCTGTTCGTCTTTTTGATGGAATTTATCCATCTCAAGCTCATCATTTACCCAAAGGTAGATGAATAGCACAGCAGCTATGGCGGTTGACAAACCGATGAGGTTGATCAGAAATTGTGATCGGTATTTCAGAAAGCTTCTGATCGTGAGTTTTAAATTGTGTCGTTGCATGGTTAAAAAGTTTGAGTTTTGACTTGAGAACATTTTTAAAAATTCGGGCCTGAAATATTTCAGGACACTCCAATAGAATTTTCTTCTGGCTTTTTGAGGAGACACTTCATACTGCATCTCGAAGATTTCAACAAGGTCGCCTTCCACTTCTTCAATGAAATCTTCTCTGCAAAACCAACGTAGAAATTTTATGGCTCTATGTGGGGGATCTGGTCTCAATTAAATGAGATTTCAGGTATTTGCTGATAAATTTCAGTTCTGATGGAGTATTGCTGATCAAGGGCTTGTTTGCCAAATGCTGTGATCACATAGAATTTTTTTCTTCGCCCACCACGATCAGAGGTGATGCCTCCAAAGCGCGATTTGACAAAGCCTTTTTCTTCCATGCGTTTAAGAGCCACATGGATGGCACTGATATTTACTTTTTTATCCAGTTTGGTTTCGAGGCTTTCGAGGATGGCTACTCCATATGCTTCGTCATGTAGAGCGGCAACCATAAGCAGGACAAGTTCTTCAAATTCCCCTAATGATGGTGGTTTCATAGACCTGATATTTTATTTACTTAACAAACGTGAATATAATATATTAGTTTCATAATTGTTAAGTAAATAAAAATGTTAAAGCCCAATCAAATGATGATTGGGCTTTAAAGCTCTATTCTGACTTCAGCGAGTTGACTGGGTTTAGCAGTGCTGCTTTAAGCGCCTGATAACTCACTGTGATTATTGCTACCAATAATGCTACCCCTGAAGTGATGACAAAATACCACCAACTTATATGTATAGCATATTCAAACTTTGTCAACCATATATCTAGCAGATAATAGGCAAATGGTATTGATAGAATGCTAGCGATAAGTACAGGTGAAACAAAATCTTTTGACAGAAGCCCCCAAAGGCTGGAGGTGCTGGCGCCCAGTGTTTTGCGTATACCTATCTCTTTGGTACGCTTTTCTGCAACAAAGCTTGCCAAGCCAAACAGACCAAGGCAACTAATAACAATCGCTAAAATAGAGAACATTGTGATTAGGCTTCCCACTCGCTCTTCACTGCGAAATTTTTGATCATACTCTTCATCTACAAAACTGTAATCAAATGGCGCGTTTGGAGCAACTTCTCTTATTACGTTTTCTACTCTAGTTATTGCTTCTGCTGTACTTAAATCAGAGTTCAGTCTTAGAAACATCCAGTAAAGTGGCCTTTCAGTCAAAAACATAATGGCCGGTTTTGCTTTTTCGAATGGGTTTCCCTTTACCATATCTTTCACTACTCCAACTATTGTGATTTCCGGATCACTGTAGAAGTCATTGTTAAATTTAAGCTGCTTGCCCACGGCTTCATCAAACCCCATTATTTCTTTGGCCGCCTCTGTAATAATTACTGACTTGCGGACATCGCCTCTGATATCTCTGGAAAAATCTCGACCTTCTATTATTTCCCATTGCACAACTTTTCCGTAGTCATAATTGACCTTAACAGTATTAAAAGAGGGGTCAAATGAAGGGTCCTTACCCTCCCAGTCAAAGCCATCGTTATTGCCCAGTGTATTTGTCAAAGGATAACTTGCCTCTCCAATGCTTTCAACAGCCCCGGACTTTTCAAACTCCGCCTGTAGCACATCATATTTACCATAAAGCTCACTGGTTCTCTTCTGTAGTGTTACCAAATTGGTTTTTCCGTACCCTACGGGCCTAGATTTTACAAACTGGATTTGATTATAGATAACAAGGGTTCCACATATAAGTGTGATAGAAATGGTGAATTGAAAGATTACTAAAATTTTTCGCGGAAGTGATGCAGAGCGGCTGGTTTTATAGTCTCCTTTTAACGATTTAATTGGGCTAATGGAAGAAAGATAAAATGCAGGGTAGGCTCCGGCTATTATTCCTGTTAGCATTGTGGTGCCGAGACTTATTAGCCAAAAAAGTGGTTCATAAAATGGTAATTGGATATTCTTCCCTGCAAGACCATTAAATGCTGGCAAAAGCACTATGGAAAGAATAATAGTTATACCGAAGGATATGAAAGCTATAATGAGTGATTCTATCAAGAACTGGTGAATTAACTGACCTTTTCTTGATCCCACACTTTTACGCACTCCTATTTCAAGTGCCCTTTTCTCTGATCTTGCTGTACTAAGATTGATAAAGTTAATGCAGGCAAGTGCCAGTACAAAAACACCTACTAATCCTATAATCCAAACAAATTTTAGGCGCTGACTTAATACCTTCTCACCATTCTCATATTCAGAAAATAGATGCCAATTTTTCATTGGTTCTACAAATAATAATCGCTCCCCTGGCCCGCTTACATGAGGTTGTAATAAGTCCTTTATCAATTCATTTGTGTTTGCCAGATTAGCATTATCGGGTAATAGCACAAATATTTGAGTGAAATAATTGTCCCAAACAGTCACATCTGACCATCCATCAATATAGAGTTCAAATGGAGCTAAAAAGTCATAGCCTTTAAGTGCTGAATTGGTAGGGAAATCTTCATATACCCCATTGACAGCCAGCTCCTGGCTACCGTTATATTTTATTGTTTTGCCTACCGGATCTTCATCATCAAAAAGCTTTTGTGCCAACTTATGAGAAATTAAAATTGAGTTAATGTCTGTTAGGCCAGCTCTTGATCCTGACAGCATATTGACACTAAATAGCTCGGGGCCATCCTTCTGCAGGAACAATCCCGTTTCAGTAAAATTATCTCCTTCGTTGCTTAAGATAACTTCCTCTGGTCTTGATCGGGCAATTACAACATGCTCAAATTGACTTGAGAAATTTTCGCGTAGATGCGTGCCCAGTCCCGGAGGCATTACACTACCTACTTCAACTTCTTGTCCATCATTATGTTGCACTCTCATAACCTTGGCTATGTTTTCATAATTATTGAAAGACTTGTTAAAAGAGAGCTCATCATGAACCCATAGACCAATAAATAATGCTATGGTCATGCCCAGTGTTAGACCAAGTATATTGAGGAATGAGTAGCCCTTGTTTTTATTTAAACTTCTAAATCCGATTTTGAAATGATGTAAATGCATGTTGTTGAAATTTGAGTTTGACCAATAATTTTTAATAGCAAATGGCCTTAGGTAATGGAGTACCTGATACCAATAATTAAGTTTTGCTCTTGTTGTTGATTTATTTTTAATGGAGCTGTAATACTTTTCATCCAGATCGCCCAATACTTCTTCAACCAGCTCATCTTTGATGAACCACTCGAGTAATTTTTGGGCAATTTTTGGAGGGTTTGAAGACAGCATATTATTCTGATCTGATGGTATCTGCAGGGTTAATAAATGATGCCCTAATGGCTTGAATACTTACTGTTGCTATAGCTATGACCAATGACGCAGCTCCTGAAATCGCAAAAAACCACCATTTAAGCTCTATGTGATATTCAAAGCCCTGTAGCCAATTTTCAGATAGCAGATAAGCAATAGGGAATGAGATCAATATGGATAGGAATACCAGCTTTACAAAGTCTTTCGTAAGTAGTGTGGCTATTTGAGAAACTCTGGCTCCCAGCACTTTTCTGATGCCTACTTCCTTAGTGCGCTGCTCTATTGTGAACATGACCAGCCCCAATAGGCCCAGACATGAGATGAATATGGCAAGAAAGGCAAAATATCCTGCCAGCTTTTTTACAACTTCTTCACCACTATAAAGCAGTCCAATTTCATCCTCATAAAAATGATAGTTGAAAGTAAATTCAGGATTCATTTCCTTATAAACTTTTTCAAGATTATTGACAGCAGCAATGGTCTGATTAGGATCTACGCGCACGATGCCCCAGCCACCTCTATTCCCTCTTTTGAATGATAAAATAATGGGTTCTATAGGCACGTGAAGCGAATTGTAATGGAAGTCTTTAACAACCCCGACAATTTGGCCTTCTCTTCCCCACATGTTGATTGATTTACCTATTGGGTCTTTGAAGCCAAAAACCTTAAGAGCAGATTCATTAATTATATAATTCGTTGAGTCATTAAAGTCTCTGGAAAAATCCCTTCCCATCACAATGTTGGTTCTTAAGGTCTCAGAAAATTCATAACCAATTGAGCTTACTACAAATACTGGCTTTGCATCTGGATCTTTGCCGGCCCATTTTACATTACTCGTGGTATTTTCTAAATGAATTAAGTGACTACTGGTTTGACTCATGCTTTCAACCCCTGGCAGCTCCATAGACTTGTTTTTAAAAGTCTCAAAGTTTTTGGCTACGGCTCCATTTAAAGGAATATAAAGGAGGTGGTCTTTTTGATAACCCAGGTCCTTACTTTGAACAAATTTCATCTGTTCAGATATCGTAAACATGCCAGCAATAAATACGGTAGACAGCCCAAACTGGAAGACTACAAGGCCTTTTCTAAGCACAACAGAATAGGTGCTGTTCTTTACAGTCTGCCTTAAGATGCTGATGGGTTTGAAAGATGACAACAGAAATGCTGGATAACTACCAGCCAGCAATCCAACAATCAGGTTTGAGGCAATTATCATCATCCAGAAACTCCATGAGTTTATAGGTAAATCAAGCTGTTTACCAGTTAATAGATTAAAATAAGGAAGGAGCAGCCCTATTAGTAATAAAGAGATTATAGCTGCTATGCTGGAAATGATGCATGCCTCAAATAAAAACTGGTAGATGAGTGAAATCCTTTTGGCACCATTTACTTTTCTTACTCCAATTTCTTTAGCTCTGCGCATAGATCGGGCAGTGCTCAGGTTCATGAAATTTATACTTGCAATAACCAAAATGAATAAAGCCACTAGCCCAAAAAGAGAGACTAATTCTATTCTACCTCCCGCTACTTTACCATTCTCAAACTTTGAATAAAGGTACCTGTTGGCATAGGGTTGCAGATCGAGTTCCATGTGATTGGCCTCAGTATACTTAGCGTCATACTTGGCTATAAACTCCTTTATTTTTGGTCTGAGTTCTTCGGCAACGGTATTTTCGGCCAACATGATATAAGTGTTCGGGCCGCTGTTGTGCCAATCTTCTATCCATTCATTGCGTTGGGTAAAAAACCTCCAATTGATGATATAGTCAAATTTTTCTGATACATCTGATTGATGATCTTCAAAAACACCAGTGACTTTTAGCTCATCATAATTTTCAAGTTTAATTAGCTCACCAATGGCATGTTCGGGTCCTCCAAATAGAGCATCTGCCATTTTTCTGGAGATAACTATACTTTCAGGCTCATTTAGTATGTTTTCCCTGGAGCCTAGAATAAGAGGGTAGGAGAAAATTTTGAAGAAGTCTTCAGCAGCATAAAAGCCACCTACTATTATTTTTTCATTATTCCTAGCGGAGAAATTGTGCCATTCTTTCCAGCTAATGTTTGAAGCATGTTCTACTTCAGGAAATACTTTTTTCAGTTCTTCCCCTAATAGTCCCGGAGTGTCATATCCAGTATAGGTAAGTTCATGCCCAGTGTATTCGCGGCTTGTTATGCTATAAATGCGATCAAGGTTATTATGAAATTTATCCATAGCTACCTCATCTTGAACCCACACAAAGATCAATAGGCTGCAGGTAAAACCTAGTGACAAACCAAGAATGTTAATAGCCGAAAAGCTGCGATATTTTAACAGGTTCCGATAACTGATTTTAAAATAGTTGTTGAACATGCTGAGATTGTTTGAGTTTGACCTATAGTTTTTGAGCGCAAAGGGCCTCAGATAATTAAATACCTGATACCAATAATTGAGCTTTGCTCTTGTTGTTGATTTATTTTTAATTGAGTAGAAATACTTTTCATCCAAGTCACCTAATACTTCCTCTGCCAGCTCATCTTTAATGAACCACTCTAAAAGTCTTTGAGCTAGTCGTGGAGGTATGGATTTCTTATTATTATTCATACCTCAGGGCTTCTACAGGATTTCTGTAAGAAGCTTTAATGGTGTGATAGCCAATGGTGACCAATGCAATGGCCAGAGATATTAAGGCTCCTACTATAAATATTACAAAGTTGATATCAACATGAAAGGCAAAATTTTGAAGCCAATCATTTAGCAAATAATAGGTTATAGGGCTAGCAATGATGAAGGCCAAAACCACTAAAAGCAGGAAATTTCTTGAAAGCAGAAAGGTAATCTGAAAGGCATTGGCACCTAATACTTTTCTAATCCCTACTTCTTTAATTTTTTGCATCACCATGATAGACGATAAGCCAAATAATCCCATGCATGCAATAAGGATGGCCAAAACTGTCATAATGCTAACTACTGCACTCATCTGGTTATCAGATTGGTAGAGTGTAGCGAAATGCTCATCTAAAAACATATAATCAAAAGGCCAATCTTTAATATGTCTGTCCCAAACATTTTCTATTTGAGCAATGGCAGCTTGAGGGTCATCACCCTTAATTTTTACAGACATCTCATCAAAGCCCCAGTCAGAATGAACTACCATTGACAAGGTGTTCACTTTATGATGGAGTGAATTGAAGTTGAAATCTTCAGTAACACCTATAATAGATCCTAATGAGTCATCAGGATACCATCCATGTCCGGCAGGAGTGCCGATAGGATCTTTAAGGCCAAGTTCCTTTACCAATTTTTCATTGATAATGTATGCCATTCCTTCATCAGTAGAATACTCCTTTGAAAAGGAACGACCCTCTTTTACTTTAATATTATAAACATCCAGGTAGTCATATTCTACAAAAACATTGGAAGGTGTCATTTGAAAAACCCCGGTATCGGTCTTTACCTTAAATCCCCACTGATGAAAATTATTACCCAATCGTTGGCCTGAAGCTGTTACCCCTGCTATTGAAGTCAGGTCAAGAAGCTCACTTTTTATCAGTTCAAATTTTTCATTGACTTCCCCATTCATACCTATGAGTACAATCTGATCCTTGTCGAAACCAACATCCTTATTTTTCATATAATTTAGCTGATTGAGCACAATCAATGTACTCACTATCATGGCTAAGGCTAGACCAAATTGTAACACTACAAGGGCACTTCTAAAAACGGATTTGTTACCGCTTTGCTTGTTTCCTTTCAAAATATTGATGGCTTTGAAGGCAGTTAAATACAATGAGGGGTAAAGTCCAGTTAATAAGCCAACACCAAGTGTAATGCTGAAGATAATAGCCAAATATTGAGGCTGATCTATGAAAAACCACATAGTCAGTTTTCTGTTGATGGCGTCATTTAGCCAAGGAATAGCCAGAATATTAATGGCAAAGGCTAATACTAAAGCTAGTAGTGCTAGCAAGATTGATTCTAAGATGAACTGATTGAACAATTGAATTTTTTGAGCACCCACAGCTTTTCTAACCCCGACTTCTTTCCATCTTTGGGAGGCCCGGGCAGTAGAAAGATTCATGAAATTGATACTCGCTATTATTAGAATAAATATTCCAACCATGGCAAAAGTATCTATATACTGGCCATTGAATTTTCTGTAGTTATTGTAATCATGCTCTATGTCTGATGAGTTGAGATGAACCTCTGCTAAGGGCTGTAGAAAAAGCTGATAATAGTCTAGAACTTCACGGTCTTCACTATTCTCTCCCATATGGCGGACAAGAAAGTCGTCTAACTTTGCTTCTAATGCATCAGCATTCACATTATCTTCAAGAAGCAAATAGGTATTCAAGAAGTTACTACCCCATTGATCATTAAAATCAGGATTCTCACTGGTAACAGTTGTCATAGAAAAGAGTACATTAAACTGCATGTGCGAAGTCTCTGGTACATCTTCAAGTATGCCGGTAATTTTTAAGAGGTTATCGCCCATCTTAATAGAGCTGCCCTGAGCTTCCTCGAGGTTATCAAAGAATTTTAAAGCAGTTTCTTCTGTAAGCAAAACTGTGTTTGGCTCGTTAAGTGCAGTTTCTCTGTCTCCTGAAACTAAAGGGAAGTCAAATATTTTGAGAAATGTAGAATCCACATTGAAAGTTTTCTCAACTGTATGGCTGATTTCGTCATTAGATAATAGTCTCTTACCCCTTTGATGAAAGCGTGTATAATTGATTACTTCAGGAAAATCTGAAAGCATATTTGGCCCCATGCCAGGCATTGACAGTGCTACCTTTTGCTCTTTTGTACCAGTGAAATTTTGTATTTCATCCAGTCGGTAAATGTGGTCTTTTTTAGAATGCATGCTATCGAAACTGGTTTCATCCATTATAAAAAGATAGATAGCCATGCATGCTGCTATGCCAACCGTGAGGCTGAAAATATTGATAAATGAGTAGCCTCTGTTTTTTAATAGATGGCGGTAGGCAATTTTGAGATTGTGCTTGTACATCGTTGTAGATTTTGAGTTTGACCTATAGTTTTTAAGAGCGAAAGGCCTTAGGTAGTTGAAGACCTGATGCCAATAATTGAGTTTCGCTCGCGTGGCTGATTTATTTTTTAATGAGTAGTAATACTTTTCATCCAGATCACCCAATACCTCTTCAGCTAGCTCATCTTTAATGAGCCACTCCAGTAGTTTTTGAGCGAATGATGGTGGTGAGTGCATTAAATATTAAAGTTGAGTTTATTAGCAAAAGCTGGGAACTGGTTCCATAATGAAACCTTAAAATCACGGGAGTTTTCTAAGGCTCGTTTCCCTGAGGCCGTTATCTCATAGATTCTTTTTCTGCGGCCACCACGCTCAGCACTGGCATCCCCCATTTTAGATTCCAAGAAGCCTTTGTCACCAAGCCTGGTAAGGGTGGAATGTACTGCGCCTATGGATACCGATCTTTCTGTTTGAGTTTCGAACTCTTCTGCTATTTTAAAGGCATAGGCTTCTGTGCCTAATATGCCTACCAATAGTAAAATAACTTCTTCGAAATCACCAAGTTTTGTCTCAATCATGATATTAGTTTCTAAATTGTATAACTAATGTACGGAACAAGTATTTATTTGTTCTACTTATTAGTAACAAATTAAAACGGTTGGGCCTTAAATAAATTGTAAGCCACTATTATTCAGAGGGTTTTGAAAAAATGTTTAAGAAAAAATATACCAATTGATTAGCTTTAGTCGTTCACTGGCAGTAGTTGGCGCTATTACATCTTAAAACTATATAACGTCAGGTCTTTGCAATCAATCAGCCTTCCCAAACTTCTCATTTTGTTTGTTTTATTTATTACGATAGCAACCGTATCTCACGGTCAGGTTAGAAAACGCTATCGGAAAAGTGCCCTTCAGCTTTCTTTAGTCTCTGGTGTAAGTACCAACGGTATCCATCCCGCATGGTATTTCAATAAATTTTCCTTCAATATTTTTTCAGGGACATCGGCCGGAGTGAAGCATTTTGAGATATCTGGTATTTCGAGTGCTACATTATCCTTCAGTACGGGTATTCAGATTGCAGGCATTGCCAATGTTGTTGGAACCAATACATTTGTTAATCTTAAAATATCAGATGAACGAGAGGTCATGAAGGAGGAGTTGAATGAACCCTTGATGCATGGCATACAGCTTTCAGGACTTATTAATTTGGTTAGGGGCAATGTATTTGGTGCTCAAATCTCAGGAGGACTGAATATAGCCTATGGTGCCATGTACGGAACTCAGTGGGCAGGATTTGGTAATGTTGTTAATGAGGATTTTAGAGGTGTTCAGCTTGCAGGTATTTATAATGTGGCCAGTCGGTCAGTGGCAGGTATTCAATTGTCGTTACTTGGCAATATTACCAGAGGGCCGATGACTGGTATTCAGTTGGGCATGTTCAATTCCAGCAGGAGGATGATGGGTAAAAATACCAACCCAAAAACCAGTGCCAGATCTATGCAGATAGGGCTATTTAATAGTTCCAGAACCATGGCAGGAACACAAATAGGGTTGATCAATAAAGCAAAAGAAATGTCTGGTACACAAATTGGCTTGATCAATTTTTTCAGTACCAGACCAGCAAAACGAGCTTCGAAAAGTGGAACGCCTATAGGCATACTTAATTTTGGATCAACAGGATCATTTACCAGATTTAGCTACAATGACCAGTTTCAGTATAATCTGGAAAGGTCTACCGGTAATTGTGCCAATTGCTCAGACACCCAATACCAACTGCCTTTAAATGATGATTTCCAAAGGTTCAATCAAAATAGTTTAATTGTAAGCTACAACCCAACAGAGCGACAAAAAGAACATGGTTATTGGGCAATGGGCTGGAGGTTTGAAAAACTATTGTATAGAAATTATACCCCCGTTCCGATGAAAAGTGGCCCGCAAAATGGAGCTTATTTCCTTGCCTGGGGAATGGGTAATCAACATATCAACTGGACAGATCAGATTGATACTAATTTGAGTGAATTAACTTCACTGCAAGCTACATATGGTAGAAGAGTCAAATTTTTAGCTTCATTTTACTTATATGTTACTGCTAGAATCAATACCTATTTTTATAAGGATACCACATATAAGCTCTCCCCAATAATGGTTTTATATGAAAATGACAGCAGCAATTTGAAATATATGAGCTGGCTTGGTTATACCATTGGTATTCAGGTATGATAGTCAATAATCAATGTCAGCTTGATGATTGATTCATTCACTTTTGAGTGATTCTGTAGGGTTTACAGTCGATGCCTTATAAACCTGGCTGCCAATGGTTAAAATAGTGAGAACTAAGACTATCATTATAACAGGAGCAATCATCCACCAGCTAAATTCAAACCTGTAGGCAAAATTAGAAAGCCATTTGTTCGAAGATATTATAGCTATTGGGAGCCCAATAATCAGCCCAATTAATGATAAAGACATTAGCTTTCTTGAAAGCAAGATCATCAATTGAAGTGGAGAGGCCCCTAAAACTTTCCTGATTCCCATTTCTTTAATTCTATCCTTGCTGGTAAGCGTAGCTAGTCCTAAAAGACCGATTAGAGATAATGAAATGGCAATTAGAGCAAAATAGAATGTTAAGTCTCCTAACTGCTTTTCAGAGCGGTACAGCTCCTCATAAGTTTGATCTTCAAAAGTGTAGCTCATTGGCAGTTCAGGAAGAATCTCCTTCCACATATCTTCTATTTGAGCAATGGTATTTTGGATATTGTCAGTGTTGACTTCCAGAATTAAAAAGGTGAAGTACCCTCGTGCAATACTCATGGTTAAAGGCGTTATTTTTTCATGCAATGAATTGAAATGAAAATCTTTTACCACCCCAATCACTTCACCCTTCCATCTGCCAGCTTGCAGAAAAGGAAGGCCAATGACTTCTTCTGGATTACTATAACCAAGGGTTTTTACTGCTGATTCATTAAGGATCATACTTTGCCTGTAGTCGGAAGGCCGATCTTCTTCAAACCCACGGCCAGCTATTATCTTAATGTCATATTGATTGATAAAATCATAATCAACATAATAGGAATCAGTGTAAAGTTCTTCCACCTGCCTATTTTTTGTGGGCAATTCTGTCATTGATTTTCTGCCCGATCTTCCAGGAACGCTTGAAGAAATGCTGGCACTCATAATGCCGGGAAGTGACTTTAATTTCTCTTTAATGGTCTTTTCATTTCTTTTTATTGATTCATCAAAATGGAAGTCAATAATCAGCTTTTGGCTTTTGCTATAGCCCAATTCTTTTGTCTGTAGATAGTTCAATTGTTTGGTGACCACGATGGCAGAAATAATCATGATAATTGATATTGCAAACTGAACTACAACTAACCCATTTTTCAAGATCAAACCCTTTGAACCGAGTTTTATATTTCCTTTTAGTAGACGATCGTATTTTAAATTGGTAAGTTCAAATGCTGGGAAAACGCCACTTAATATTCCAACGAAGAATGCTAAACCAAATACAAGCATATATAAACTGTAATGGTCAAATGGATTACCAATAATTGGTTTGTTTGCCAGCTGATTGATGGTGGGAGTAAAAAGAATAAAGAATGAAATGGCGATAAGACATGCGAACAAAGAGAATGAAGTTGAGTCAAGCAGGTATTGAAATTTCTGCTGTGTTTGGCTTACGCCCAAGATCTTTTTCATGCTTATTTCTTTAGCACGCTTAATGTAAAGGGCATTAGAAATATTAATGAAATTAAATACTGCAATAAATAGAACTAGTAGTGCGATAATGCCAAAAATATAGATGTTGTCAACATTGCCATGTAATGATGATCCTGTTCTGCTTCCTCTGGCATTCGCAAATAGATAAAGGTCTGCGAGGGGCTCTAATTCCGTAGAGTAAGACGCCTCTCCGCGCTGGATTTTCTGGTCAATAAATTGGCCGATTTTTTTATTTAATGCCGCTACATCACTGTTTTCATTAACTAGTAAGTAGGAGTAGCACCCAAAGGCAGTCCAGTTAGTGGCTCTGCCTGGGTTCCAAACTTCAATAAGAGAAGATAACGATAAGAAGATATCCACCTTAAAATGCGAATTCTCTGGGATGTCCTTCATTATACCTGTTACAAAAGATGAGGTGGTTCCATCAAGTTTTAATTCCTTTCCAATACAATCTAAAGTGCCGAAATATTTCAGTGCTGCAGTTTCTGAAAGAACTGCATTAAAAGGGGCCTTAAAAACGGTCTCTGGATTACCTTCAATAAGAGGAAATGAAAATACATCAAAGACGCTTTGTTCGACATAGGCTATATTTTCTTCTTGATAATTATCAACACTACTCTGCACCAACAGGTAATCTAAAAATACACGTGTGTAATTCTGAATTTCAGGGAACTGCTTGGCTAATTCTGGAGCAGCAGGTATGGCTGAGCTTTCTAGCTTTGTGCCTGTTGAGGTTTTTACATCGGTCACTAATCTGTAGATAGCATCCGTATTTTTATGATAGGCGTCATAACTAAGCTCGAAACTTATGTATTGGAAGGAGAACAGGCATACTAAAAATG
>NZ_SMLV01000336.1:0-4219 GCF_009711525.1 Fulvivirga lutimaris
ATCATAATGTGGGCACAATATTTTATTATTATCGAAAATTGAGTTTATTAATCAAAAATTATTCTGTGTTTAAGATTATTCTACGGTTTGGACTGCTAGCCCTTTTATTTGGGATATTGCTAGAGTTGAGTAATTATTCTATTTCAAATAGAAGCTATTATTCCGAATTTCTTGTCGCCATAGCTGCAGTTGGATTAGTAGTGTTCGGCTTCGTTCTTAGAAAGTACATCATAACCCAAAACAGTTATTTGAAAGATGAGTTTGCTCCGAATGAGCGCAAAATTCAACTTTTACAAATTAGCAGTCGCGAAATGGAAGTGCTCAATGTTATGGCCGAGGGCCTTTCTAATGTAGAAATTGCTGACAAATTGTTTGTATCAGAAAGTACGGTAAAAACTCATGTCTCCAATCTGCTTTCTAAACTAGATGCTAAGCGAAGAACAGAAGCCATTAAAAAAGCAAAGGAGTATGGAATAATAAAATAGTGGTACTAAAGGCTGAATTTGGGCATTTCATACTAAAGTATGAGTGGCAATAAGGCAAAACTCGCTTCATTTGAATCAAAAAAAATATGAAAAACATTATCGTTAAAAATGGATTAATAGCTGTAGCTGTAATAATGGGAATCCAGATAGTCGCTTATGTGATTTTCGGCCTTCCAGAAGGTATTGACTTTGACCGTGATGAATTACTCGGGTATGGTGGTATTCTGCTATGCCTGGTTTTTGTATTTCTAGGTATTAGAGAATATCATATAAAACATGGCAAGAGTTCATTCATGAAGTATCTGGGCATTGGTTCGGCCATATCAACGTTTCCTTCCATAGCATTCGGTATCTACAGCGTGATTTATTACAAGTGGCTTTATCCTGATTTTCTTGACAATTATGGGGCTTATCAATTAGAAAAGATGAAAGCTTCAATGAGTGCTCAGGAATTCGAAGTGATTCAAACACAATTTCAGGAAGATATGGCTATGTGGGACAGTGTAGGCATGCAATTCACAATAATGTTTATCACTGTGTTTGTCATAGGTCTTATTATATCAATTTTATCAGCATCGTATTTTCAATTTAAAACGTCAAAGTCATGAGTAAAAAAGTAACAGGCATAGGTGGGATATTCTTTAAGGCCGAAGATCCTAAAAAAATGACAGAGTGGTACAGTAAAAACTTAGGGTTAGTTACTAATGAATATGGTTCATTGTTTGAAACCAGAAACGTAGACAAGCCCGAAATAAAGGAACACTTGCAGTGGAGCCCGTTTGAGGCGAAAACCAAATACTTTGAGCCCTCAAAAAAGGAATTTATGATCAACTACAGGGTTGAAAACTTAGAAGGTATGGTGGAAGATTTTAAAAAGAATGGGGTAACTGTTCTTGATGAAATTGAGACCTACGAATATGGCAAGTTTGTTCATATAATCGATCCTGAAGGAAATAAAATTGAGCTTTGGGAACCAATAGATAAGGTTTTTACCGACATGTATGAAGGGCAGACCACTAAGTAATTAAAATACTATGGGCACAAGGATGACATCAACACGTCTATTCATGTGCCTACCCTTATACGAACTGTTCCTATACAATGGATTATTCATTCCGAAATTTTTGATCTCCATCAACTCCTCAGCTATTCCTATTTCTATTAACTTGTCCTGAACTGCCGTACTGCGCATAAAGGAAAGCCATTCATTATACTCCTTCCCCCCTATATTGTCGGTATGACTAAATAGGACAATCTCATAATTCTCAAGCTTTTCAACATTTAAGATAAAATCCTGAAGTTCAAGACTCTGGTACTCGTCTATATAGTAGCTGCCACCACCAAAAAATATACTTTTTCTGATAAGCGAATCTGTCTCCTGAGAGAATGCAGGAGCAGAAAGGAAAGTGATAAAAAGCAATGTGGACAGTAAGCTTCTCGTCATGCCATAAATAACGCATGACTATAATCTGAGGTTCAAAAAGGCATAAAGAAAATTGGAGAACTAAAATGGTACTCGTTGGAAACGAGCGCTAGCTTGATCAATCAATTACAGATTTATTTAAATCAAATATTTCTACAAGTAATACGAGTGTAATCATTACGGAATAAGTCCTAATCCAAATTTTAAGAGTAGCTGTCTCAAAATATTTTTTATAAAACGAATTAATTGACAGAGCTAAAATGTAAGAGAAAATTATTTGAAATAGCAAATTGATTATGATTAATGAAAAAGTGTTGTCTGAAACAAATATTTGAGTCATCAATGAAATAAAAAACAAAACAAATAACACTCCGTACTTTTTATAAAAAACCACTTATATCTGAACTTTTAAATTATATTCTAAATAGAAACGAATTAGAGCAAAAGAAATTAGAGACATTAAAATAGGAACTATTAACTCTCCCCAAAAATCTCTTCGAGCTTTCTTTCAAGCTCACGGCCTCTAAGGTTCTTGCCAATGATTACTCCATCAGGGTCTAGCAATAAGGCGAAAGGTATTGCCTTGATATTGTATATTTTAGCAGCTTCGCTGTTCCAGTATTTCAAATCAGAAACCTGTGTCCAGTGTAGTCCATCCTGCTCTATGGCTTGCAACCAGTCTTCTTTTCTTCTATCAAGAGATACGCCATATACCTCAAATCCTTTGTCGTTAAACCTGTTGTAAGCTTTTACCACATTAGGATTTTCCTTTCGGCAAGGTCCGCACCATTTAGCCCAGAAGTCAACCAACACATATTTTCCTCTTAGTGAAGATAAGGCAATTACCTCTCCATCTGGGTTAGGCAACGCAATATCTGGCGCTACCATGCCAATGGCTAAATTCTTATTGGCTTCAACTTCATTCACAAAATCCATGGCTACAGTAGAGTTTGTCAGTTTGGTGCTGGCATCTTCTGCAATCCTGTGGTAGGTAGCCTGAAATTTGTCTTTATCTAAAAATCTTCCTGATTTCAATATTTCGATAACTCCTAAAGAAGCCCCTGCAGAGTCAATCTTGGCAGCAATTTTCTGCTTAAACTCATGGTCCAGCTTCATATATTCATCGCGAATAGTGGCTATTGCTGCTGCATCCTGCTGACTATTGGCTAACCCAAATCGGTTATTAATTTCTGCCACCTGTGGCGATGCTTGAAATTCTGCATTCATTTTCTGAACCATTTCTATAAAATCATGATCCTTTGAACCACTAATTTCTACGAACCCGCCTCTTTCATTACCATCAACATTAACCACAACATCATCTTCATTTAGAATGAGGTTAACAAACTGCTTATTATAGAAATTAAGTCTGTAGTAGCCCGGTCTTTCAATATTGACATTTTTACTGTACTTATAATTCTCATCGAGTTTTAAAGTATCAAATGGCTGCGGCTTATTACCCACATACTCTTCAATAAGAATGTCTCCGGTTTGCGGAAACCCTACAGTGCCTGAAATATTAATTCCGTTCTCAACTTCAACTGAACCGTTGCCTGAAGTACAACTTGTTATAATTACTAAACCTAAAAGAATTCTAAACATCACTTTTGTCATCAATTATTATTTGTTTCTTAACCTAGCTTCTTTCTTAATAGTTCGTTAGCCACCTTAGGGTCGGCTTTTCCATTACTACGCTTCATCAATTCCCCCATAAACATACCTAAAAGTCCCTTATGTCCTTTCTGATATGCCAAAACCTTATCAGGAAATTCAGCAACTATCGCGTCTGCCAATTCACCTAATGTATCAGTATTACTATCCTGCATCAGGTTCATTTCCTCAGCTAATTTTAAAGCTGATTTACTTTCATCATCTACCAAAGCGGTAAATAGTTTTTGTGAAGCTGCTGAAAAGCTTACTTTATTATCTTCAACAAGGCCAATTAATTCTGCTAATCTTTTTGGAGTCAATTTAAAATCTTCAATCTTCAATGACGCATCATTTAGATATGACTTTACGGGCCCCATCATCCAATTTGAAGATGCTTTATAGTTTTTTGTAATCGAAGACAATTCTTCAAAATACATGGCTACCTCTTTTGTATTTGTCAGCACCTGCGCATCAAGCTCTGGTAAGCCATAGGTATTAATATATTTTAAATACAGCTCACGCGGCAAGCTTGGCAGTGAAAGTTTAAGATCATTTAACCACTCTTCAGAAACATGAACCGGACTTAAATCAGGATCTGGAAAGTACCGATAGTC
The DNA here is from genome assembly GCF_009711525.1 of Fulvivirga lutimaris. Lineage (GTDB taxonomy): Bacteria > Bacteroidota > Bacteroidia > Cytophagales > Cyclobacteriaceae > Fulvivirga > Fulvivirga lutimaris. The sequence continues at coordinate 4,173 of NZ_SMLV01000336.1, forward strand.
ATTCAAAGCTTCTTTTGTTCTCATGCCGGTAGTAATACCACTGGCAT
>NZ_SMLV01000336.1:4449-16371 GCF_009711525.1 Fulvivirga lutimaris
GGTTTCAAAGTCAATCGCGCGCTGCACATTTCTTATCGAATTAAGATTCTTGACTTCGGCTTTTTTGCCCAATTCTTTAGCTCCAACAGTTCTTACTGAGATATTAACATCGCAACGCATGGAGCCTTCTTCCATATTACCATCACAAATTTCAAGGTAACGAACCAGTTTCCTTATTTCGCTAAGTACCGTCTGCGCCTCATAGGCATCTTTGATTACAGGCTCGGTTACAATCTCTATTAATGGAACTCCTGCTCGATTGTAATCAACAAGGGTATCTTCTTCTCCGGCCAGGTGCATTGACTTACCCGCATCTTCTTCAATATGAATTCTATTCAGCTTAATGCTATGTTCGCTACCATCTGATAAACTAATCAAGACCTCTCCTCCTACGCATATGGGGGTTCTGTCTTGTGTTATCTGATAGCCTTTAGGCAGATCAGGGTAGAAATAATTCTTTCTATCAAAAATCATTTCTCTTGTGATATCACAGTTGCAGGCCAAACCCATTTTTATGGCATATTCTACCACCTTCTTATTCAGAATGGGTAAAGTGCCAGGGTGACCAAGTGTTATTGCACTGATATTGGTATTAGGTGCGTTTCCAAACTCTGTTGAGTCTGAGTTGTATATTTTAGATGCAGTTGATAATTGGGCATGGATTTCCAAGCCAATTACAACCTCATACTTGTCCCTAATCTCTTTCTTCATTTGTCAGCAATACTCCTAGGCCTACAATACTAAACTATATTTAGTGCCTTTTCAACTACGTTTTCCAATCCACTAATATCTTTTCCTCCAGCCGTGGCATAGAAAGGCTGACCACCTCCACCACCTTTAATTTCCTTGGCCAGCTCTCGTACGATATTACCGGCATTTAAACCTTTATCTTTCACAAGGTTTTCGCTTATAGTAACGGCAATCTGAGGTTTGCCCTGAATGTCAGCGGCCAGAACCAGAAATAGATTATCAAGTTCATTCTTCAATTCGAATGATAATTGTTTTAATGCATCTGCATTAGGCAGTGATACTTTCTTGACAATTTTAGTAATGCTTCCATTCACCTCTTTTGAAGCCAAAATCTCCTTTTTGAGGTTTTGTGTTTGTCCTGCGTGTAGTGCTGCTATCTCCTTTTCAAGCTGGTTCTTCTCATCTACTAACTGTTGAATAGAAGTTTTTACATCGGCAGGGCTTTTCAAAAGGCCTTTTACCTCATCTAACAAATGAAGTTGCTCATTAATAAACTCCTCTGCAGCATCAGCAGAAATAGCTTCTATCCTTCTTACACCGGCAGCAATTGAGCTTTCTGATATAATCTTAAAGTAACCAATATTACCCGTAGCTCCAACATGTGTACCGCCACAGAGCTCGACAGATTCCCCAAATTTGATCACGCGCACTTGATCTCCGTACTTCTCACCAAATAAAGCCATAGCACCAAGGCTTTTAGCTTCATCAATTGGCAGATTTCTTCTTTCATCCAATGGCAGATTCTCACGAATCAGCACATTCACCATTTTCTCTACCGCATCTATTTCCTCATCACTCATTTTCTGAAAATGCGAGAAGTCAAACCTCAAAATCTTTTCATTAACCAAAGATCCCTTCTGCTCAACATGAGTACCTAACACTGATCTTAAAGCATGGTGCAACAAATGTGTTGCTGTATGATTGTTCATGGTCATTTTACGCTTGCTGTCATTGACCTTGGCGGTAAATTTAGCCTCAACGTTATTAGGCAATTTCTCTACCAAATGAACAATCAGATCATTCTCCTTCTTGGTGTCAAGCACTTTTAACCTTTCTGAATCAGATTCCAAATAACCATTATCACCAACCTGACCGCCACTTTCAGCGTAAAATGGTGTTTTGTCAAGTACGATCTGATAAACTTCCTTTCCCTTTTGTTTTATAATTCTGTATTGAATTATTGAAGATTCGGTTTCCAGTTGATCATATCCAACAAATTCAACCTTATTCACCTTGTTAAGTACAGTCCAGTCGCCAGTTTCTTTAACTGCATCAGCTTTGGACCTGTTCTTTTGCTTTTGCATTTCCTCAGCAAAACCATTTTCATCTACAGAAAGACCATTTTCTCTTGCAATTAGAGATGTTAAATCGAATGGAAATCCATAAGTATCATATAACTCAAATGCTAAAGGTCCTGATATCACCTTATCGCTAGCCTCAGCAAGCTCAGTTTTAATACCATCCAGTTTTTTCAAGCCCTTATCCAGAGTTTTTAGAAAAGCATGCTCTTCCTGCTCAATAACTTTCTTCACAAAATCCTTTTGTGTCCTTAGTTCATTGAATACCTCTCCCATTTGTTGATCAAGAATATCAACCAACTCATAGATAAACGGCTCTTTGAAATTTAAAAAGGTAAACCCATATCGAACTGCTCTTCTCAATATCCTTCTGATCACGTAACCAGCACCTGTATTAGAAGGTAACTGTCCATCTGCAATGGCAAAAGCAATAGCTCTTACATGGTCAGAAACTACCCTAAGGGCGATATCGGTTTGTTCACTGACTCCGTACTTCACATCAGCTTTAGCAGCCAAAGAAGCTATTAAAGGAGTAAAAACATCAGTATCGTAGTTAGACTGCTTCATTTGTATCGCCATGCAAAGGCGCTCAAAGCCCATTCCGGTATCTACGTGTTTGGCCGGCAAGTTTACCAGTTTGCCAGAAGCCAGTCTGTTAAATTCCATAAATACCAAATTCCAGATCTCCACCACTTGTGGGTGATCATTATTTACAAGATCTTTCCCTGGTATTTTGGCCACTTCATCGTCAGACCTTAAGTCAATATGTATTTCTGAACAAGGCCCACAAGGTCCAGTGTCTCCCATTTCCCAGAAGTTATCCTTCTTCGAACCTAGAATGATACGGTTCTTATCAACGATGTTTGCCCAGAGATCAAATGCCTCCTGATCAACTTCTAGTCCATCACCCTCATCACCACCAAAAACGGATACATATAACCTATCCTTCGGTAGCTGAAATTCTTCTGTGAGCAGCTCCCAGGCCCATTCTATAGCTTCTTTCTTAAAATAATCACCAAAAGACCAGTTGCCCAACATCTCGAACATAGTATGGTGATATGTATCCATCCCTACCTCTTCAAGATCATTGTGCTTTCCTGATACTCTCAGACACTTTTGTGTATCCGCTACTCGTTTGTTTTTTGGCTCCTCATTACCAAGAAAAAAGTCCTTAAATTGATTCATACCAGCATTGGTAAACATCAAAGTAGGATCATTCTTATTGACCAGCGGAGCAGACTCCACTATCTGATGATTCTTGTTAATGAAAAAGTTTAGAAATTTTTGTCTAACTGACTTAGAATCCATGGATTATGAAAAAAAATGATAAATTTGCAACCTTATGTATTTTTCCAAGAAAAATGATATATTGCAGTTAATCAAAGGTGTAAAAACGATTGATATTCGCAATTTTTTAAACTTTATAATTCAAAGAGCACAAAAATAGTAGTTTTTAGCTTACAATATTAATGGCGCGAATAAAATATATTTACGACACAGAAACCTGCCGATACGAGCGAGCAAAAATCACCAAATCTGACGTAACGCTTAATTTCCTAGGATTTTTAGCTGTTGCTTTGGTTATGGCTTTAAGTTTAGTTCTTGCATATAATACCTATTTTGAAACTCCTGTAGAAGCTCAATTAAAAAAGGAGAATAACGAGCTTAAAAAGCACTATAGCGCACTTGAAACTGAAATGGAAGAAGTTGATGAAGTAATTGCCGCGCTTGCAGAAAGGGACAATAATATTTACAGAAAAATTTACGAAGCTGAGCCATTGTCGCCTACTGTATTGCAGGCTGGTAGCGGTGGTGTTGATCTATACAGAGATATTTTAGAAGAAGGCCTTCAGAATGAAGAGTTAGTAGTTGGTACAAAAAGGAAAATAGACAAGCTTAAAAAACAAGCCAGAATAGTTAATCAGTCATTTGATGAGATTATGAAGCTAGCCAAGAACAATGATGAGCTTTTAAAAGCTATACCAGCTATTCAACCTGTTCATAATCCAAACCTGACACAACTAGTATCTGGATTTGGAAATAGAATCAATCCTTTTCATAAGGCAAGAGTAATGCATGAAGGTATTGACTTTGCAGCTACCAGAGGATCGGAAGTGTATGCAACCGGTAATGGCAAAATAAAAATGGTAAAAATAAATAGTGAGTTAGAAACTGGCTATGGAAATTATATAGAAATTGATCATGGTTTCGGCTATATTTCAAAATATGCTCATTTGGGCAAAGTAAATCTTAAAGTTGGCGATGTTGTAACAAGAGGAATGGTTATCGGGCAGGTTGGAAGTAGCGGTGGATCTACTGCCCCTCATGTTCATTATGAAATTATAAAAGATGGCGTTAAATTAGACCCCATCAATTATATAATGAACGGAGTAAATAACCATGACTATAGTAAACTGATTGAATTGGCTTCACGCGAAAATCAATCTTTTGACTAATTTTTTTAAACTGAATTTACATTTTTAGCACATGGCGAAAATAAGGTATTACTACGACACAGAAACTTGCAAATACGAGCCTATTAAGGTTTCGAGAAGTGCAATGGTTCTGAATGTAGCCGGTTTTTTGACAGTTTCTCTTATAATGGCCCTCGGGCTTATATACGTTTACAGAACTAACTTCACCCCTGTGAAGGAGTCTAACCTGCGTTCTGAAAACAGCAAACTAAAATTAGAGTGGAATATCCTGAACAAAAATCTTAATGCTGCATATGCTAGCATTGATGAATTGCAGTTTAAGGATGATAACATCTATAGAGTAATACTAGATACCGATGCTATACCTGCAACTATTAGAGAAGGTGGTGTCGGTGGTCATAATAAGTATGAAAGGTTATTGAAGCAAGATCTTGAAGACTCTGAGTTGATTATTGGCACCTATCAGCGTATTGATAACCTTAGAAAGAAACTTTATATCCAGAGTAAATCTTATGATCAGATATCTGACTTATTAATAGAAAAGGAAAAGATGTGGGCTTCCAGACCTGCTATTCAACCAATCAACAATAAAGAGTTAACAAGACTTCACACTACCTTTGGTAGACGCTTCCACCCTATTACTAAAGTGTGGAGCGAACATGAAGGTTTAGATTTCACGGCTCCATCTGGCACACCTATCTATGCCACTGGTGATGGTATAGTTACTGCATCTTACCGCTCTACTACTTATGGCAATGTCCTGTTTGTTAACCATGGTTACGGATATCAGACACGATATGCCCACTTAACCAACTACATAGTTGAACGCGGAGAGAGTGTGAAAAGAGGTCAAGTAATTGGATATGTAGGTAGCACGGGCAGATCTCAGGCACCACACTTGCATTATGAGGTGTTGTTTAACTACAAACCAATCAACCCAATAAACTTCTTTCAGCGAGACCTTGATAACGATGAGTATGAAAAACTTATCGAGATATCTCAGCAAGAAACCATTCCTTTAGATTAATTACCAGGAATTTTAATGAGTAAAGTAACTGAATCTTTAATGTCTTCAGAACAAGTAACTATTGCCCCTATTCTCAAGAAAGTATTTTTTGCAATAGTTATAATTGCATATGCTGCTTCCTGTAAAGTGACTAATACTACGAGCAGCAACCAAGACGCTCCAGACCTGGAATTAGACACCGCTAATGTGGAAGCAGTCATTGACTCTGTGATCCAAAAGCCTGTTGTAGCTATTAAGGACTCTGTTGACATTGAGATTTTCAGACTACTAAAAGACACCGTTTCTATTATCGGAGTTGGGGACATAATGATGGGCACTAACTACCCTGATGATGGTTATTTGCCCGCTAATAATGGCAAAGACTTATGGAGTGACGTAAATGGCATTCTCAAAGATGCAGATGTGACATTTGGTAATTTAGAAGGTGTTATTCTCGACAAAGGTGGTGATGCTAAGTACTGCAAAGACCCTAAGATTTGTTACATTTTCAGATCCCCTGAAAGGCTCATGAGTAATATAGTAGATGCTGGCTTTGATGTAATGAGCACAGCCAACAACCATGCTGGTGACTTTGGAGAGTCTGGAAGAAAAAATACAATGAAAGTACTTGACTCCTTAAAGATTAACCACGCAGGACAGCTCAGACAACCTTATACAACTTTTATGATTGATGGAATGAAGTATGGATTTGCTGCTTTTGCACCTAACACAGGAACAGTGAGCATCAATGATTTAAATAATGCTAAAGAGATTGTCGCCCATCTGGATTCACTATCAGATATTGTTATCGTTTCTTTTCACGGAGGTGCTGAAGGGAGCAAGTATCAGAATGTACTGCGTAAGAATGAGTATTTCTATGGTGAAAACAGAGGTGATGTCTACAAATTTGCTCACACTGTAATAGATGCAGGCGCTGATGTTGTATTTGGCCATGGGCCGCATGTAACGAGAGCTGTAGAAGTATATAAAAACAGATTTATTGCTTACAGTTTAGGTAATTTCTGCACTTATGCTCGGTTTAATCTGAGAGGTGACAACGGCCTTGCTCCTATAATTAAAGTCAATACCACTGCAACAGGTGAGTTTCTGTTTGCCGATATCACACCTATAATTCAGCTAGGTTCTGGTGGTCCATCAATCGATAGTCAGAAGAGAGTAATTCGAAAAATAATTGAGTTAACTAAAAAAGATTTTCCTGAAGTGCCGGTAAACATTGACGAAAGTGGAAGAATTACCTATCTTCAAAACTAAATATGCCTTACAAAGAAAAAACCATTGAAAAGAAATATTACGCCATTGGAGAAGTGGCAAGTATGTTTAACGTGGCTACTTCTTTAATACGTTTTTGGGAAACTGAGTTCGACCTCATTAAACCAAAAAAGAATCGTAAAGGCAACAGACAGTTCACCAAGGAGGATATTGAGAATGTCAAGATCATCTATCATCTGGTGAAAGAACGAGGATTTACCCTTCAGGGAGCCAAAGAAATGCTAAAAAGCAACTCTGATCAGGTAAAAGACAAGATGGAAATGATTGATTCATTGACAAGTGTTAAATCCTTTCTGCTGGAACTTAAGAAGAACATCTCCTAAAAACTTTAATATTTTGGCGAATCAGGATAGGTTGGCACAGCTAGCGCTCAATTTTATTCCTGGAATTGGTCATATGCTGGTCAAACAGCTGGTTAGTTATTGCGGGTCAGCTGAGGCTGTATTCAAAACCCCTAAAAGCAAGCTTCTCAAAATTCCTGGTATTGGTGCTCTAACCGCAGAGTCTATTTCAAAGGATATTCCAATGCAAAAGGCCGAGGCGGAGCTCACTAAATGCGAAAATGAAGGTGTTCAAATATTAATACATACTGACAAAGCGTTTCCCAAACGACTAAATCATATCAACGATGCCCCAAGTCTACTATATTATAAAGGAGTCGCTGATCTCAACGCCAGCAAAATAGTCTCTATAGTTGGCACAAGGAAGGCAACTGCTTATGGCAAAGAGATTACAGAGAATATAATTGAGCATTTAGCACCACATAACCCTATTATTGTTAGTGGTTTGGCTTATGGAATAGACATTCAAGCTCACAAATCAGCATTGAAATATAATTTACCTACTATTGGTGTTTTAGCCAGCGGGGTAAATGTTATATACCCAGCCATTCATAGAGACACAGCAAATAAAATGATTGAGCATGGTGCTCTAATTTCTGAAAACCCTTTAGGCGCCAAACCAGATGCGCCAAAATTTCCCGCACGTAATCGTATAATTGCGGGCATGGCCGATGCAATAATAGTTGTTGAGGCTGCTGTGAAAGGTGGTGCGCTGATTACTGCTGAAATTGCCAATAGCTACAACAAAGACGTATTTGCAGTGCCTGGAAATGTGAATTCTGAATTTTCATTAGGTTGCAACAATCTAATCCGGTCAAATAAGGCCCATTTAATTAATTCTGGGAAGGATATAGAATATATTATGAATTGGGAGGCTAATAACCCGCAAGCTGGTAGTAAGCTGCCTGACCTTTCAGAACTAAATGAAGATGAACTCGCAATTGTCAATGCCCTTGTAGAGCATGTTGATGGCATGATGATAGACAATTTAAGTTGGAAAACCTCCTTTTCTGTAAGTCAGTTAGCCTCTATCCTATTAAATTTAGAATTCAAAGGGTTAGTAATATCTCTGCCCGGAAAAAAGTTTAAACTGGCCATTAATAAATGATAGACAACTATTACAGAACATTGGGGCTTGACAATTTTGCCACAATAGATGAAGTAAAAAGAGCCTATCGATTACTCGCAAAGAAATATCATCCGGATAGAAACCCTAATAAAGAGGATGTCTTTAAAAGAGTGAATGAAGCTAACAGTATTTTATCGGATGCAGAAAAAAAGGCTTTATATGATGAAAAACTAAGTTATAGCCTTAATCCAAGGGTAGCAAATCCATACCAGCCTAAAGCTCAATACCAAACCAGACCAAGCTATGGCAGCACTAAATATGAATACAGCAAAAGAGTAAAGGTGTATGGGATCTTCTTTGTTATTGGCTTACTTAGTCTTTGTATTGGTGGACCTATAGCACTCTCCTATTACTCTGGAAACTATGCTTATGAAGAGGGTTTGAAATTTCAAAACCAGCATAATTATGCTGATGCAGCCAGAGAATATCAAAGAGCCATAAAGTACTTCAGTTCTAAATCCGGAAAAGCAAGCATCCAATTATCAAGGTTATGTCTTAATGATCTTAACCTTCCAAATAGAGCGATACAATATGCCGACAAAGGCCTTGAATACACAGAGGTCAATACGGAAAGAGCCGAGCTATACTACATTAAAGCAAAAGCTATGAAGGCAGATGGTCAGGCTAAATTAGCTAAAACTATTTTTTTAAAGTCCTTACGTATAGGATACAATGCAGATAGCATCAACCTTAACATAGGCCTCTTAGAAGCTTTTTACCTAAATGAATTTGATAGCGCTCTTGTTAAGTTTGAAGGTATCTTGAATAAAAAGATTGTAAGTGAGGAAGTCATTTTTGGCAAGGCCTGGTGCTTACAAAAAATCAGAAAGCATGAAGATGCTATATCAGTTTTTAATATGCTCATTGAGAGTTACCCATATAATGGCCCGGGATATTACTATAAAGGTTTAAGTGAGCTGACACTTGGCGACAGTGCGCAAGCATGTAATTCTATAAAAAAAGCCAATGAATTGAATTATCCATTGGCTTCTAAAATTATTGAGTTTGTCTGTCTCTAATCTTTAATATCCTCCCTCACCTGAAAATACACGCTGGTTGCACTTTTCTCTAATAAGATCATAAGCCTTAACATCTCCAAGTTCTCCGGCCTTACTTAAATCTAGACAACCTTCTTTTAGTTGTCCAAACTCTAGCCTCAAAATACCTCTTAAGTAATAGGCATCTATACTTTTAGGGTTTAATTCAATAATCTGAGTACAATCAGATATAGCATCCTGGTAGGCATCAAGTTGATGTTTTGCCTGACCACGCTTATAATAAGCATCTAAATGATTAGGGTTGATCTCAATACTAGAGGTAAAGTCAGCAATAGCCCCATAATAATCCTGCAGTTCAAATTTGATGATACCTCTAGCAAAGTAAGCCTCGTCAAACTTCTTATTCTTTTCTATTGCCGTACTAAAGTCCTTCATTGCGCCATGAATATCATCAAATTCTTGTTTTACTTTCCCTCTCATGTAGTAGGCTTGTGAGTAATTAGCATCTTTATCAATCGCCATATTGTAATTGATAATAGCCTGCATATACTCTCTTTTCTCGTACATTGCCTTTCCTTGCTCTGTATATTCTTTAGCAGTCTGGCTGAAAGCTGCCATCGTTGATGTTACCAGTATTAAACTAGCTAGTGTGTATTTTAACATTTTTAGTTCTTTTGAATTTCTAATCATAAGCGAAAATAATGCCGAATATTATATTATTGAATTTTAGCGGTAATGATCAAAAATAGCACCAGATGCCATAATTGAATTGTCCATCTCCAATTTGTTCATTCCCAAATCAAGACCTTGGTCACTCAAATAGGAAACAATCAACTCAGTTGCGATGTTCCCCGTCAGATCATCTTTCGCCATTGGACAACCTCCAAACCCTCTAATAGCACCATCAAATCTTCTACATCCTGCTTTGTAAGCTGATTTAATTTTATCAACTGCCGTAGCAGGATTAGAATGCAAATGTGCTCCAAACTCAACTTGAGGATAAGCACTGATTAAGTTAGTATATAAATAGGTAATATTCTCATCATTAGAAACTCCAATGGTATCTGCTAGTGAAATAATGCTAACACCCAATGATGAAATTATATCCGTAAACTTTGCAACAACATCTACATTAAACGGATCACCATAAGGATTTCCAAAACCCATGGAAATATAAGTGACTAAGACTTTATTGTTCTTCACACACAAGTCTTGTATCTCGTTCAGCGTATTGAGTGCCTCAACGATACTCTTATTAGTATTTCTTTGCTGAAACGTTTCAGAAATCGAGAAAGGGAAACCTAAATAGGTTATTGCATCATGCTTAACAGCATCCTCAGCCCCTCTGGTATTAGCTACAATGGCCAATAACTTAGATCTGGTACTATCAAGATTGAGACCTTCCAGTACTTCCACAGTATCTTTAAGTTGAGGAATAGCTTTTGGAGATACAAAGCTTCCGAAATCTATTGTATCAAAACCTACCTTGAGTAGTTGATTAATGTATGCTATCTTCTTTTCGGTAGGAATAAACTCATGTATGCCTTGCATGGCATCTCGAGGGCAGTCGATTATTTTCATATACTTCGTTTGAAGCAAAGCTATCTATCCATACCATAAAAGGCAAAAATCCTTCATTGGTCGATTTAACGAACCATTCATCTACTTTCTTGAATATTTTATATAAAAAAACTTAGTTTAATGCTTTAATTGAAAAAACTATGCCTTTAACTCCTTTTACAGGTACGTTAGGAACGAAAAAAGCAGCGCACCTTTTAAGGCGAGCAACCTTCGGTGCAAATAAAACCAACATCGATATGCTTGCGGGTATGACTGCGCAACAAGCGGTACCATCCCTTTTCTTAGACACATTGCCAGACCCTCCTTTACCAGTTGATACTGAAACAGGACAAGAGTGGATTTCTGGCGTATCAGATGCAAACAGTGGAGATAACGAATTGCAGGATTTCTTAAAGCAATGGATGATAGGACAATGCCTGGCTGTTGATGTTGATGAGAGCTTAAAATTATCATACAAGACGAGGGAAAAAGTGGTGTTTTTCTACCACACCTACTTCACCACCATAATGACAAAGGTAAATGATAGTAGAGCCACATATTTTCAAAATGCCTTATTCAGATTATTCGCTTTTGACAAAAATGATGTTGATGTTCAGATAGTAAACGAAGATACAGGGCTTCCTGAAAATGATACATTGGTTCTGAATATTAAAGAACTCACCAAAAAGCTAAGTGTTGATAATGCTATGCTTAAGTTCTTAGATGGGAACCTGAATGTTAAGGGTAGTCCTAATGAGAATTATGCTCGTGAAATGCTGGAGCTGTATACAATTGGGCGAGGACTTGAAGGAAACCTTCCGAATATACCAGAACCTGGCGATTATATCAATTTCACAGAAAAGGATGTGCGAGCAGCAGCTAATGTATTGACCGGATTTGATATTGACGAAGACTTTATAAACATTGATCCATATACAAACTTACCCCGTGGAGTAATAAAAGGTGGAAACCTTGCCACTGCCCATGAAAATAATGCTGCGCTTAAAAGCTTTAGTCCAAGATTTGATAATGCTCAAATTACGGCAGACCCCACTCTGCTAAATGGGGGTCAATCAACTGAAGAAAGTGTTCTGGATGAAATTAGCCAGTTAATA
>NZ_SMLV01000199.1 GCF_009711525.1 Fulvivirga lutimaris
CACAGTAGTTGGAAGTGAAGGATTTGAACATAAAAAAACTACTAAAGGCATCCTCTCTGTTAAACATGATGGAAAGGTAATAATAGGGAAAGATGTTTATATAGGTGCCTTAAATGCTATATCAAAAGGATTTTCATACCGTAACACTATTATTGGTGATAGCACGAAAACTGACAATTTAGTGCATATAGCGCATTGTGTTCAAATTGGAGAAAGATGTTTATTACCAGCCTCAAGTATGATTGCAGGTAGTACAACATTGGAAGATGATGTTTGGATTGGGCCAGGATCAAGTATTTCATCACAATTAACTATTGGAAAAAATGGATTTATTTCAATTGGATCTGTTGTTACCAAAAATGTTAACATGAATGAAAAAGTAACAGGAAATTTTGCAATTCCGCATAGAAAATTTTTAAAACATATCAGAAACATTACACAGGATGATTAAGGTTGGTGATAGTTCAATTCGAAAAGTAAAATTTACTGATGCAGCTGTTAGAGCATTTGCTGAATTATCGGGAGACACAAATCCAATTCATCTAGATGAAGATTTTGCAAAAAATTCCATATTCAAAAAACGTATAGTTCATGGAATGTTAGTATCAGGTTTAATTTCTGCAGTAATAGCGAATGACCTACCAGGACCTGGAAGTATATATCTACAACAAAACCTTAATTTTTGTGCGCCTGTTTATATTGATGAAGTTGTCGAAGCGATTGTAGTGGTAAAGACTATTAGAAAGGACAAACCAATAGTTACCTTATCAACTATATGCAAATCTGATGGGAAAATTGTAATTGAAGGCGAGGCCATTGTTAAATTACCTTAGCCATTTTTAGTTAAGATGCACTTTTCTATTGAAATAATTAAATACGTTAGACATGTAGCCGCTTCAAGCATAAAAAGGCCTAGCGTCAACTAAAAACCATATATAAAACAATTTTATATATTGTATCATAACATCTTCACCTTATGCACTTCTAATAAGACCTTATAACAAGAAAACAATTAAATTATCTGAAAAATAGGCTTTAGAACTAAAATGTAGTTATAATTTTATGAAAATAATTATTGGAGTACATGAGTTAGCTAATAATGTTTTTTCAATGCATAAAGCATTAAAAAAACATGGTTATGACATTGAATCGGTTGTACTCAAAAACCAAGTTAAAAACCACAAGTTTTATAGCAGTAACAGCTATGATCATGAATTAGAAACCTCGAGTCTATTTCAAACTAATAAATTGCTAAATAAAGTTGCGATCATCCTCACAAAGACATTATTTTTTATAAAATCTCTATTTAAGTATGATGTGTTTGTATACATTACTGATGTAACGCTATTACCACTTCATATGGACTGGCCAATACTAAACCTTCTCAATAAAAGAATTATAATTTTTAATTGTGGTTCAGAAGTGCGTCAGCGCCAAGTACAATATATGATAGATTCAAATGTCTATAACTTTGAGCTCTTTGATGGAGATACTGAGCAACTTAAATTGTATTATCAAAAAGGTAGGTCTTTTCAACAAACTTTAAGAACCCAAGCCTGGGAAGAAATGTTCTGCGATGATATTGTAAGTATTAGGAATCAATCAACTTTTCAAAACAAACCATGTTATGTATTTAAATTCCCTGTAGAGGAAATTAGGAATAAAGTAAAATTACCTAACAAAATCCCTCTCATCATTCATGCTCCTTCAGACCGTATTTTCAAAGGTACAAAATATGTTCTGGAAGCAATAGAAATGCTTAAATCATCAGGGGCGACCTTTCATTTTGAACTTATAGAAAACAAACCAAATGATTACGTACTGGAAAGGTTGAATGAAGCTGATATATTAATTGACCAGCCTGGCTCTTGGGTGGCTAGACTCGCTATTGAAGCCATGGCAGCCAGCTGTGCCACGATTGGTGGAAATATGCAAGAATATATTGATTTTGAGGCACCTTCACCAGTAATTCAATTTGAAACTGATTCTAAAAAACTATATGAAAAATTAAATAAACTAGTGAGTGATATTGATTATAGAAAACAAAAAATGTCAGAATGCTATGACTTTTGGAAAGATCATTACTCAGAAGAGGCCTACAGCAATTTTTTTCGAAAAATTTTAGACAAAACAGCTCATCAATACCAACCGATAAAAAATAACAGAAATCTCTTGTTAAATTTCTCAGAAACAAAATGGCAAAGAATAGCTATTAAACTGCTTATCAAAAAAAGAAGCAGCTATAAAAAATGATTAGAGAATTCCTTAAATCCGGAGCCCTTTACAGTCTATCAGGAATCCTTTCCAAACTGATTTCAGTTTTACTAATTCCAATTTATACAAAAAAACTTTCTCCAGCCGATTATGGAGTTATTGATTTATATATCGTAATTGGCTCCTTTATGGCAATAATAATTGGAGTTGAAATCACACAGGCCAATGCCAGGTTTTTTAGTAGTTCTGAAAATCTTAAAGAGAAAATTCAAATTGCCTCAACATCTCTTTGGTTTACAGTATCTACCTTTGGAATTTTTGTAATAGTTGCTTTATTATTTAACCAAGAGTTAAATATAATCATTACAGGTGATGAGCAGCTCAACTTGACGTATAGAGTAGCGGCAATATCTATTTTCACTCAAGGAATTTTCTACTTTTTTATAACTCAATTGAAATGGATGATGCTACCTCGTTTATATGCAATCGTTAATATTATTTATGTTTTGATATCCATTAGTGTAGCGGCATCCCTTATTATATCAAATCTATACACGGCCGAAGGATACTTTATAGGTAATATCAGCGGATCCTTAGTAGGCGGTACATTAGCTTATTATTTTGGTCGAAACATTTATAGTTTCAAATTCAACCTTTCCATAGCAAGGAAATTACTTAACTACTCTTTCCCAATTATCTTTTCAAGTGTAGCATTAATATTGGCAGGTTTTATTGATAGATTGGTAATCAAGCAATTATTGGGATTAGGAGCTTTAGGCCTATACGGAGTTGCATTCAGATTTGGATCTGTCATAAAACTTGGACTTGTAGGTTTTCAGTCTGGACTAGCTCCGTTAATTTATAAAAATTACAAACTCAAAGAAACCCCCTACAAGATTGAGGCAATTTTCAGGGTGTTTTGTTTTGTTTCATTAAATATAATTGCTTTTCTCACCTTATTTTCAGACAATTTGGTTGAACTGCTAACAAGTCCTGAATATTACAGTTCTTCAAGCATGGTACCTGTAATAGCTTTTAGTGCCTTTTTTGTCTCAACACATATTTTTACACCAGGGATGGAGATTAGAAAAAAAACTAAGTTAGTAGCTTATATAAACATAGGATTTGCTCTTTTAAACTATGTGTTAAATTTAATTTTAATACATCTAATTGGACTATTAGGAGCTGCCATTGCGACCTTAGTTACAACAATTGTGGTATTTGTTATCCGAATGAAGTTGAGTCAGAAATATTATTATATTCCTTATATTCAAAACAAACTTATAATAGGCACTTTATTAATTATTGGTTTATTTAGCTTTCTAAATTACGGAATATTTGATCTCTACGAGATTCACTATATCATAACTGTTAAAGTGCTTATGTTTGCAGTAACAGTAACAGCATTCTATTTCCTATTTACAGATAAAATGGATCGAAGAAAAATAAATACGAAAATTATTAATAGGACTAAGATTTTAAAGTTCAGGGCATAACAGCAGCAACGATCAATACTATGAAATCAATTCTAATTCTTTGTTATGGCCCCTTGCACCGCGACCCCCGCGTTCTTCGTCAAATTAAATGGCTAAAAGAAGATTATACCATTTATACTGCAGGCTATACTAACTCTGAGATTGATGGGATTAATTATATCCCTCTCTCAAAATGTTATCCCGGTTTATTTTCAAAAATTGTTCGTGCATTATTGCTTTTTCTAGGACTGTACAAGATAGCATATTGGAACACAATTAGAAAAATCCAATTGACCACATTGAATAATAAAAAATATGACTTAATTGTTGCTAATGATATAGATGCATTGCCTATCTGTGATAAAATTTCTAGTAACCAAAAAATCCCATTTATTTTTGATGCCCATGAATATTACCCAGATTTTGCTCAGAAAAAGACGTTGACTACCTGGCTTCAAAAAAGGGAGGTTATATATCAGTGTAATCGATATCTTAAACGTGCTTCTGCAGTTACTACGGTAGCAAGTGGAATTGCTCAACTATATGAACAAAATTTTTCTGTACCTGCTATTTTAATTCGAAATTCAAGCCCATATACTGACATTAAAGGTTCAATTGTTGATCCAGAGAATATTCAACTTGTTCACCATGGAGGAACAATGCCCGGCCGACAATTGGAAAAAATGATTGATATTGTCGCTATTCTTGGTAAACGATACTCCTTACATTTTTATTTGGTGGCTCCTCAGGAATTAAAATGGTATGAAAAAAAAATTATAAATTATGCTAAAAGCACTAAAGCAAATGTATACTTTCATAGGCCTGTTAAAACGAACCAAATAATCAAAGAAATAAATAAATACGATATTGGATTATTTCTTTTACCACCAACAAACACCAATTACAAACTGGCTTTGCCAAATAAGTTTTTTGAGTTTGTACAAGCTAAGTTAGCTTTAGCAATTGGTCCTTCAGAAGAAATGGCGAACATAGTTACTCAATATGATTTAGGGGTAGTGTCTAATACCTTTACTGCTAAAAGTTTAGCTGAAGAATTGGAGAAATTATCTCTTCATGATATTGTAAAGTACAAAAATAACTGCATTGAAAGTTCTAAAGAATTATCGGCAGGAAAAGACGAGGTTAAATTTCTTGAAGTTATCAAGAAATCATTAGCCTAAACAAATTAATATAACAAATGAAAATATTAACAGTAATTGGGGCCAGACCTCAATTTATAAAAG
>NZ_SMLV01000291.1 GCF_009711525.1 Fulvivirga lutimaris
AATTAAGGTGATAGGTAAAGGAAGCTCTAATGGTATAGATACCAATCATTTTCAAAGGTCACAAGAAATTATTTTACGGGCAGGTGAGTTTAGAAAAGATAATGAAATACCAGCAGATGCAGTTGTTTTATGCTTTGTTGGCAGGTTAGTTCGTGATAAGGGGATTGAGGAATTAGTGGCTGCATTCAAGAGGTTAAAGATGGAAAATAATTACCTGTTACTTTTAGGTGAGTACGAAGATCAGCGTGAACCATTAAACTCTGACACCAAAAATGAAATACAGCATAATAAAAGAATTTTATCTATGGGCTTTCAAAGTGATATTAGAATGTATTTGGCAGCTTCTGATATTTTTGTCTTTCCAAGTTATCGTGAGGGTTTCCCCAATGCCCTTTTACAGGCATGCGCAATGGGGCTACCATCAATAGCCACTAATATTAACGGCAATAATGAAATTATTAGTCCGGATGAAAATGGCTTGTTGGTTGATGTTAAAAATGTAGATAAACTAAAAGAGGCCATTGAACTATTGGGTACCAATAAGTCATTAAGAAATAATCTTGCTGCTAAGGCAAGATCAAGTATTATGGACTATGATCAGGAAAATGTATGGAGGCTTATTTTGAACGAGTACAATAGCTTAGTTTAATATTTCTATGTATAGACTATTGATAAAGCCCTTCTTTGATTTTTTAACTTCACTGGTATTGCTATTATTTTTGAGTCCAATTATGCTGGTCGTGATAATATTATTGGCCATCTTTCAAAAGCGACAGATATTTTTTACACAACAGCGACCTGGAAAAAATGAAAAACTATTTAAAGTCATAAAGTTTAAAACCATGACTGACGAAAGGGATGCCAGTGGGAACTTGCTGCCGGATAAAGACCGGTTAACATGGATTGGCAATATTGTCAGAAAAACTTCCTTAGATGAACTCCCACAGTTGATTAATGTATTAAAAGGAGATATGTCTTTTATAGGTCCTCGTCCCTGGTTGGTAGAATATTTACCACTTTATAATTCTGAACAAAGGAGAAGACACGAGGTTAAACCTGGCATTTCGGGCTGGGCTCAGGTTAATGGTAGAAACGCCATTTCATGGGATCAGAGGTTTGAGTATGATTTGTATTATGTGGATAACCAATCCTTTTGGCTAGATTTGAAAATAATCTTTCTTACAATTAAAAAAGTGTTTGTTGCAGAAGGGATAAGTGCAGAGGGAAGCGCAACAATGGAAAAATTTAAAGGGAATCGTTAATTGTACATTGCTAATTGTAAATTGAATCATGTACTTATTTGGAGCTAGCGGTCATGCAAAAGTTGTTATAGATATCATTGAGCAAAATGGTTCTGAAATATTAGGAGTCTTTGATGATGACCCTAATAAGAAGCAGTTATGGCAATACCCTGTTATTGGAAATGACAAGACTCATAAGGCCGAACACAGCCCCTGCATTATAACAGTTGGCAACAATGCCATACGAAAAAGGATTGCTCAAAAATTAAATACTAAATACACCAATGCCTTACACCCATCTTCCGTAATTGTCAAAAGGGTTAAAATTGGTACAGGCACAGTAGTTATGGCTTCTGCCACAATTAATGCAGATACATCAATAGGCAGCCACGTTATTATTAATACCAGTTCATCAATTGATCATGACTGTGTAATTGGTGATTTTGTGCACATAGCACCAAATGCCACATTATGCGGTGGTGTTGAAGTGGGGGAGGGAACATTAATAGGTGCAGGCGCTACGGTTATTCCACTTGTTAAAATAGGCAAATGGTGTACAATTGGAGCTGGAGCAGTTATAGTGAAAGACATTCCTGATAACTGTAAAGTAGTAGGTAACCCCGGTAAAATCATATCTAATGGCTGAAGTAAAAAAACTTATTATATATGGTGCTGGTGGCCTTGGGAAGGAAGTAAAAGCACTATTAGATGCTATTAACAAAAAAGAACCTTTATGGGATTTTGTAGGGTTCATAGATGATGACCACGAAAAGGAAAATGTGCTTGGAGGCATAGAATTCTTAAAAAATACCGACAATAGAATCAGTGTAATTGTCGCAATCGGATCTCCTATGATCAAAAGTAAGATCGTTGATAAATTGAATGACATTCCAAATATTGATTACCCAATACTGATTCATCCGAGTGCTGTTATTATGGATGAAGAAAATATTTCAATAGGCAAAGGATCAGTAATTACTGCTGGGGTGGTTATCACCACGGACGTAAAAATAGGAGAGCATGTTTTGTTAAACCTTAATACTACAATTGGGCATGATACAGAAATTGGACATTTTAGCTCTCTTATGCCTGGGGTTAATGTGGCTGGTGGAGTTACCATTGAATATGAGGTGATGGTGGGCAGCGGGGCTAATATTCTGAATGGAGTCAAACTTGGGAGTGGGTCAATAATTGGTGCTGGAGCTGTGGTATTAGATCATGTAGACAATAACATTACGGTCGTAGGAGTGCCGGCAAAAAAGATCAAATGAGTAGAGCATTGCTAAAGGAGTTCAAACCATCAATTTTGTTTCTGGCTAAGTTTTTAGGAGCATATTTACTCCTAAATCTTCTCTATGGCTTGTACATTAATAGTTATTCTCCCGATCCTGACCCTGTTACCTATATTGTTACCGAACAAACATCCTGGATATTAAATCTGGTTGGAAATGAGACTACCATTCTTAGAAATGAGACGCAGCCTAATGTATATTTAAGTAATGCTGACAGGGATGTGTTGTCTGTTTTTGAAGGCTGCAATGGGCTAAATACTATGATTGTATTTGTAAGTTTTTTAATTGCCTATGGCCAATTGAAAAAGAAACTGCTGTGGTTTATTCCGTTGGGAATTATTGTCATACATCTTTTTAATCTGGTTAGAGTAGGAGCTCTTTATTATATCACGGTTTATTTTGATCAATATCTATACTTTACACATAAGTATCTTTTTACCGGATTTCTTTTCGGGATAATTTTTATCATGTGGTATATCTGGGTGACGAGATTATATAACAAGTCATCAGCTCAATGAAACGACACATCATAATAGCTATTAGCATTGTTGGGTTAGTACTGGTTTATCTTTTTCAGCGTGATATTCAATCTTTTTTTAATCAAGCTTTTGATTCTAAATATGTGTCATTTGCGTTGGCGCGCTCCACTCGATTTGTGATTAACGATTTACTGGTGGTGTTACTGATTTATGGTTTGTTCGGTAAAAGAAAGTATGTAATTTTTGCGCTTTATGTACAAATTGCCGGAATAGCACTGGTGCTTATACCTTATTTGATTATCAAGTATTATACCTCATATAATGGACCTTTAGTGTCATATATGCACAGGCTAATTGTTAATCCATTATTGATGCTGTTACTTATACCGGCATTTTACTATCAAAATAATATTGCTAAAAATGAATGAACGTATCTATCTATCCTCACCTCATATGGGAGATGGTGAACTGAAGTATATACAAGAAGCTTTTGATCAAAACTGGATAGCTCCGTTAGGACCCAATGTTGATAATTTTGAAAAGGAGATTTGTAAATATTCTGGTGCAGAACATTGTGCGGTTTTAAGCTCGGGTACTGCGGCTATACATTTGGCGTTAATTATTCTTGGTGTAAAAAGAGGCGATAATGTAATCTGTTCATCATTTACTTTTTCAGCATCAGCCAACCCTATTGTTTATCAAGGCGCTAACCCTGTATTTGTAGATAGTGAGACAAATACATGGAACATGGATCCTGTTCTTCTAGAAAAGGCCATTACTGATCAAATTGAGAAAGGAAGTAAACCTGCAGCTGTAATTTTTGTGCATCTGTATGGTATGCCGGGTAAGATCGATGAAATCGTTAATGTCTGCAAAAAGTATGATATTCCGTTAATTGAAGATGCTGCGGAAGCTTTGGGTTCGTCTTTTAAAGGGCAGAAACTAGGCACCTTTGGCGATTTTGGCATTTACTCTTTTAATGGCAACAAGATCATTACCACATCTGGTGGGGGAGCTTTGGTTTCCAACAATGAAGTATGGATTAAAAAGGCTCGTTTTTTAGCAACACAGGCCCGTGATCAGGCTCCACACTATCAACATTCAGAAATTGGATACAATTACCGCATGAGTAACATAGCTGCAGGGATAGGTAGGGGACAGCTTCAAGTACTGGATAACTGGGTAGAAAAACGCAGAGCCAACTATTATTTTTATAAGCAAAATCTAAAAGACAAGGGCTTTACGTTTATTGAGGAGCCAACGGATGACTATTTTAGTAACCGTTGGCTGACTACCGTTTTAATAGATAAAACGATAACAGGTTTTGATAGGGAAGTATTGAGAACTGAACTGGAAAAGTATAATATTGAAACCAGGCCATTGTGGAAACCCATGCACATGCAACCTGTATTTGAAATGTATAAAAATTACGGTGGTGCAGTAGGTGAAAAGCTTTTTGAAAGTGGCCTCTGTCTGCCTTCAGGTTCCAATTTAACCACGGAGCAAAAAGAACTTATAATCAATAAAATAAATGCATTTTCATAGGTTACAAAACAGCTGATAACAGGATATAAAAAGTATTAGATATTTACAGTTTAGCTGTATATTAATTCTTATTTTTGTATTTTAAGTTCAATTTGGATTTTTGTTATATGAGAAGATTTACTCTCCTATTTTTTCTGTATGTAGTATCAAGTACTGCTTTTGGTCAAGGTAATTTTAGATCCATATCTGATGGGACTTGGTCGACAGCAACTATATGGGAACGGGATGCTGATCAAAATGGAACTTATGAAGAAAGTCCGTCATCAGTTGCTCCAACGGATGCTTTTACTGATGGATTAATTGAAGTTAGAAATCAGGTAACGTTGACTGCTGGACTAAGCTTAGATGAACTTACCATATCATCGGGGGGTGAGTTAATAATAAATTCAGGTGTTACATTGAACTTTTATGGCTTTAGTTTCTCAGATGTATTGACTGTTGATTTTGGAGGAACATTAACCAACAACGGAAATATTGATATAGTTGATTTTGATTATGTTCAGATCAATGGAACTTTGAATAATACAGGAACTTTTACAGATTTTTCTGGTGGCTTTCAGTCTGATTATCTCTTTTTTAATTCTGGATCAACTTATAACCATCAATATACTACAACACCTGGTGATATTCCCATTGCCACTTGGGATTTAAACTCTACTTGTGCTTTGACTGGATATACCTCAAATTTCACACCACCGAATAATCTTGGACAGTCATTTGGTAATTTCAATATTAATCTGACTGCATTGACTGCCTCTGGAGCTAACCCCTTTAGTCTTAATGGCAATTTAATTGACGTAAATGGTACGTTAACTGTTTCTTCTACCAATAATAGACCATTTTATTTTGCCACAATAAATGGCTCGGGTTTTACCTTGGATATTGATGGTGATTTTAGTACTTCTGCTGGGACGAATGTTCTAATTGGTAGAAATACAAGTTCAGGTACAATATTAAATATCGGAGGAGATCTCACTATCGGAGGTAATTTTATACTAACTAATACAGCTGGTGACATCACAGCTAATATAACAGGTGATTTTACAAGGACAGCAGGTAACCTTTCAGCAACGGGTTCTGGTGTTGCGACACTTAATTTTGAAGGAACTAGTCAGAATTTTAACAACTCGTTGTCAATAACTAGCAATATAAATTATATTATTCAGTCTGGCAGTACATTTACGATATCCAACAGCAATTTTGTAGGTAGTGGAGCTTCTGGTAGTTTTTCGCTGAACAGTGGAGCAACTTTGGTGCTTGGTTCCACGTCAGCTAGTGGTGCTTTAGCAGGAAATGTACAGGTTCAGGGAACTCAGACTTATTCATCCGGTAGTTCTATAATATTTAATGGAAGTGGAGCCCAGACTGTGAGTAGTGCTTATCCTTCAACAAGTGGAATTACCACCATTATTAATAATGGTAGTGGAGTCTCATTAATATCAAGCGTTTCAATTGGGGGTGATTTAACACTAACTAATGGTAATCTGTCAATAGGAGGCAATACTTTAACTATTCAAGGAGCTCTATCTGGCGCAGGTTCTTTAAGTGTAGGCTCCACTTCTTCTTTGGTTTTTAGTGGCTCCGGTGCTATTGGTACCATTCCTTTCTTAAGTGCCAGTCCTTCTTTTGCCAACCTTACAATTAACCGTTCAGGTGTTACAGCAGATATTGAAGATAATCTGACTTTGTCTGGAGCATTAGCACTGACCCAAGGAAATCTAGACATAAGGGGTCAAGTTTTAAATTTAGGTGGTACTGTTTCTGGGTCGGGTAACTTGTTGGTCGATGCTTCCAGTTCAATAAATATCACTGGTACAGGGGCATTTGGCTCATTACAGTTCAATGCTATCGAAAATACTCTAGGAGCGCTTTCTTTTAATAGAACATCAGGAGGCACCGCAACTATTCCCAGTACCATTAGGATTGCCTCTAATATGACCCTTTCTGCAGGTATTTTAACAAATTCTGGTACCATTACCATGGCGGATGGCTCTACATTAATAAAGAATTCTGATGCAACTTTTACAGGAAATGCATTACAAACTGATCCGAGCGAAACATACGATATTACTTATGTTAATGGTCCTCAAACCATGGGTAGTGAAATTCCCACACCTACCGAGGAATCTTTAGGTAATTTAAGAGTTGAAACCACAGGAGCTGTTACCTTAAATCAGATTGGCCTTATTGTTACCGGAGACGTGACATTGACCAGTGGATCACTATCAATTGGTAGCAATGATCTAGAGGTGAGAGGTAATTGGGAGCGAAATGGAGGTACTATGGCGACTTATTCAGGCACCGTGATTTTTAATGGCACAACCGCATTTACAGGCTCCTCTGCAGCGACTTTTTCGAATATTCAGGTAACAGGGACAGCTAGTATAACTATGCCATCTGCTGTTGTACTTAATGTTACCGGTGACTTTCAGGTAGAAACGGGAGCGGCTTTTGATGCCAATGGAGGAATTGTAAATCTCAATGGATCTACGGATCAGGATTTGATACCTGCAGGGGCTACATTTAATAATATAAGGGTGAATAAATCAGGAGGTGCTGTAACCTTGAATAGTCAGCTGAATTTAGCGGGTTATTTGACAATGCAAACTGCAACGGCATTTAATTCTGGCGGAAATCTTGTTTTACTGTCTACTTCAGATGGTACTTCAGGAAATGCAAGTATATCTGCACTTCCTACTGGGGCCAGTGTTAATGGTGATGTCACCGTTCAAAGATTTATCAGTAATGAGGGTAGTATATGGAGATACATGTCTGCTCCGGTATCTGGGGCAACCGTAGCGGATTGGCAAGCCTATTTTCCGATAACGGGTAACTTTACGGGTGCTAGTACAAATCCTGGTATTGTTTCAAATAGTCCTTCATTATATTATTTTGATGAAACACTGGGAGGTACCTTTAATGATAGATATGTTGCCTATCCAAGCTCCGGAACTCCTGATGCTAACCCACTAGTTGTTGGTAGAGGTTATGTTGCTTTTATGCGTGATGAATATGCACAGACTACAGTTGAGCTTACAGGCCCTGTTAATCAGGGGACTTATAATTTTAATGTTACTTATACTCCGGACGGAGATCCTAGTTCAGGTTATAATTTGGTAGGAAACCCTTATCCTTCTAGTATTGATTGGGATGATTCTGATTGGACAAAGGCTGGAATGGGAGGAACCATAGCCGTCAAAGACAATGGGGGCGGAGGCGGAGGTTTCCAATACTGGAATGGTAGTACTGGAGGATTGACTAATGGTCAGATTGCTGCGGGACAGGCCTTTTGGGTTCAGACTACATCTGGATCTGCTAATTTAGAAGCGAATGAAGGTGTTAAAGTTAACGCGGGAACTACTGCAGAATTTTTCAGACAAGAAAAGGTAGACGGTTTTAAAGAACTGGTTGTATCATTAAGTAAAGGTGATTTAGTCGATAAGGCTTATTTAGCAGTATATCCAGGTGCCACGGAAGGATATGATACAGAGTATGATGCTTTAAAATTGGACAATGACCTGTTCGATTTTTCTTCTTTTGATACTGATGGAAATAAACTAGCTATCAATTTCTTTGAAGATTATTTCTGTGAAAAGGTGATAAAATTTGATATTTCAGATCCAACCTCTGGCAGTTATGTTTTGGATTTTACCGGATTTGAAAATTTTGAATCAGGTAATAGTTTTACATTGATTGATAATTATACTGAAGATGAGGTGAATGTTGCCGCCAATACTGTGTATAATCTGAGTATAGACAAGAATGTGGCAAGTAGTTTTGGTTCCAATAGATTGGAGTTACATATAACCAGAGATTTTATTGATCCTGATTTACAGGTGCAATCAACATCTGAAATTTGTAGCAATGGAATCGCTGCAATTGATTTGACATCATCCCAGTCAGGAATCCTTTATTCATTAAAGATTAATGGTGAAAATTCTACCTATCAGATGATGGGAGATGGTGGTAATTTGAATTTTGAAATATCATCTGAAGATTTATTAAATGGTATTAATGAGGTTGAAGTAATAGGAACACGTGAAGGCTGTACTTCAAAAGCTATTGGAGATATAGTTATGGTTGACCTGTCGGCAATAAATACTAACACTCCTTACTCGGTTTCTGAAGTAGTCTGTAATTTGGATAATGCATATGTGACATTTTCTGAGACACAACCAGGGGTGAACTACGGTCTTATGATCAATGGTCAGCCATATGGTGAGGCTAAAATTGGTTCAGGGTCTAAAATTAGTTTTGAAATTTTAAATAATGATTTATTAGACTCCAATGAAATTTCTTTTCAAGCTACTAAGGGAGGGTGCAGTGACCTTTTATCCCAAACTGCAGTTGTTACAAAATCTAGTATAAATGCTGATTTGACGGTTGATTTTCCTGCTTCGATATGCGCTGGCAATGAAGCCATAATTGAACTTGATGGTTCCGAAGAGGGGGTTGCTTATCAATTATTATTAAATGATGCCGAATTTGGTAGTTCTGTTAATGGTACAGGCTCATCCATTACTTTTAAAGTTGCACCCGAATTTTTATCGGAGTCAAATAAGATAGCGTTTTTAGCAAAAAATAATAACTGTGAAGTAGAGTTATCTCAAAGTGGTCAAATTTCTTTAACTACAATTGATGAATCTGTTTCATTTAGTACAACAGATGTATGTGCTGGAGGTGATGGAGAAATTTCTATAGAAACACCTCAGATAGGGGCTAATTATCAGTTAATTCTTAATGGAAAAGAATATGGTGAGTCAAAGTTGGCTGAAGAACAAAACTTATTTTTCAATGTTTCTAATAGTGACCTCCAAGAAGAGAATTTGGTAGAAGTTAACGTGAAATATGGATCGTGTTCTGCATTTTTATCTCAAGTATCAAATATTAAGAATACTGTTATAAGTCCAGTTATTACTGAAGATGGTAATTTCTTAATATCAAATTATGATGATGGAAATACCTGGTTTTTAGATGGAGTATTATTAACTGGTGAAAATTCAAACAAACTAGAAAAGCAAGCGTCAGGTTATTATGAATTGCAGGTTAGTAATGGTGTTTGTTCTTCGAAAGTTGGTGATAACTTTGGAGTGGATGAACCTGATGACGTAACCTCAATAACTGAAAATACAGAATCTGTGATCAATGTTTTTCCTAACCCGGCTATTAGCATATTATACGTTGAGTCGAAAAATAATATTATTGATAAAATTGAAATAGTAAATGCAAAAGGTGCTGTAATGTTTGTTGATAATCTTGGCACATCAAGTACTAAAATTAATATTGAAAGTTTTGTTAATGGACTCTACATCATTAGATTACATATCGATAATAAAACATCTACTTATAGATTTTTAAAAACGAATGATTAAAAGAGTATTTGTATTTTGCATTTTAATTAGTATTTCATTGTCAGTTAGCTCACAACCAGGTGACCCTGGTGGTGATCCTGATGCAGGCCCAGTACCTATTGGAGGAATTGAACTATTACTTTTGGCAGGTGGGGCTTTAGGGGCAAAGCGTTTAATGCGAAAGAAGTAAAACTTATACTTTGATTACCAAATTTCTTCTACAACTCAGAATCCTTCCTAGATGGGTTATCATACTATTAGATGTAATTATTGTTGCAGTAGCTACGGCATTGGGTTATTTACTTCGATTCAATTTTGAGTACGAAACCATTGAAAATTATAGCCCACTTATCGGTGTTGCTGTAAATGCATCAGCTTGTTTGTTAGCTTTATTTATCACCAAAAGTTATGCTGGAATAGTTCGTTATACAGGTCTTAAGGATGGTCTGAGAGTTTTTCAAACGCTTCTATTAACCCATTGTTTCTCTTCAATACTAAATTTAATTTTCTATTATTATAATGGCAGAAATATTATACCATATTCTGTTATTCTCATTTCTTTCTTGGCCTCATTTCTATTTCTTTTTCAGTATCGTTTATTAATTAAGAATATCTTTTCTTACTATGGCAAAATATACCGCAAAAAGACCAATGTGGCCATTTTTGGAGCGGGACAAATGGGTATCGTCACTAAGCATCTGTTAGATGATGACTATAGATCAGGGTATCAGGTAGTCGCTTTTTTTGAGGATGATGAAAACAAGGTTGGTAAGGAGATAAATGGTACTAATATTTACTCTCTTAATAGATTGGAAGAGGTAGTTAGCAAGCACGATGTAAAAGAGCTAATTATAGCAGTTAATAAGTTATCAATTGAGCGCAAGAATGACATCGTTGATATTTGCTTGAGTTTCGGAATTCGTGTAAGAACGGTGCCAGATCTTAAATCTTGGGTGCAAGGTGAATTGAGTATCAACCAAATCAAAGAGGTCAAAATTGATGATTTATTAGAAAGGGATTCAATTAGCATAATGAACTCGGAACTTGTGGATCAGATTAGCTCGAAGACAGTTTTGATAACTGGAGCCGCAGGATCAATTGGTAGCGAATTGGTGAATCAGGTG
>NZ_SMLV01000224.1 GCF_009711525.1 Fulvivirga lutimaris
CTGTCATTTTTACAGGTTGTTGGTTACTCTGATTTTGGCAGCTTTCTTTTTGTTAATTCCACTAAAATTGCAAAAAGCGTTAATCAGTCGTCAGGGAGGGTGATTTGGTCTGCGTAGTGCTTTACAACATATTCGAAAGGTCTGATTTTAACATCTGAGGCCTCTTTCTTTTTGGGCTCATACATCAACTCCACGAACTGTCCTTTTAAAACAAACAATAGCCTCTTTTGAGAGAAATACATTCGTTTTCCAACGAATGTTCCATTGTCCATTAAAAATTTAAGTTGCTTATCCACTGTCTTGCAAACGTTTACATTTTCATAATGTTTACGACATTATCATATAATATATCAAATTTGCAGCTTAATACAGAAAATTATTCAATGATTATTTCCGATAGCAAGATCAATAGCATTATTACACACCAGGTTGGCAACAAGTTGAGAGACGAGGGCTACACCCTTTCTGAAGAGGCCAGTGACATCAATGAGGAGTCTGAAGAATACTATTTAAAATACTTCTTAGAGGTACTTAAAACAGATGAAAAGTATCGTTTTTCGCATCCTACGGACATTGAGCTCAATGAAGTCCTCAATATCACTCAAAAAGTTTTTGATGATAGCGCAGCATTTCTTGAAGCATCACAAGACATTGCAAAACTGCTCTACTCCCACTCTGAGCATCCTAAAATCAATGAAGGAGCGCTTAATGTAGTATCATTTTCAGATGTTGCTTATTCAGGCATGAAGTGTAAAGCTTTGGGCATCTTTAAATCGGAGACCAATGTGCCTTTCCTTAAAATTGAAAAGAACTTTAAAAACTACTCTCTAACCCATGATACAGGCTATGAATTAAATGGCCTGGATAAAGGAGCACTGATAATAAGAGTCACCTTTAATGAGTATGAAGTAATAGTATTTGATAAAAACGGTTCAAGAAGTGATTCTAAGTTTTGGATAGATGATTTCCTGCAACTAGAATTGATCTCTAATGAGTTTTATCAGACTACCGAGCTGATGAAGGTGACTAAGGAATTTATCAAAACAACGGTATCAGAGGAGTTTGAAATTAGTAAACCTGACCAGATTGACCTGCTCAATAGGTCTATGGACTATCTTAAAAACACTGAAACTTATGACAAGAATGAGTTTTTAGATACTGTACTTCACGATGAAGGTTTAAAACAATCATATAAAACCTTTACTGACGATCACTTGTCGGTAATGAATGTACCTGAAAGCTTTACTATCTCAGAGGTAGCAGTTAAGAAGATGCAGCGCTCTTTTAAAAGTGTATTAAAACTGGACAAAAACTTCCATGTTTATATTCATGGGGATAGGGACAAAATAGAGAAGGGTGTAGATGAAAATGGAAGAAAGTATTACAAAATCTACTTTGAAAAAGAGGATTAACTTAGACTCATTATAATGGAAATATTTAAACTAAAGGAAGACGAAGAATACATTGAGCTTAACAACTTGCTGAAAGCGCTTAACTGGGTAGCAAGTGGTGGCGAAGCCAAAGCTATAATTAAGGAAGGTAGCGTTATTGTAAATGGTGAAGTTGAAACACGAGTCAGAAAAAAGATGCGTTGCGGTGATACAGTTAAACTTCAAAATGATGAAGCTAAGGTAGAATAAACTGACCTACATAGTCTAAGTTGACAAAATATATTTGACCATCCACATAAAACACTTTTCCATTGCATCTAATGTATACTAGCTTGGTATTGTGTTAAACAGATATCAAATGAAACTATCAACCTCTATTGCTTTACTTTTCCTAAGCCTACAAACCTTTGGTCAGGTAAAAAACGACTCTCAACTGTCACTTTCTGAAATAATGAAAGGCGAAGACTTTATCGGTCACTTACCATCGAGTATCAGCTGGTCAGATAATAGTCAAAACATCTACTTTAACTGGAATCCTGATGGTGACACATTGAGTTCCACTTATGCAGTGTCTATTGGTTCTAAAGACATTCATAAACTGAGCATTGACGAGCAAAAAGCTATGACCGAGCGTGGCAATTACTCAAAAGGACGTGCATTTAAAGTTTATGATAAAAATGGCGACATTTTCCTTATGGATAATAGCACATATTCCATTACTCAAATCACCAATACAATAGCTCGTGAGTCAGATCCGGTATTTGCTGGTAATGATGAATATATTGTCTATAAAAACGATAACAATCTATTCTCCTGGCAAATAAAGACAGGTACTGTAGAACAGCTCACTAATTTCAAGTCAGGAAAAGAAAGAAAAAACAAGCCCTCTGAGCAGGACAAGTGGTTAAAAAAAGACGAATTAGAATATTTTGATATTCTTCAAAAACGTAAAAATGAAAGTGATGCTCGCTCTAACAGACGGGATAAAACATCTCCAAAAAGACCCAAAGAAATTTACACTGGTGATATGCTCATTAGCAACATGTCTATGTCACCTGACATGCGCTATGTTGTTTATGAACTTATGAAAGCTGGAGATCGTAAAGGCACTATTGTTCCAGATTTTGTAACCGAATCAGGCTATACAGAAGACCTAAATGCAAGGCCAAAAGTAGGCAGCCCTCTACCCTCTTTCGAATCATGGATATTTGACTTAAAGCAGGACTCTGCTTACCAAATTAAAACAGACAACATCGAAGGCATATATGACAAACCTGCCTACCTGAAAGAGTATGCTAAGAACCTTGCTGATTATAAAGACAAGTATGAAAAACCCAGAGAAGTAAACATTGGCAACCCTGTCTTTTCTGATGACAGCAAAGCCGTAGTTAACATTACGTCCAATGATTATAAAGACCGATGGATCATGTCTCTTGACTTATCCAGCGGTGATTTGAAGTTGATAGACCGTCAGCATGATGATGCATGGATTGGTGGCCCTGAAATTGGGTGGTTTTCCCCTGGTGTCATTGAATGGTTAGATAATGATAACATCTGGTTTAAATCTGAAGCCACAGGATATGCACACTTATACACAGCCAATGTAAACACTGGAAAAGTAAAGGCGCTTACTAAAGGTGATTTTGAAATTTTAGATGTGGAGCTGTCTAATGACAAACAGACATTTTTCATAACGAGCAACAAAGAAAGTCCACATTTACATCACTTTTATCACCTGCCAGTTAAAGGTGGTAAAATGACGCAGATAACAAGCCAAAAAGGCGGGCATGAAGTAACTGTTTCTCCAGATGAAAAATATTTGGCAGTAAGATATAGCTATATCAACAAGCCCTGGGAGCTATATTTAATGAAAAATGAGGCTGGAGCCAAAATGGAACAGCTTACTACTTCAACAACCGATGCTTTTAAAAATTACAACTGGCGCGATACTAAAATCGTCAACTTTAAGGCTAGTGATGGAGTAAGCGTGCCAGCAACACTGTACGAACCTACAGAGGGCAAGAAAAACGGAGCTGCAGTAATTTTTGTACATGGTGCAGGCTATTTACAGAACGTTCATAACTGGTGGTCATCTTACTACCGTGAATACATGTTTAATAATATGCTCGCTGATAATGGATATACTGTGCTGGCCATAGACTTCAGAGCTAGCAGAGGTTATGGTAGAGACTGGAGAACAGCTATCTACAGACATATGGGTGGTCGTGATATGGACGATCAGGTTGATGGAGCAAAATATCTGGTTGAACAGCAAGGTATTGACCCAGAGAGAATAGGCATCTATGGCGGTTCATATGGTGGTTTTATCACCCTGATGGGAATGTTCAAATATCCTGACACCTTTAAAAGTGGAGCTGCCCTTCGTTCAGTAACTGATTGGGCGCATTATAACCATGGCTATACCGCCAATATCTTAAATACCCCTGTACAAGACAGCCTCGCTTATGCAAGAAGTTCACCGATTTACTATGCAGAAGGACTAAAAGGAAACCTATTAATTCTTCACGGCATGGTGGATACCAACGTGCATTTCCAGGATGTAGTTCGGCTTTCTCAACGACTGATTGAACTTGGTAAAACCAAATGGGATATGGCCGTATTCCCTATGGAAGGTCATGGGTTTGTAGAATCCTCAAGTTGGGCTGATGAATACAGAAGAATCTTTGAGTTATTTCAGAATACCTTACAGAAGGAATAACTACAATTACGATTAGTAATAAAGCGCCAATGCAAAGTGTTGCATTGGCGCTTTTACTTCATGCTGTTTTCGTTTCTTTTAACGCTTCAAAAGAAAGTTTTTAATCTAATATAGAATTCAATTAGTTTTCTCTTGTTCATTGGGGACAATAAAACTAAACATCGTGCCTACTGACACTTCACTTTCAACTGAAATTCGCCCGCCCATCAGATCAAGTTGAGTCTTTACCAAATACAAGCCAAAGCCCTTCCCTTCGATTGTTGGATGAAACCGATTATAAAGTCCAAATATTTTC
The DNA here is from genome assembly GCF_009711525.1 of Fulvivirga lutimaris. Taxonomy (GTDB): domain Bacteria; phylum Bacteroidota; class Bacteroidia; order Cytophagales; family Cyclobacteriaceae; genus Fulvivirga; species Fulvivirga lutimaris. The sequence goes on from NZ_SMLV01000224.1 coordinate 4,406, forward strand.
TTTGAAGTATGTTCATCTAACGGAATACCAATACCATTGTCTTTAACGGTAAAGTGGCAAATTCCATCCTCCTGATGCGCCCCTATTGTAATCTCAAGACCTCTCTTAGGCGAACGGTATTTGATTGCATTTGAAATGAGATTCAAAAAAATACTATGAAGAAAAGGGCGTACTGTAAGAATATGAGTAGCCCCTAATTCAAAATTCAATCTTGCATCAATCGCTTTCAAATCTGTTTCTAATAAGTCAATCACACTTTCAATCAGCGATTTAATCTCAATCTTCTCCCGCTTAAGATCAAAACGTTTTTGAAGTGAAATAATTTCTGACAAGTCGCTGATTACTTCTTCAAATTGTTTGGCAGCTGCTTCCAATCTTTGGAAATACTCCGAGTATTGTGCTGGACTAACATCCGGCATCTTCATCAAATTCAAAAGGCCTGTTATCCGTGCCAGAGGTGCTCGTAAATTATGTGAAATAATATATGAGAATTGTTCGAGCCCCTCATTTTGTTCTGTTAGTCGATTGATAGTTTCATGCAATTCTTTCGTTCTATTCAATACCTTTTCCTCAAGGTTTTGATTAATTAGCGTTATCTGATCTTGTTGGGAACGCAGCTCCTCATTCTGAGCCAGTATCTCATTGTTTTGTTCTTCAATGATGTTCCGTTTTGTTGTGAGTTTTCGGTTTGCTTTTGTTCGTATTCTCACAATACGATAAAGCATAAAGGCTACTATGCTGATAAAAAATGCAACAAGTACAATTAGCCAGAGTAAGGCATTGGACCACTTCCTTGATTCGTCAAAAGCTATGCGTTCATTCTCTGCTATTAATTTTTGCTTTTCAAGTTCATATTTCAGTTCATTCTCCCGAAGCGTCTCACTGTACGACTTTAATTGCATGCTATCACTTAGAATCTTATAGTTAAGGTGGCTCTTATAAGCATCTTGAAATCTTCCCAGTCCAGCCAATGCCTCACTGCGAATTTTCTCTCCGTCCCTAAGATAATCCATGCGCTTAACCTCCTTGGCCAAGGCTAGGGCGCTTTCTAAAATATTGAGAGCTGCGGTAAAATCATTGGTGCGATTTAGAACGCGACATTGATCTAGCATAAACATTGCTTCCCTGTCTATGCTACCAGCATCTTTGGCAACTTTTAATCCCCTTGTAGCAAAATTCATTGCACTATCAACATTATTGACCGCTATATAGTATTCAAAAAGACCATGATAAACAGGTATTTCACTCCATGGGTCAGGGCTTTCTTTCGCAAACTTCAAAGCACGTTGCAAATAGTAAAAGGCTGAATCTGTGTTGTTGAGTCGTAAATGATTTTCGGCTATATCACTTAAGAGCATCAAAGCACTATACTCTTGGTTAATTGATCTTCTAATAGTAAGACTTCGGTGAAAATAAGGCCATGCTCCCTTCCGGTCGCCAAGCTCAGCATAAACATTGGCTATATTGTTCAGTGTAATAGCCATTCCTCGAAGATCATTTGCAGTTTCCTTTATCCTCAGGCTCTGAAAATAAAAAGTCAATGCAGAGGATCGCTTGCCTCGATACCTCTCCACATTCGCCATCCCATTATAAATATTTGCTAATATTTTTTTATCACCGCTTTGCTCAGCAAAAGGTAAAGCACGCTCCAAATTAATTTGTGCAGAATCAATTCTATCAAGGTAATAATATGACATGCCTATCAACCATTGCGAAAACCCAACTCCCCTTTCATAGTCCTGATTACGGGCTAATTTATTGGCTTTTTTAGCATGAAATAACACCGAGTCATAGCTGGTATTTTCAAATGTTTTGGCGTACTCACATAGTAGCAGGGTGTAGGTTGTGTCTTTCTCCTCGAACTGCGCCAATTTGCTTTTCAAACTCTCTGGAGCAATCGTCTGCGCCTGAGAAATGATACACAAAACCATAAAAAGTAATAGAGCGATCCAGAATCTTAAATAACTGATGAATAGGAAAATTTTACCCATATACCCATATAGCTTTATTGAATATAAGGA
>NZ_SMLV01000303.1:0-7073 GCF_009711525.1 Fulvivirga lutimaris
TTTTATATGGAGCACTATTCGCAGCTGTTGGCTCTGCGGTGGACACGCCAGCTGATGCGCAACAATTTATGTTGCCCATAATGCTACCAATCATTATTGGTTTCTTCGGAATGACCATGTTCGTTTTCGATGATCCAAATGGTACTATGAGCTTCTGGCTATCCATGATTCCATTCACCTCCCCTATTGTTATGATGGGCAGGATTGGGTTCGGAGTGCCTCTATGGGAGCTAGCGCTTTCCATGCTATTCTTAATAGGAGGCTTTGTGTTCACTATCTGGCTGGCAGGAAGAATATACAGAGTAGGTATACTTATGCATGGCACAAAAGTGAACTATAAGGTACTTGCCAAATGGTTTATGATGAAGAATTAAAACCTGTTTCCACAATTCAAAAACCGGATAGCGTTTACTATCCGGTTTTTTTGTTTTAATTTAATCCTGCCAGATGTCTACAACCAATAAATTAACAGGCTTTGATATTTACTCAAACAAGTCCAGGATTAAATGGATAGTCCTTGCATTCTCTGTAGTCATCAGTTTTAGTTCGATTTTCTACACCAGCATTCTGGTAGAACAACTCCAGGATCGTGAAAAAAGGCAAATAGAACTATTTGCAAAGGCGCTGGAATATACTGTTAATGAGTCTCAGAACAATAACCTCTATTTTATAACAGAGGAGATTCTTTTTCAGAACAATTCAATACCGACCATTCTGGTTGATGAAAATGACAGCATTACCAGCTATCGTAACATTGATCTCGATGGCGTTTCAGAGAGCCAAACTTATAATACCCTTCGTGATAGGTTGGAAAGCATGAAAGGAACCTTTGATCCTGTAGAAATAAGGCTTAGAGATAAGGATACCAATGAAATCTATGATGTACAATACATCTATTATGAGAACTCATTTCTTTTGACTCAACTAACTTATTACCCATACATTCAACTTTCAGTAATCGCCATTTTTGCATTTATCTCTTATATGGCATTTAACTACTCCAAAGCTGCAGAGCAAAACCAGGTTTGGGTTGGTCTGGCAAAAGAAACAGCACATCAGCTAGGTACGCCTATCTCATCCCTTATGGCATGGATGGAATACTTTAAAGATGATGAGGATTTCAAAAACAAAAGCCTCATTGATGAATTGGATAAAGATATTAGAAAACTTCAAGTCATTACAGAAAGGTTTTCCAACATCGGTTCTACACCGGTACTAAATAATGAAGCACTTGAACCACTTATTAAAAACATAATTGCTTATCTAAAACCCAGAATATCTCCAAAAGTGAATATCAGTGTGCTGGCGCTTACGCCTAATATAATGGGCATGGTAAATCCCCCACTTTTTGAATGGGTAATCGAAAACCTATGCAAAAATGCTGTCGATTCCATGGGTGGAAGCGGTTCTATATTTATCAACATCTTAAAGGGCAGTGAAAAGCGTATTTTTATAGATATCGCTGACACTGGAAAAGGAATTCAGAAGTCAAAAATAAAGCAAGTATTCAACCCAGGCTTTACCACCAAAAAACGGGGTTGGGGGCTAGGCCTTACCCTTGCTAAAAGGATAATAGAGGTCTATCATGAAGGAAAAATCTTCGTAAAAGTATCTGAAGAAGGCCAAGGCACTACCTTCAGAATTGTGCTTCATAACTAGCGATTGAGGTTTAACATTAAAAGTCTAAATCTGGCTTTGGTATATAGAATTTTAAATGTAGTTTTGCGGTCTGAAATAGCTGAGGCTTTTAATCATTTCTAATAAACAATAAAAAATGGCAAATATTGGTAAAATTACCCAGGTAATTGGCCCCGTAGTAGACGTTAGTTTTGACACTGAAGGTGCTAAATTGCCCAACATTCTAGACTCACTAATAGTGACTAAAGATAATGGTCAAAAAGTAGTTCTTGAGTGTCAGCAACACCTAGGTGAAGATAGAGTGAGAACGATCTCAATGGAGAGTACTGAAGGTTTGGTAAGAGGAATGGAAGTAACCGATACTGGTGCTCCTATTGCTATGCCAACTGGTGATGACATCAAAGGAAGACTTTTCAATGTAATTGGAGAGGCTATCGATGGTATCAAACAACCTGAAGGAAAAACTACTCTTCCAATTCACAGACCAGCTCCTAAATTCGAAGACCTATCAACTTCTACTGAAGTACTTTACACAGGTATTAAAGTAATTGACCTCATCGAGCCTTATGCAAAAGGTGGTAAGATTGGTTTGTTCGGTGGTGCCGGTGTTGGTAAAACCGTATTGATCCAGGAATTGATTAACAACATTGCGAAAGCATATTCAGGACTATCAGTATTTGCTGGTGTTGGAGAAAGAACGAGAGAAGGAAATGACTTACTTCGTGAGATGATTGAATCAGGCATCGTAAGCTACGGTGAAGAGTTCATGAAATCTATGGAAGAAGGAGGATGGGATCTTTCTAAAGTTGATCAGGAAGAATTAAAAGAATCAAAAGCAACATTTATTTTCGGACAGATGAATGAGCCTCCAGGGGCAAGAGCTCGAGTAGCACTTTCAGGTCTTACTGTTGCTGAATATTTCCGTGATGGAGATGGAGAAGGACCAGGAAAAGACATTCTTTTCTTCGTTGATAATATCTTCCGTTTTACCCAGGCTGGATCAGAGGTGTCTGCACTTCTAGGACGTATGCCTTCTGCTGTGGGTTATCAGCCTACATTGGCAACTGAGATGGGTGCCATGCAGGAAAGAATTACTTCTACTAAGAAAGGTTCTATTACTTCTGTACAGGCCGTTTACGTACCTGCGGATGACTTAACTGACCCTGCTCCTGCTACAACATTTGCTCACCTTGATGCAACAACTGTACTTTCAAGAAAAATTTCTGAGCTAGGTATTTACCCAGCGGTGGATCCATTGGATTCTACTTCAAGAATTTTGAGTGCTGAAGTATTAGGTGATGAGCATTATGACTGTGCACAAAGAGTAAAAGAAACACTCCAGAGATATAAAGAATTACAAGATATCATTGCCATCCTTGGTATGGATGAATTATCTGACGAAGATAAATTAGTAGTACATAGGGCTAGAAGGGTACAAAGATTCTTATCTCAGCCATTCCACGTTGCAGAGCAGTTTACTGGTCTTCAGGGAGTATTGGTAGATATTAAAGATACTATCAAAGGCTTCAACGAAATTATGGATGGTAAATATGACCACCTTCCAGAAATGGCTTTCAACCTTGTAGGAACCATCGAAGATGCTGTTGCTAAAGGTGAGAAAATGATGGCTGAAGCGAAAAAATAATTTTGATTAGTCCCGTGTAAAAACGGGACTTTTAAATTTCAAACTATGTTTTTAGAAGTTGTAACTCCAATAAAAAAGGTATTTTCTGGCGAGGTAACTTCCGTTACTTTCCCTGGTGTTGATGGTTTGTTTCAAGTATTGAATGACCACACACCTTTAGTAAGTACTTTAAAGAAGGGTGACCTGGTTTATAAAAGTGCTAAGGGAGAAGATAGCGTTGAAATAACCGGTGGAGTAGTTGAAGTATTAAACAATAAAATTATTGTATTGGCAGACGGACTTGCTGAATAACAATATTTGCTAATTATAAAAAAAGCAGATTCTTTAATTAGAATCTGCTTTTTTGTTTTTAGTCATTCTTGAAAACATTCGCTTTTCAAATTTCCAAAAGAAGTCAAACTGGCCAAATAGAAAACCATAACAAAGAAGAACAACATTATAAACTGGCAAGATCAGGATATAATACACTACTGCAAACCAGATGCTTCTATCCTGCTTTGCTGCTATTAGAGAGAGAACAGGCTCCTTCAAAAACATAACTGTAAAACCAGTACAGGCAAATACCAGTAATATGACAATTGCCTGCCAGGTATTTACTTCCCATTTCTTCTTTAATCTTTCAAGCATCAACAATTATTTGAAGAGTCCCCAGATTTGATCCTTAGGTACTGCAGCTGTTATTATTACGTTCTCCTTTTTAACAGGGTGAACAAATGTAACCTCTCTGGAGTGAAGGTATATGGCCGATTTGTTCTCCGATTTCTCACCACCATATTTTAAATCACCAAAAATAGGGCATCCCATTTTTGCCAGCTGTACTCTGATTTGATGAGGCCTGCCAGTTTCAGGTTTAACTTCAAGCAAGTAGAACTCCCCTATCCTGCCTATCATCTTATAGTTTAGCACGGCTTTTTGAGCACCTTTACCAGGTTTGTTATATGCGCTTACTTTATTTTGTTCGCTGTTCTTTTTTAGGTAGTTAATCAGCTCACCTTCAGTTGAAGGCGGTTTATGTTTTGTGATGGCCCAGTAGGTTTTGTTTACCGCTCTGTCATGAAAGAGCTTGTTCATTCGCTCCAATCCCTTAGATGTTCGGGCATAAATTACCGCTCCGCTTACAGGCCTGTCCAATCTATGAACCACTCCCAGAAATACATCTCCTGGCTTTTTATATTTCTCTTTGATGTATGACTTACAATCATCAGCAAGGGTTAAATCCCCAGTTTTATCACCCTGCACAAGGCTGCCAGCAGGTTTATTTATCACCAGCAAGTGATTGTCTTCATACAGAACTATAGCTTTAATAGACATAAGCAACCTTCTAATTTTAAAATCAACTCAAAAATAAGAATTAAAATATCGCAATAGAGAATTGAAGATGGATAGTTTATAAAATGAGGTGGCTAAATTTGCCTTATGTATAGTCGGGAAGAAGCTTCTACCATAAAAAGAAAATTCTGGACCACCTTTGGTCAATACTTGTCGCCACATTTGTCCGCTGAAGGTTTAAAAGTCAATTGGATAAACTATCGAACTGGCTTAAAACATGTATTCTTCAAAATGGATAATGTTGACAAATCGGCTTATATAGGTATTGAACTGCATCATCCAGGTGAAGGCATTCAGGAGCTCTTCTTCGAGCAATTTCTGGAATTGAAAACATACTTCCACAGTGTAATGGAAGAAGAATGGATTTGGCAGCCTTTAAAATATGACGATGAGTCGGGTAAGACCTTCTCCAGAATATATCTTACAGAGCCAAATCTGAATGTTATGAAAGAGGCGGACTGGCCTAAACTCATTCAGTTTTTAAAACCCAGAATTATCAAATTAGATGAATTCTGGGCTGATGCCAAATACAGTTTTGATGCTTTGAGGTAGTTAAAACTCAGAAGTAAAGTGGAATTCTATTTCAGGAAAATTATCCTGAACCATTGTCAGCCATGATCTTGACTCGGCCATAAACACCAACTTACCATCCTTATCTTTAGCTATATGGCGCTGTTTGGAAGCCACAAATTCATTAAGTTTCTTTCTGTCCTTACTGCTAATCCAACATGCCTTATAAAGATTCATTGACATGAAATCGCATGAAGCTCCATACTCATGCTTAAGCCTATGTTGGATAACTTCAAACTGTAGTGCTCCTACTGTGCCTACAACTTTTCTGGAACCGAGCTCATAGGTAAACAGCTGTGCAACACCTTCTTCCATCAACTGACTCAGCCCTTTCTCCAATTGCTTGGTTTTCATGGCATCCTTATTGACTACCTCCTTAAAAATCTCTGGTGAGAAGCTTGGGATACCTTTGTATATTCCCTTTTCACCCTCCGACAAGGTGTCTCCAATTTTCAGATTACCAGTATCGTAAAGACCAACAATATCTCCTGGCCATGCCTCATCAACCAACTCCTTTTCCTGTGCCATAAAGGCAGTTACATTAGAAAAGCGAATCTTCTTATCAGCTCGAACGTGGTGGTAGGTTTTACCTCTTTCAAACTTGCCAGAGCATATTCTAATAAAGGCAATTCTATTTCTATGATTAGGATCCATGTTAGCATGAATCTTAAAAACAAACCCTGAGAATTTACTCTCATCAGGGGTTATCACTCTTTCCTCAGTTTCTCTGGCTTTAGGTGGTGGTGCTAACTTTATGAAGCTATCCAGTAGCTCCTTAACGCCAAAGTTATTTACAGCACTACCAAAAAATACTGGTGCTACTTTACCATCAAGATAATCCTGGACATTGAATTCAGGATATACGCCTTCAATAAGTTCTACATCTTCTCTTAGCTGCGCAGCATCATTAACACCTACTTCTTTATCAATTCTAGGATCATTAATATCATCAATATTCAATCCATCAGATTCAATCTTAGATTTACTAGGCACAAACAAATGAAGGCTTTTACTGAAAAGGCTGTAAACACCCTTAAAGGTTTTTCCCATGCTTATTGGCCACGAAAGCGGTCTTACCTTGATGTCAAGCTTGGCTTCAATTTCATCCAGCAAATCATAAGGATCACGCCCTTCTCTATCAAGTTTGTTGATAAAACATAATACGGGCGTATTACGCATTCTACAAACTTCCATGAGCTTTTCAGTTTGTATCTCAACTCCTTTTACGCAGTCAATTACCATTATTACGCTATCAACCGCTGACAATGTTCTATAAGTATCTTCAGCAAAATCCTGGTGACCCGGAGTATCCAAAAGGTTGATCTTCATGCCGTCATAGTTGAAGCCCATCACCGAGGTAGCCACAGATATACCTCTTTGCTTTTCAATCTCCATCCAGTCAGAACGGGCATGCATTTTAATCTTATTAGACTTTACCGCACCTGCAGTTTGAATAGCTCCACCAAACAGCAGTAACTTCTCTGTTAAAGTGGTCTTTCCAGCATCCGGGTGACTAATGATACCAAACGTTCTTCGCTTTGCTATTTCCTCTTTGATTGCCATAGTAAATTTTCAAAGCTGCAAAGGTATGCATCTTTAAATGAAGAAGGATGTCGATATTTAATTTTCCTTAGCTGTTAAGAATCTGTTTTTTTACATCAGTCTGGTAGTTGCGGCCAATTGGCAGCATTTTTCCAGCAATTTCCACCTGATTGCCATTTATAGCTTTAATTTTTTCTAAGGACACGGTGTAACTCCGATGTATTCTTATGAAACCTTCTTTTGGTAAAAGTTCGGTGAAAGATTGCAAGTTATGGTGTACTATTAAGTCTTCGTTGCCAGTACGTACCATCACATAATCTTTCAGGCTTTCAACATATAAGATATCTTT
>NZ_SMLV01000303.1:7283-12159 GCF_009711525.1 Fulvivirga lutimaris
ACCTTATCAGTCTCCTGGGCTGGAATAATTTTGCTTGGTATTTTTAATCTGCTTGTTACCTTATTAACCATGCGAAAGAAACGTGGAAGTTCTATAGGTTTTACCAGGTAATCAATTACATCATAGTCATAACTTTCTGCCGCATATTCACGGTAGGCCGTAGTAATTACTGTCAAAGGTGGGTTTTTCATAGTTTCCAAAAACTCAATACCACTGAGTTTTGGCATATTGATATCAAGAAATATCAAATCCACTGGCTGCTCAGAGAGAAATTGTATAGCTTCCACAGCACTGCCACAACTACCAACGCATTCGAAATCATTGACCTCCTCAATGTACTTTTCAAGCACTTTAATTGCCAACGGCTCATCATCAATTATCAGACATCTAACTTTCATTGCTTAAATAATTTAAAGGAAGGACTAACTCAACCTTATATTTCTCATCATCAGTTTTGATATTCAATTGATAATTCTCTCCATAAAGTAGCCTAAGCCTTCGGACTGTATTCTTCATCCCAATTCCACTTTCCTCATTTAGCGTTTGTAACTTTTTAGAATCTTCATAATTCTTAAACCAGTTTTCAACGTAGAATTCCAAGTTATCAGCATTCACATTTAGCTTAACTGATATCTCAAAAACACCCTCCGGAGACTCACCTCCATGTTTAATACTATTCTCGATAAATGGTGATAAAATCAATGGGGGTATCCGTTTGTCTTCCATTTGACCGGAGATTTCAAAATCTATTTGCAGCCTGTCACCGAACCTTATTTTCTCCAACTCAAAGTAGTTCTTCATATGAGTTACTGTCTCCATAAGTGTTACCTCATCAGCCTTAGACCTGTAAATAACAAAGCTCATCATGTTTGATAGCTTCAAAATTGTACTTGGGGCAAGATCCGATTTTTCTAAAGTAAGCGCATAAAGGCTATTGAGTGTATTAAAAAAGAAATGAGGCTGTATTTGGCCTTTTAGATAGGCCAACTCCGTTTCAAGACTATTTTTTTTAAGTTCCTGTTGGGCATCTCGCTCCATCACTCTATCTACAGTAAGTTTTATGCCTACTGTAAGCCCCACAATATAAAGCTCTCCTATGAATACTGTGAAAATGTAACTTAAACCAAAAAGCTCAGCTTGATCTTTTGGAGCTTCAGGAGCTTCTGGCCAAATGTTGGTAGTCACTAATACATAGGTTAAAACTATCCTCACAAAAGCCATAAAAAGGGTTGAAAAGAATAGTGAGGATATATACCCCAAATATTTTTTCTTTGATAATAGCTTAGGTATGAGAAAATAGAAGTTGAAATAAACAAGAATTATATGGATAGGGAACTCAACCAGGTTGGACTTTATAGAATATATATAGTCACCAAAATAGTGTCCCCATCTTATACTGTTGAAAGAAAAATACCCCACCCAAAATAGGATATGGAAGAGTATAACCTTGTTTTTACTAATCTCGTGCAAGTTTCATTTATGTTAAAACCAAAAAGGTAAGAACTAATAACAACTATCTAAGCCAGATAAAATAGAAAATTATACAAATCGTTTGATTTTGCCTACAAAACGCACTTTCGCTATTCATAGTGGTTCAAATGTCATTCAGCTACAAAATATTGTCGTACTGCGAATAAATTTTGTTCGGCAATTGCAACCAAGTTAATTGGACTCTATGGCTGCAAAGTGTCAGCCTTCAAATGTATAACCCAAAAACCATTTTTCATGAAAAAAATACTACCATTCTGTATGCTTATGCTCCTTGGCATGTCTGTGTACGGACAACAAACTGTTACCGGTAAGGTACGGGATGTCCAAACAGATGAGCCAGTAACTGGAGCAACTGTTTTAGTCAAAGGCACCTCCAATGGAACCGTTACTGATGTTGACGGAAACTACTCGATTCAAGTTAAAGGAGAGAACGAAGTACTCGTTTTTTCTTTTATAGGCTACACTACCTTAGAAGAAGCAGTAGGGTCAAGATCAGTGGTTGATGTTTCTATGGAGGTTGATATTACACAACTGAGTGAAGTTGTTGTAACAGCTTTCGGTATAGAAAGAGATAAAAAAGCATTGGGCTACGCTGTTACTGGCGTAGGTTCTGAAGATCTTTCCACGGTAAAACAAGCTAATGTTGTTAACTCACTTGCTGGGCGAGTACCTGGTGTTGTAATCACTCAATCCACTGGAGGACTAGGAAGTGGATCTCGCGTTGTGATAAGAGGTAACAACTCACTTACAGGTCAAAACCAGCCATTGTACGTGGTAGATGGTGTACCTGTAGATAACTCAGGATTTGGATCTGCAAACCGTAATGACCCAAACAGCCAAACAGCAAATACTGCAAACTATGAAAGGGTAGATTATGGCACAGGTATTTCTGACCTTAACCCTGATGATATAGAATCTATGAGTATTCTAAAAGGGCCTAATGCTGCTGCACTATACGGATCAAGAGCCGCCAATGGTGTGATTATGATCACCACTAAAAAAGGTAAAACCTCTCAGGGACTTGGCGTAAGTTATTCCGCCAACTTTACATGGGAAAATCCACTTTTACTACCTGATTACCAAAATGAATATGGTCAGGGCTCTAACGGAGATTCTTACACTGATATAAGCGACCTGAAGAACAACGGTGCTAGCTGGGGTGCCCCTATGGACGGCTCGAACCAACTTTATTGGACCGGTGAAACCAAGCCTTACTCAGCGCAGCCTGATAATGTAGCTGACTTTTTTGAAACTGGTTTTAATGCAATAAATACAATCGCCATTGAAGGAGGATCAGAAAAAGCTAGCATGAGATTTTCATACAGCAACTCTTCATTTAACGCTATTGTGCCAAATTCAGACCTTCAAAAGCACAATTTTAACTTGAGAGGATCATCACAAGTAAGCGAAAGGCTTTCGGTAGATTCCCGTGTCACGTACTTCCACCAGAGTACTCAAAATAGGGTTTCGCAAGGTACAGAGGGGTTAATGGCCTATGTGTATAATATGCCAAGAAACATGAATATCAACGACCTTAAAGATTTTCAGGGAGATGGTTTTGCTGTTAACTCATGGAGTAATGGAAATGGAAACCCATATTGGACACTAAACAATGATAGAAATGAAGATTTTAGAGATAGATTTTCAGGTTTTGTAAAAACAACCTACAAATTCTCAGATAATTTAACAGCTTTTGCAAGAATTGGATCTGATCAGGTAGCGCAAAAAACTGAAAGAGTAGAACAACCAGGGCACTGGTTCTACCAGTCTGGCCGATTTAATTATGCCAATTATAAAACAGGAGAAACCAATGCGGATTTCTTATTAATGTTTAATAAAGACCTTTCTAGCAAACTTGATCTTTCTGTAAATGCAGGTGGTAACTGGAGGTTAAACACTTATGAAAGTCAAAGTGTAAGTGGTGAAAACTTCAAAATCCCAACAAAATCAATTGTAGCAAGTGCTACCACTACTATTCCTAATTATACACCAACACAGAAAAAGAAAGTGACGTCAATGTACGCTTCAGCGGAGTTTTCTTATGATGGGTTTCTTTACTTAAACTTATCTGCCAGAAACGACTGGTCTTCGGCCTTACCAAAATCTAACTGGTCATATTTCTACCCTTCAGCAAGTTTATCTGTATTAATTGATCGTTTTGTAAACCCTGCCGGCAATTTCCTTGACTATTGGAAAGTTAGAACAAGCTGGGCGCAAGTAGGTAATGACACTGATCCTTTTCAACTATCAACACCTTATATTCTTGCAGGTGCAGCAGATTCTTATCTAGGCTTACCTATTTTAACAAGGTCAACGATTCTTTTCGATGAGAACCTAAAACCTGAGAATACTTCTTCTTTTGAGATAGGCACTGAATTCAGTTCTTGGGGCAACAGACTTTATGGTGACATTTCATACTATAAAATTGTCTCTCAGGATTTGATCATGCGCGTGCCTTATCCAGCTCCCGAGTATGACCAGTTTAACACCAATGTTGGTCAAATGACTAACCAGGGTATAGAGTTAATGTTAGGAGGCACAGTAGTTAAAACTCAGGATCTGACTTGGGACATTTCAGCCAACTTCGCGAAGAATAAGAACACATTGGATGAGTTGATTGGTGATGTTGAGAACTTCACTTTTTCTTCAACAAATGCAGGTACTGTAACAGTATTAGCCACAGTGGGTGGAGGATATGGCGATATTTATGGCTATACCTATGAAAGAGATGATGCAGGAAATATTGTTACCGATGATCAGGGTATTCCTCAAAGAAACTCCGACTACACTCAATTAGGAAATTATCAACCTGATTGGACTGGAGGACTATCCAATACTGTTTCTTACAAAGGACTCTCTTTACGAGTATTAGTAGATGCCAGAATTGGTGGTGAAATATATTCAGGAACTGATGCTGCCATGGATGGTGCAGGAGTTAGCGCAAAGACCACTCAATACCGGGAAAATGGCGTAGTGGTTGATGGTGTTTTAGCATCAGGTGAGGCGAATACAACGAGCATTACTGCACAGCAATACTGGGGTAACTACAGCTCAATTCCTGAAAACTATATTTTTGATCAGACAAATATCAGGTTGAGGGAAGCTTCTTTAAACTACAGACTACCAAAATCTCTGATTAAGTCCACACCTTTCCAGAGTGTTTCTGTAGGGCTGATAGGTAGAAATTTATTTTTCCTTCACAAGAAGATTGACAATTTTGATCCTGAATCGAGCTATAGCACAAATAACTACGCGCAAGGAGTGCTTTTCTACAACCTACCTACCACAAGGCAGTATGGTTTTAACCTCAACATCAAGTTTTAAATATTAAAATCAATTGAAATGAAAGTATTAAAATATATAACTACCCTCATTCTGGTTGCGG
>NZ_SMLV01000166.1 GCF_009711525.1 Fulvivirga lutimaris
TGTTGTAAAGTAGGGCTGCTATCCACGACTGAACAAGTGGTATTAACTCTTGTTATGTCACTGATGAAAATAATCTTAAAATCTAAAGTCAAAGCGGATTTGCAATTTGTTATCAATCACTTTGATGAGGACCTCTTTAAATATTTATTGCCTCCAGCTGCGCACTTAATTGAGTTTGGAGGATCTAAAACTGGTGATACTGTGCATTTGCATCTTCCACTTGCTGGGGAGTGGATCAGTGAGATAACTGAACATGGTTCTAAGTCCAACCTTTACTATTTTATTGATGAAGGAAAGGTGCTTCCATTTCCTTTAAAGAAATGGAGACATAAGCATATTCTTAAAGGCCAAGGAGAACATACAATTATTGAAGATCATATGTCTTTTTCAACGGGTTTAATAGCATTTGATTTGATGTTTTACCCAGTACTGGTTCTTTCTTTTCTACCAAGACTATGGCAATACAAAAATTATTTTAAAAATATTTCTGTTAGTCGTTTGTGACTTTGGTACTGAGCTCTTCAGCTACTTGAATGGCAGAAATTACAGCGCCTTCCATATATCCTGAATTAAAACGAGATGTTTCTGCACCAGCAAAATACAGTTTGTCATTCATCTGCGGCTGTACGAGCATACTGTGACCATTATTTTGGTGCGCTTGTAGTCCCTGATTGGACAGCGTGCAATTGGTAAATTTTTCATTATTCCAGAGCATATCATCATAGCTGATGTAGCTGCCTGCCTCTGGGCCAAATAGTCTTTTCAAATCTTCGATAACCTGAACTTCTCTTTCTTTTGCATTCAGACTTAAACTTTCTGGTTTTAAGAATCCGAGCAGCCCAAAACCGTCATCAGCATAATTGGCATGATCCTGAACCTCTCTTACTATTCCAATATGGCTCAAAGCAAGACCTGCCAGACCAGCTTCTCTCCAAAATGGGGTTGAATATTCTACAGTAAATTTTATTGATTCTCCCATCCATGTATGAGTATTGGCCCTTACCTCTTTTGCCATTGGACTGAGTTCTGGTTGAAAACAGATGGACTCATTTAATAATCTGGGCGGAAGAGTGATCACCACGTTTCTTGATTGAAAAACATCACCATCCTTGGTGGTCAACATTATCAAGTCGTTTAACTCTTCTACATGGGTTATGGACGTATTTAACTTTATATTTTCCTCACCTATATGATCAGCCAATTTGGTAATAATTTGTTGCGTGCCGCCCTCTATTTTGTAGTAGGGGATTCCGCCAGTCATTTGCTTCGAGTCAAACTTTTCAGACGCTTGCCCTTTTTGTATTTCATAAATCCCCAATCCTGTTTGATATTGTTCAAAAAGTCTAATATTTAGCTCTGCAAGGAGCTTTTTTAGATGATGGTCATTGTTAAATACCCAAGTAGCCCCAAGTTCTATGGCAACTTTTTGACCTGCAACTGTTTTTATTCTGCCGCCAAGACGATTATTAGCTTCCAATAACAATGGAGAAAAACCTTTTTGTTTAAGTAGGAAAGCTATTGTAAGCCCTGATAATCCTCCCCCAATAATTATGATATCGTTTTTCATTTGGTGATTAACAATAGATTAAAGATTTTGATTTTAGCAAGGGGATAAAGACAAAATACAAAACTTCTTCTATTGCATTTCATCCAATCTCCAACTAGTATGGAATGGATTTATGATTAAAAGCAGATCAACCTGAGTAATATATTGCCTTTTTCTCTCAATGTCCCGTTGCCCCTCCAGCACCTCTAGGAAAACGGATATTCTCAACTATCTCCTGAACATCAGCTGGTGGCGCAGGGAAAAACCTTGAAAGAGAGAAGGAAACTGCAAAATTAACCATCATCGCTATGCTACCGAATCCTTCAGGCGAGATGCCAAACCACCAATCTTCCTGACTGCCACCACCAAAGAAGCCTAGCTTAAACTTCATCATATAGAAAAGCATCAGCAGCATGCCTATGACCATCCCTGCAATAGCACCCTCTTTGTTCATTCTTTTATCAAAAATGCCTAGTATAATAGCAGGAAAGAATGATGCAGCAGCAAGGCCGAAAGCCAATGCCACCACAGCAGCAACAAAACCAGGCGGATTAATACCAAAATAACCCGCAATGACCACTGCAATGACAGAACCCAACCTCGCCCAGACCAGCTCGCCTTTTTCTGAGATATCGGGTTTTATCTGTTTTTTAATCAGGTCGTGAGAGATGCTTGCGGATATTACCAGAAGCAGTCCTGCAGCAGTGGATAGCGCAGCTGCCAATCCCCCCGCAGCTACCAAGGCAATAACCCAGTTCGGTAGATTAGCGATCTCAGGATTAGCCAGTACCATAATATCTCGATCAATGGTCAGCTCATTGGTCTCCGTATCGCCCACATATTGAATTTTGCCATCAGCATTTTTATCTTCAAAGGCGATAAGGCCAGTTTTTTCCCAGTTGGTAAACCATTCGGGTACCGAGTCATAATCCTGATTGGATACAGTCTGTATCAGGTTAGTTCTTGCAAATACAGCTATTGCAGGAGCAGTAGTGTATAAAATGGCTATCAACAAAAGGGCCCAGCCTGCTGATATTCTGGCATCCTTAACTTTCGCCACTGTAAAAAACCTTACGATTACGTGAGGCAAACCTGCCGTACCCACCATCAATGCGAGGGTAATACAAAATACATCGATCATAGATTTAGAACCTTCTGTATATGCTGCAAAGCCTAATTCTTTATGAAGCCCATCGAGCTTGTCAAGCAGGTAGGTGCCATCTGAAACAGTACCGCCAAACCCTAATTGAGGAATAACATTGCCAGTGAGCTGAAAGGAGATGAAGAATGCAGGCACCATAAAGGCAAATATTAGAATGCAGTATTGAGCCACTTGTGTATATGTCACGCCTTTCATTCCACCTAAAGTGGCATAAAACAATACGATAATCATACCGATATAAACGCCAGTTTCTACATCGACTTCTAGAAAGCGTGCAAACACAACTCCTACTCCGCGCATTTGCCCGGCTACATAAGTAAACGATACAATAATAGCGCAAATAACGGCCACTGTTCTGGCGATATTTGAATAGTATCTATCACCGATAAAATCGGGAACGGTGAATTTTCCGAATTTTCTGAGATATGGTGCGAGTAATAATGCGAGCAATACATAACCTCCTGTCCACCCCATGAGGTAAACAGCTCCGTCATAGCCCATAAACGAGATAAGGCCGGCCATAGAGATGAATGATGCAGCTGACATCCAGTCTGCTGCTGTGGCCATACCGTTGGCAAGTGGAGAAATTCCACCGCCAGCTACATAAAAATCACTCGTAGTACTTGCTGTAGACCAAATGGCTATGCCTATGTAAATGGCAAAAGTGATTCCTACAATAATATAAGTCCAGGTTTGAATATCCATCTTTTAGCTATTTTTCGTCAAGGTCATATTTCTTGTCTAGCTTGTTCATAAGCCTTACATAGATAAAAATGAGTATAACAAAAACATAGATGGAGCCTTGTTGGGCAAACCAGAAACCAAGCTTAAACCCTCCAATTCTTAGATTATTGAGCTGTTCAACAAAGAGGATACCTGCTCCATAAGAAACAGCAAACCAAATGGATAATAGTATAAGTAGATAAC
>NZ_SMLV01000203.1 GCF_009711525.1 Fulvivirga lutimaris
AAATTTCACTGCTCACGATTTTGGAGATAACTACCCCACTCTCGGTGATACTTCGGGAGATTCCATTGGTCAAGATGATGTTTTTCAATTACAGTTGGTTAGAAAAAATCACAGCAGGCTTTCTAAGCTTGCAGAAAAACATGGTGTTTCTGTAAAAATCCACTTTCAAGTTTATGATGAGGACTTTTCGGATGGGTTTAAGTCATATATTAAAGAGAAAAATATTGATCTTGTGGTGATGGGTACTTCGGGTGAGGAGAGCTATGAGGAGTTTTTCTCAGGTAACCATGCTCAGCAGGTTATTGAAGGGGCTACTTGTCCGGTTATTACTGTAAAGGATCCTTATTCTTCTCAGTCAACTTTTAACAACATAATAGTTGGTATAGACATAGAAAGTGATAAAAAAGATAATTATGCTCAAGCCGCTACTTACCTGAATGAATTTGCGGAAACAGTTGTAGGCAAGCTGCATTTAGTGCATGTTGCTGAACTTAACTCAGATAAGGATAAAGTGAAAAAGGAGGTTGAGGAGCTTATTGAAAAGTCTGGGTTTAGAAATTATACACTGAATATTAACCAAAATGATAATGTAGAGCAGGGGTTGCTAGCTTACTCTTATGCAGTAAGTGCTGACATGCTTGTGATTTTAACTCATAAAGAAGGAGGGCTATTCAGACTATTTAAGAAAAGTGTTGCCGAAGATTTAAGTAAAAAATCCTCAAGACCAATTATGACAATTAATCTACATCATATTTAATTTGAGAAGTCTTTTAACAAAAAGGGGAAGCAAGTGCTTCCCCTTTTTGTTTACTTATAAGCGAGCAGAACAGTTTTGTATGGTGAGTTAATTTCCACCATACCATCATTTACTACTGTTTCAGTATTAGAATAAGAATCGATTAAGACTGATCCATTTTCAAAAACTTCACCTACACTAACGGTTTTTTTGCCTTCATTAAGTTCTAGTCCAATTACAACCTTATCCTTGTTAAAACTTCTTGAGAATACATAGGGCTCAGAAGTAATCGTTTGATGCGTCCCATTGGCAATTGATTTATGCAGTTTTCTAAATTGACCTAGTTTGCTCCAATGGTCAAAAACATTTTTTGTTTCTGGGTTACTTAGGTCTTCCCAATTCATGAATGATCTCAAAGTTGCATCACCCTCTGTTCCTGGTATTTCTAAAGATCTTGCTGACTCATCACCATAGTATATTTGAGCCATCCCTGGAGTAAGCAGTAACTTATTGGCGGATTCTATAGTTTTCTGCCTTGCACCGTCAAACGGATTCCCATCATCGTGAGATGAGATATAGTTCATTACAGTTACTTTTTTCATTTCAGGTTGATTTAAAAGACTGTCATACTTATGAAAAACAAAGTCATAATCCTTTTCAGCATCATAAACGAATTCAAAGTTGATTAAGCTTTTAAACCCATTGTCAAAGTAGTCAACCTTACGATCTCCAAAATTGTAATTTCGCTTTCCAGATATTCCATAACCATAAACTTCAGCAAGCATGAAAAACTTATTTTCATCCAAAACTGCATTGGGGTTATTTTCCTTCCACTCCTTGAAAGCCTCATGTGCTAAAATTGAAAGCTCGGACCAGGCATCTTCTCTTAAATGTTTGGCAGTATCTACTCTAAAACCATCGATACCAAATTCTCTGATATAATCAGTCAGCCATTTCATGATATAAAACCTTGGAGCCTTTGAGTATTTGGTATTCTTAAAGAATTCATCCAACTCAGCCATTTCTTTTTCATATCGACCTTCATTTTTCCACTTTTCAACCAGAGCTTCTGGAAGCTCAACATTTTCTATAGATTCAGTTTTTATGTCAGGTAGATTCTCAACCAAGGTACAGTTGGCGGTGGTTTCGAAATTTTGATAAGTACAAGTAGGAGAAGTACGCACCCAACTCTCTGGCCAAACAGGATCAACAGGGGTAACCGGT
This sequence comes from Fulvivirga lutimaris, assembly GCF_009711525.1. Taxonomy (GTDB): domain Bacteria; phylum Bacteroidota; class Bacteroidia; order Cytophagales; family Cyclobacteriaceae; genus Fulvivirga; species Fulvivirga lutimaris. Next base: position 1,961 of record NZ_SMLV01000203.1, read on the forward strand.
CCTGTATGATTTAAAACAACATCGAGAAGGATTCTGATACCTCTGCCATGCGCAGTATCAATCATTTCCTTCAAATCTTCCATAGTGCCAAAATTTGGATCGAGATTGGTCCAGTCCTTAATCCAATAGCCATGGTAGCCATAGGTTAATCCACTTCCTTCATCAACATAACCTTGTATTTGTTCAAATACTGGTGAAAACCAGATGGCTTCAATACCCAATTTATCAAAGTAACCTTCATTAATTTTAGCAGTAATTCCTTTTATGTCCCCTCCCATGAAATTTCTCAATGGCCCTGTCTCTGCAGTACGATCAAAATTCAAGTCATTATTTTTGTCACCATTGTTAAAGCGATCAGTCAATAGAAAATAAACTGTCGCTGCATCCCAATCAAACTTGTAGGGTTCTTTTTCAATCTGGACTTCTTTAGCTGTTTCACAGCTGAAGGTGGATACAAGTAAAATGGTTAACAGAAGATTTAATATTATTTTTTTCATATGCCTAGTGAATTTAATGAGTTAAATTAAGTGAAATTACTTATTTATCTAAACCCTAAATATGAACAACTTTGGATTATAATAGTTGGCATATGAATTCACTTGATAGGGTACAAATTAAAGAACTGAAAGTAGGGGAGAAATTTAAAATGAGCATGAATGATAGGGAACAATTAACAATATCAGATATTGATAGCGAAGTTGCCTATTGCAATCATTTTATAGGCTTATATGTACTGCCACTTGAGCGGTTCGTGTATGTAGTTCATGATAATGGGGCATTACCAAACACTTCTTCATAAAAAAGGCCAACTCAAATATTTGAGTTGGCCTTTTTGTTTGTAATTATATCAATTACTCTTTACTCTCTTTATTGTTGAAACGTTTCCTTTCGTTCTCATCAAGATAGATTTTCCTCATTCTTAAGTTCTTAGGAGTAACTTCCAAGTATTCATCAAACCTGATATATTCCATCGATTCTTCTAACGAGAATTGCACCTTAGGAGCGATTTTTACAGCGTCATCAGTTCCTGACTTACGCATATTGGTCAATTGCTTTCCTTTTATCAAGTTAACTTCTAAGTCGTTATCTCGTGAGTGCTCACCTATAACTTGTCCCTTGTAAATAACATCTCCAGGCTCTACAAAAAATCTTCCACGATCTTGTAGTTTATTTAAAGCGTGTGCAGTTGCAGGGCCTTGTTCCATGGATACTAATGATCCTTTTAAACGTGGCGGAATCTCAACTGTCATTGGCAAATACTCTCTAAAACGATGAGTCATAATTGCCTTACCTGAAGTGGCCGTTAAAATATTATTTCTTAAACCTATAATTCCCCTTGCAGGAATGTTAAATTCAAGATGCTGTAAATCTCCTTTAGGCTCCATTACTAAAAGGTCACCTTTCTTTTGAGTAACCAACTCTATGGCTTTACCAGAAAGATCTTCAGGTACATCAATTACTAAAGTCTCATAAGGCTCGCTTTTGACACCATTTATTTCTTTAATAAGTACTTGAGGCATACCAACTTGTAATTCGTATCCCTCTCTTCTCATTGTTTCGATTAAAACAGATAAATGAAGAACACCTCTGCCATAAACATTAAATTTATCTTCTGTAACACCGGGTTCAACACGGAGTGCGAGGTTTTTTTCTGTTTCCTTTTCTAATCGATCTCTAAGGTGTCTAGACGTAACGAATTTACCTTCTTTACCAAAGAAGGGAGAGTTGTTAATGGTGAACAACATACTCATTGTTGGCTCATCTACAGCTATTCTGGTCAGAGCTTCTGGATTTTCTAAATCTGCAATGGTATCTCCAATGTCAAACCCTTCTACTCCTACAATAGCACAAATATCACCTGACCTTACCTTGTCAACTTTATTTCTGCCCAACCCAACAAATTCATATAATTCTTTAATTCGAATTTTCTTATTTCCATCGACCTTGCAAAGCATATAATCTTTACCAATTTCCAGATCTCCTCTAAATACTCGCCCAATAGCTATTCTGCCAGTAAAACTAGAGAAATCAAGTGATGTGATTTGCATTTGAGGTGTTCCTTCATAGTAAGGAGCTTCAGGTATTTTTTCAACTACTGCATCTAACAGAGCTGTAATATCTGTAGTTGGTTTTTTCCAATCAGTACTCATCCACCCTTGTTTTGATGAACCATAAAGTGTTGTGAAATCCAGCTGTTCTTCGGTGGCATTCAAATTGAACATTAAGTCGAATATTTGTTCATGTACTTCATCTGGAGTACAATTTTCCTTATCAACTTTGTTTATGACTAGCATAGGAGTGAGTCCTAGGTCAAGGGCTTTGCCTAATACAAAGCGTGTTTGCGGCATAGCGCCTTCAAATGCATCAACTAACAGTAGTACACCATCAGCCATACGCAAAACTCTTTCTACTTCTCCTCCAAAGTCAGCGTGACCTGGAGTGTCAATTATATTGATTTTTACACCTTTGTAGTTAACGGATACGTTTTTAGAAAGAATAGTTATTCCTCTCTCCCGTTCAAGGTCATTACTGTCAAGAATTAATTCTCCTGTTTCTTTTCGAGGGTCTAATGTTTCACATTGGTGAATTATTTTGTCAACCAAAGTTGTTTTACCGTGGTCAACGTGTGCAATAATTGCAACATTTCTAATTTTTTGCATGCTTTGAAATTAAGCTGCAAAGCTAGCAAAGTAATTACAGAAACAGCGTTAACACATATTTATTTTCTGTTTAGAGTCTTTTTCAAAACCAACAGAATATCTATGTAAGTTTTTTGGCCAAACTTATATATCTTTTAACAGATACTTTCAATACTACATAGAAAGTCATGTCAAAAAATATTTTCTCAACTAACTATTTATTAGCTGCTTAGCCAATTTCAATTCATTTAAAAGTTAAATGAATTCTTACATGGTATTATAGGTAAATATTTCTTGCTCGTTAAAGAATTAGAAATTACTGTCTTCCATAGTTATACCTTGCATTGGCTGTTGCTGAGTTTCACTAGCTACAATTTTATTATCTGAATTCTTATCGATTGTGATAAATGCGAAAGATCCAAGTATGGCTACGGCCACGGCTGCTATTAATATTTTAGATTTCATGATATTTATATTTTTGATTTGAAATTTGTGTTGTAGAGTTCGATTAAAATCCTTTGTCATCCTTAGTTACACCGTCACCTACAGTTTCTACTCTTTGATTAAGGCCATCATTGGGGCTGATTTCTTCTTCAGAACAAGCTGTAAATAAGGCAGATAGTAAAACGATACTGAATATTGTA
>NZ_SMLV01000306.1 GCF_009711525.1 Fulvivirga lutimaris
AAAGGCTCTATTAATTAATAGAGCCTTTTTACAATTATTTAGAGGCAGTTATTACCACATAAAGAATGCATTGTTATCAATATATTTACTTATATCCTGATTATTAATGATTAATACAATCAAATCAATAAACGGCACTAGTCCAAAGATTCCACCAAAGGTTAATAAGTATCCCAAAATAAGTATTGGAGTACCTCCTAAGTAAACTCTGTGAATTGCTAATCCACCAATAAGAAGGTCAAGAATAACAGCAATCCAAGCATTTTGACCCGCTTTAACAGAAGTGATATTGTTAATATCCATTAGATCGCTAGATCCTTCCAAAGACAAAACATTTACACCAGTTTCGAATACCTGATCAATAGCTGCTTCATCTATTTTATACTTGCTTGAAGAAGCAAAAGAATTAACAGAAGCAAACATTGCAATTAACATGGTTAGTAAGAATACTTTTTTCATAGTTGATTATTTAAGTTTTAGAATGTTTACCTAATTAAGCTAAACATTAGATCAATTCCAATTTGTAGCAGTTATTTATTGACCCTATAATTAACCCAACATCAAGGTATTACCTACAACTTCAGACCTAATATAAGTACATCATCAACCTGCTCCTTCTCCCCTTTCCATGAGTTAAATTCTTCCTCAAGTTTCATTTCCTGATGAGCACCTTTAAGGCCGGACAGGGTAACTAACTTTTGAATCATATTTTTTGAAAGGTATTTCTTGTCATGAATGCCCCCAAACTGATCTTGAAAGCCATCCGAATAAAGATACAAACAAGTATTTTCATTATAATCTAAGGTGTGACTATGAAAACCTTCTTCTAAATTCTGAAAATAACCACCTATTGATCTTTTAGAACCTTTTATTAGCTCAGGGTCCTTCTTGGATCTTATAACGAGTAGTGGTCTCTGGGCTCCACAGAAATGCACCTGCTTTGTTTTGGTGTCAATCATACATATAGCCGCCTCCATTCCATCTTTTACAATCTTCTCCTTTTGATTGAGTCGTAGATGGAGGTGATTTTCAACATATTGTAAAATCGCGCTTGGATTATCTAACTTCTCAACATTAATAGCATCGTAAAACAAATTATATCCGGCCATACTCATTAAAGCACCAGGCACTCCATGACCAGTACAATCTACCACAGCAACAAAAAGCTTATTGTTTATCCTTTCAAAGAAGAAAAAATCTCCAGACACCGTTTCCTTAGGTTGATTAAAAAGCATCACATCTTTAAAAGATTTTATCAGTTTTTCCTTATCAGGAAACATCGATTGTTGAATTTTTAAAGCATAATCGATGCTCGAATTCATCTCTGAGTTACGACTCATCAAATCTTCATGCTGATGTTTAACCATCTCAAGTGTTGAGTTAATAAGCTCTGTCCTTTGCCTTACCCTTTCTTCCAGAATTTCATTCTGCTGCTCCACCAGTCTAATATTTTCCCTTTGCAATTGTGATTTTTCATTTCTTATCTTTTTGTACTTATATGCAAGTGCGAGTGCCAGTAAAAACAGATCCAATGCCGTTCCAAATTCAGCACCATGGTCAGTAAGAAATGTAGCAGGCAATACACCTCTATTCCTAAGTGTCATCGCCAATCCACCAACAAGGTATCCAGACCAAGCTATTATATAAAAATTGGCAATCTTATTGCCTTTGATTCTTGCTATTACTCCTATAACTAACAGCAACGGTGCCTGAAAGGAAATAATCAATGAAGAGAAGCCATAAGTAACACCAAATAATGTTGATATTGAAATAAAGGCGCCTAAACAAAGCATTGCCAAAAGGACATTATAGGCTGCCTTACTATTCTTCTTTAGTTCAAGAAATGATATAGCAAACAATGACGTTGGGATAGTCAAAAAGGCAATTAAAAACTCTTTAATATATACGTTTATCTCGGGCGTCTCTGGGTGAAGGTACTTAAAGGCATAGCCAGTCACAGCAGCAAAAACAGCTGTATTGGCTAGTACCAAAAGCACGTAATAGAGGTAAGTGACATCCCTAATTATGACAAAGAGAAATAGATTATACAGAAGCATAATCATCAAAGCCCCAAAAAAGAGTCCGTATAGTAAATTGACGTTCTCGGCATTAGTTAGATAACTTGTCTGTGAACGAAGGTTTAGTCCAACAATCACCGGTGCTTTTGACCTTATATTGATCATTACTTTTATGTTATCCCCACTTTGCGCTGATATTGGCCATGCATAGTCAAGTGGTTGTAAAGTGCCTCTGGAATGAAAAGGCAACAATGTACCAGTTTCAATTTTCTGCCAACTACTATCTTTATTAATATATAAATCAAGATGTTGATGATAAGGATAAGGCAACTCCAGTACCTTAAGTGCAATATTCTGATTTCTATATTCAGTGTAGAACCAAAAATCACTAGAGTCATATCCGAAATTTAGCGGCTGGGATAATGAATTAGAGATAAATTGACCATTTTCCAATTTTTTCAATGCCTCTTGAAAAGTCAACCTATTCTCGTCAGATTTGAGGTATTTGATTGCGTTATTAAGGTTCAGTTTAAAGTTGACCGTATCGCTATTTTGATCTGCCAATACCAGCCTGGAAGCCAAAAGACATAAAACAAGAGCAATGTTTTTGATATTCATTTTGGATAAATCAATTCCTAATTTAATCTATTTTCAAACACGATGAAAGAATAGTTTAATAGCAGCAACAGCTACAAATTGTTATTACATTTGATAAATCAATTAGACTTTTCAACTTTGCTCACCATTAAGCAACTTTAATCTGATCAAATCAATAACCAAGACTCATTGTGAATCCAAACGCAGACAATAATAAAATAGTAATAACATGTGGACCTCGCATTATTGACATCTTAACAGAAGAGGTAAAAAACCTTGGTTATATAGTAAGGAACACCGATCATCTCAGTCTTGAAACCGAAGGAAGTTTTGAAGATACTATGAAGCTCAACCTTCATCTAAGAACAGCCAATAAAGTTCTTTTTCATCTAAAATCATTTAGATGCCCCCACCCAGATATCCTATATAAGGAGCTTTATAAGTTGGATTGGGACAAATGGATTAAATCTGATGGCTATATAAGTATCAATGGTTATGTTAAAAATGACACTATCAAGGATACGCGCTTCGCTAATCTAAAAGCAAAAGATGCGATAGTTGACAAGATCCATAATATCAAAGGGAGAAGACCTGACTCGGGCCCAGATCAAACACAAACAATGATCTATTTGCATTGGAAAGGAGATTGGGCCTCTGTTTATATTGATACTTCAGGCGAAACGATTTCAAAGCATGGTTACAGGAAAATGCCCTTCAAAGCCCCTATGGCAGAATCATTGGCTGCAGCTTGTATCATGAAATCTAAATGGGATAGAAAAAGCCCCTTTATTAACCCAATGTGTGGTAGTGGCACTTTGGCTATTGAAGCAGCATTATTAGCCATCGACAAGGCCCCTGGTCTAATGCGCGACAACTTTGGGTTTATGCATGTTTTTCAATTTGATCCAATTCACTGGAAAAAAATGCGAGAAGATGCCCTTTCAAAAATGAAACCCAAACTGGACTTTAAAATTATGGCGAGTGACGTCAGCAACTTAGCGTTGAACGCGGCTAAAGAAAATGCTCAGGTGGCGGGAGTTTCTCACCTCATAGACTTTGAACAAGTTGACTATAAAGATTGTACCTTACCAGAAGAAGAAGGTGTAATTTTTATGAATCCTGAATATGGTTTGAGACTAGGCGAAGTCACTGAATTGGAAAAAACCTATTCTGAAATAGGTGATTTTTTCAAGCAGAGAGCTAAAGGATACATGGGCTACATTTTTACAGGAAATCTGGATCTTGCCAAACGGGTGGGATTAAAAGCAAAAAGGAGAATGGAGTTTTACAATGCTAAAATAGATGCCCGTCTCTTAGAGTATGAACTATATGGTGGGAGTAAAAAAAATGCTAAATTACCTATATGACTCGTCAGCTGAGAAAGATAGGGCAAGGCTTTTATTATTCGTTTCCAATTCAACTATTAATTAATCACTTAAGAAGAAATCATGTTCTTCTTTTGTGCTGGGTAGTACTTTTTGCCATGATATCTGGAAATTTGGGCCAGTACCTTGGTATACCCTACCTCTTTTTAGACCCGGTCTATATTAACAAAGTCAATTTCCTTTCATTCTTTATCGTTGGAATAACAATAGCCGGATTTAGCATCGCATTTAATATTGCAACTTATATAATTGATGGTCATCGATTCTCATTTATTGGTACTTTGCCCAAACCCTTTACCATTTTCAGTATTAATAATAGCATCGTCCCATTTGTATTCATCATCACCTATGTGGGGTACATTATAAGTTATCAAGTTTCCAATGAGTACCTCATTTTTGAAGAGCTTTCCATCTTAGTCAGTGGACTGCTACTAGGCTATACCAGTATGGTAGCTTTACTTTTTACCTACTTCTGGTTTACTAATAAGGACATATTTAAATATGTAGTGTGCAAGCTGGATGAAAAGCTTAAACAAAACATAAAAGCAACCAGGGCCAACGCGATGAAAAAATTAGACATCGCAAAGAAAAAACAAATCAGGGTGGATAGTTTTCTTAATCTAAAGTTCAGTAAGGAAAGCGTTGATGACTACAAGGGGTTTTATGATAAGGAAACTGTCTTACAAGTTTTTGACCAGAATCACCTCAACCTAGTATTGATACAAGCCTTCATATTCGTCATTATTTTAGCAATGGGAATTTTTAAAGATTATGAAGCCTTTCAACTTCCTGCAGCTGCCAGTGCCACACTCTTTTTTACTGTATTTGTAATGTTTGCCGGTGCTTTTGAGTATTGGTTTGGCAAGTGGTCTACTACAGCAGGAATTGGTCTACTGATAGCTTTAAACATAATTGTCAAACAAGACTTTTCTCATAAAACCTACAAGGCCTTTGGTTTGGATTACACCGTAAAAGCAACGCCATATAATTTGGATAAGATTATTGCTTCGAATACACCAGAAATAAGGGAAAGGGATAAACAGCAAACTCAAAAAATTCTTGAGAATTGGCGAGCTAAATTTCCGGTTGACAAAAAACCTAAAATGGTATTTGTTTGTGTTAGTGGTGGTGGTCAACGAGCAGCACTATGGACACTAAACACGCTTCAGAATGCCGACAGTGCCACCAATGGGGAGTTGTTTAAGCATACAATGCTAATAACAGGTGCCTCGGGTGGCCTGATTGGTGCTAGCTATTTTAGAGAGATGGCATTGAGAAAATATCGGAGCCAGATTGACAACTTATATTCACAGGAATATCTGGATAGAATGGGTAGCGATAATTTAAATGCTATCATTTTCAGCCTGCTCATGAATGATCTTTTTGTTGAGTTTCAACAATTTGATTATGCCGGGCTAGAGTACACAAAAGATAGAGGCTACTCATTTGAGCGCCAGCTGAGCAAAAACACCAATGGCTTTTTAGATAAAAAACTCAAAGAGTATCACGACCCTGAGTTTAACAGTGAGATACCTATGATGATACTCGCTCCTACTATTATCAACGATGGCAGGAAGCTCTATATCTCTCCTCAAAATATGTCTTACATGATGAATGCGCTGGACTCCGGATACATGAAAGACAAAATAAATGGTGTTGAGTTTTTGAGATTCTTTAAAGATCAGGGCAGTGAAAATCTTCGCTTTTTAAGTGGACTAAGAATGAGCGCAGCATTCCCTTATATTACTCCAAATATCTCTCTGCCTAGTGATCCCCCGCTAGACATTATGGATGCTGGGGTTACCGATAATTTTGGAATTGCAGATGCTGTCCAATTTCTTTTTGCCTTCAAAGACTGGATTGCTGAAAACACATCAGGTGTAGTATTGGTATCCATTCGTGACTCAGAAAAGGATGGCCCAATTGAAAGAAAGTCTAATTTATCGTTGTTAGATAAAACCACAATGCCTATCAGCAGTATCTATCAGAACTTTGAAAGTCTACAGGATATAACCAATGACAATAAAATCGAATATGCCAGAAGCTGGTTTGAAGGAACGATTGATCGCGTAGACATTCAGTATGTTCCGAGAGAATACCTTTTAGAAAACCAGTCTAAAACTGATAGTTTGAAACTTGAAAATGTGAAAAGGGCATCTTTAAGTTGGAGATTGACCAGTAAAGAAAAACAAAGTTTGATTGAAAATATTAAGACTAAAAAGAATCAGGCCGCCATTCAAAAGATCAAAAGACTAATAGATTAGTAGCCCTCACACTAACTAATGATTGTTAGCAAAATAATCGATTTCTAGCTACCTTTGCATTCCATTTTTGCACACCTAAAAAGGGAATAAATATGAAGGAAGTAGCTCCTTATAAACCAAAAAATAAAATCAGAATTGTAACTGCTGCCAGCCTTTTTGATGGCCATGATGCCGCTATCAATATAATGCGCAGAATCATACAGGCCACAGGTTGTGAAGTAATTCATTTGGGCCACGACCGTAGTGTTGAAGAAGTGGTAAATACCGCTATTCAAGAAGATGCTCAGGCCATCGCAATGACCTCTTATCAGGGTGGTCATAATGAGTACTTCAAATACATGAAAGATTTGTTGAGGGAAAAAGGAGCTGATCATATCAAAATATTTGGTGGTGGTGGTGGAGTAATCCTTCCAGAAGAAATTAAAGACCTTCATGAATATGGAATAACAAGAATTTACTCTCCTGATGATGGCCGTTCCATGGGCCTACAAGGTATGATCAATGATATGATCGAGCGTTGTGATTTCCCAACCGGAACAAATTTGAATGGTGAAGTAACTCATCTTAAAAATAAAGATGTGAAATCAATAGCCAGATTAATATCTGCTGCTGAAAACTTCCCGGAAGATGCAAAAGGTGAGTTTGACAAAATACATAACATTGCTGATAAAGTTAAAACTCCCGTTTTAGGTATAACAGGAACTGGTGGTGCCGGAAAATCCTCGCTTGTTGATGAATTGGTTAGACGATTCTTGCTTGATTTTGAAGACAAAAACATTGCTATAGTATCTGTTGACCCTTCAAAAAGAAAAACGGGTGGTGCCTTATTGGGTGACAGAATCAGAATGAACGCCATCAAGAACGATCGTGTTTACATGCGTTCTTTAGCCACAAGACAATCAAACCTGGCACTTTCAAAGCATGTGAATGAAGCTGTTCAGGTACTAAAAGCAGCTAACTATGATTTGATTATCCTTGAGACTTCAGGTATTGGTCAGTCGGATACAGAAATAACAGAACACTCAGATGTAAGCCTTTATGTTATGACTCCAGAGTACGGTGCTGCCACTCAATTGGAAAAGATTGACATGCTAGACTTTGCTGATGTAATAGCGATCAACAAATTTGATAAAAGAGGTGCTTTAGATGCATTGAGAGATGTTAAAAAGCAGTTTAAGCGTAATCATAATCTATGGCACGCTAAAGATGATGAGATTCCTGTTTTTGGAACTATAGCTTCTCAATTCAATGATCCTGGTATGAACAGGCTCTATGTTGAGATGATTAGAGAGATAGTAGAAAAAACTGGAGCTGAATTAAACTCTAGCTTTGAGATTACGGATGAGATGTCTGAGAAGATCTTTGTCATCCCTCCAAGCCGAACCAGATACCTTTCTGAAATAGCCGAAAACAACCGATCTTATGATAAATGGTCTAAAGATCAGGCTAAAGTAGCTCAAAAGCTATTCGGCATCAGAACTTCAATTGATACGCTCAAAGAGTCTACTATTGAAGACAAAGACAGGTTAATTAAAGGACTTGAAGAAACTTATGAAAAAGTAGCTTTAGATTTTGATCCAAAAAACCAAAAAGCTTTGGATGAATGGGTTGAGAAAAAGAAGAAATATACTGACCCTATTTATTCGTTTAAGGTTAGAGATAAAGAAATTAAGATAAAGACCCATACAGAGTCATTATCACATACTCAGATTCCAAAGATTGCCTTACCAAAATTTGAGGCCTGGGGAGATGTGTTACAATGGACACTACAGGAAAATGTACCTGGTGAGTTTCCATACACCGCAGGTATTTATCCATTCAAAAGAGAAGGAGAAGACCCTACAAGGATGTTTGCCGGAGAAGGTGGCCCAGAAAGGACAAACAGAAGATTTCATTATGTAAGTCTGGATATGGACGCAAAGCGTTTATCAACGGCATTCGATTCTGTTACCCTTTATGGTAATGACCCTGACTACCGACCAGATATTTATGGTAAGATAGGCAATGCCGGAGTATCAATTTGCTGCCTTGATGATGCTAAGAAGCTTTATTCTGGATTCAACCTTGCGGATCCAATGACATCGGTTTCCATGACCATTAATGGGCCTGCTCCAATGTTACTTGGCTTCTTCATGAATGCCGCTATTGACCAGCAGTGCGAGCTTTACATTAAAGCCAATGGTTTAGAAGCGGAAGTTGAGAAGAAAATTAAAGCCATCTATAAAGGCAAAGAAGATAAAAGACCACAATATCAAGGCAAATTACCTGAAGGTAATGACAGTCTTGGCCTTATGCTGCTAGGTGTAACAGGAGATCAGGTATTACCGGCAGAAGTATACAATAAAATAAAAGCTGATACTCTTTCTGCAGTAAGAGGAACAGTTCAGGCGGATATACTTAAGGAAGATCAGGCACAGAACACTTGTATTTTCTCTACAGAATTTGCTTTACGCTTAATGGGCGATGTTCAGGAATACTTCATTCAGAACAATGTTAGAAACTTCTATTCTGTCTCTATTTCAGGATACCATATAGCAGAAGCGGGAGCCAACCCAATCAGTCAGCTGGCCTTTACTTTAGCAAATGGCTTCACCTATGTGGAGTACTATTTAAGCAGAGGGATGGACATCAATAAATTTGCTCCTAACCTCTCCTTCTTCTTCTCTAATGGTATCGATCCGGAGTATGCGGTTATTGGTAGAGTTGCCAGAAGAATTTGGGCCAAAGCTATGCGCGACAAGTATGGTGCTGATGCAAGATCTCAAATGCTTAAATATCATATTCAAACTTCTGGTCGTTCGCTACATGCTCAGGAGATTGACTTTAACGATATTAGAACAACTTTGCAGGCACTTTACGCCATTTATGATAACTGCAACTCTCTTCATACCAACGCTTACGATGAGGCCATTACAACGCCTACAGAGGAGTCTGTAAGAAGAGCTATGGCGATACAATTGATCATCAACAAAGAGTTGGGCTTAGCTAAAAATGAAAATCCATTACAGGGTTCATTTATTATAGAGGAATTGACTGACTTAGTTGAAGAAGCAGTCTTGATTGAATTTGACAGAATCACCGAGCGTGGTGGCGTATTAGGAGCTATGGAGACCATGTATCAGAGAAGTAAAATACAGGAAGAAAGCCTGTATTATGAGACTTTGAAGCATACAGGAGAATTCCCCATCATTGGAGTTAACACCTTCTTAAGCTCTAAGGGTTCGCCTACTATTTTGCCTAAAGAAGTGATCAGAGCAACGGAAGAAGAAAAGAAATATCAGATTTCTATGCTTGGTAATTTACAAGCCAAGAATGAAGATGTCGCTCAGGATAACCTTCGAGAAATACAGCAGGTGGCAATCCAAAACAAAAACATTTTCGAAACCCTGATGGAGGCTTGTAAGCACTGCTCATTAGGACAGATAACCGAAACGTTATTTCATGTGGGCGGGCAGTATAGACGAAATATGTAACATTAATTCAGGTGGAAGTTATTCTTCTGCCTGATTTCCTGTTCATAAATAAATTTTCGAAACTCAAGTCGCTGTTTCAAAAAATGCTGTTTTTTCTTAGAAGAAATTAGCTTGACATATTTCAATCTATCGCTATTGTCAAGATCCAGGGCATTGGCAATATCATGAATATTACAATCGTCAATCTCAAGTTTACTATTGGTGATCTCCAGATAATCAGCAAAGTCAGTTTTTAACGCTTCTCCAATAGTAGCATCCTTATACGCATCAAATAGATATGTATCTCCACCTGAGTAAAGTTTTGATCCCAGCCGCTTTAAATATTTGGTAAGTAGGAAAACATCAACACATTTTACAACAATATCTGACTCACCTGTATCATATCGCTTCAAAATACTCTCCAGCCTCACCAATGAACCTACCCTTTCCTTGTTATGCTGGCTGGCAAAGTAGATTCCAAACTCAATGTCATCACTTTCTACATCCTGAAGCAACTGCCTATACCTGGGTTCAAAAATATGAAGTGGCACCAGTTCTCCTGGTAGTGGAAGTATATTAAGAGGGAAAATTGGGATTGAGTTTTTTTGAGTCATCTATCATTTAACACCAACCTTTTACATAATGTTGCAGATTATTAATATTGTAGTTGTTAGGGAAAATAACTATTTTCAACATTTATAAGTTAAAGAACTGAGCTTCGGCCAATTACAATTAAAAATTAACAACCATTGACACTAGATGTGATTGATAAAAAGGCATTAAAAATAATGTTGGTCGATGACGATGATATATCAAGTTTCATATATCGAAAGATCATTGAAAAGGCCGGATTAACTCAGGATCATATTTCCACTTTCCTTAAAGGACAAGATGGAATTGCGCATCTTGAGAACACTATCGATAATACTGCCGAATTCCCAGATTTAATATTATTGGATATTAATATGCCAGTAATGGATGGATGGGGGTTTTTAGATGAATATGCTGAAAAAGTGTGGCCCAATCTCAACAAAAGAGTAGTGGTATGCATGCTTTCTTCTTCTGTATATCAGGAAGATATTAATAAGGCGTATGGTTATGCTCAGGTCAATGATTATGTATCTAAACCACTAACATCTGGTGTGCTTGAAGACTTAATCAACAAGCACTTTGGTGAAAGCTAATAGCTGATTAGCGCCTCAATGTGACTAGTATATTTTTTTAACATCTCCTTACCATTCAAAAATGTCAGATCAATAAGGAAAGAGAAACCTTTTACATTTCCGCCTAGGGTATTAACAAGCTGTGCCGCTGCATCAGCCGTTCCTCCTGTTGCCAGCAAGTCATCATGGATAATGACATTCCAACCCTTTTCAATTGCATCTTCATGTATTTCCATAGTAGCGCTACCATATTCTAAATCATAAGAATGCTTGATCGTTCTAAAAGGAAGCTTTCCGGCTTTTCTGATTGGCACGAAAGGAATATTCAGTTCATAAGCCAGTAGCATTCCAAAAAGAAAACCACGTGACTCAATGCCAACGATGGCATCAATATTTTGAGACTTGTATCGATCTACCATCAGCCGGGTGATTTCTTTGCAAAGCTCAGAGTCACTTAATATTGGTGTTATGTCTTTAAAAACAATGCCTGGCTTAGGGAAGTCCTTAACATCTCTTATTTTTGCGCTTAGTTTTTTAATCGTATCCACAGAACCAAAAATACCAAAACTAGGATGAAAATCACCACTCAATATAATAGCGATTACGAATATACGTCTACCACCACAGAAGGTCAGTCAGTTAAGATTGACATGAAAGATGAGGGTAAAACAGATATGTCTCCCATGCAATTGGTATTAAGCGGCCTTTCAGGCTGTGTAGCTGTGGAGGTAGCTTTGATGATTCAAAAGAGAAGGAAAAAGCTAGTGGATTTGAGAATTGAAGCTGACGGCACACGTCAGGAAACTCATCCTAAATATTTTACCGATATTCACATGGTTTTTACATTGGTATCGACAGATGCCAATAAAGAGGAGCTTGAAAAGGCAATAAAATTAGCCATTGAGGGCTATTGCTCTGTTGGTAGTTCCTTAAAGGCGAACATCACTTACGAAGGTGTGATTGAGAGGCCTTAACTATTAGCTAATTCTACTATTAATTTCCTCAACCAATCGTTGAGGATTTTTTGTGCCTATTCTAAATACCCTACTGGAGTTTTTATAGCTTATTTCAATTGCCTTGGTCCCGGTAACATTAAACATCATACCATTAGATATAATCCGTACTCCCCATCCATAATACCAGGGGTTGGTAACAGCTTCTACAGCTTCAATCTTTTCAAATTTTATCTTTTTGCTGATCAGGCCAAAACCAAAATATACTTTAATGGTATCTCCTGATATTTCTACAGTAAGCCCATAAAAATTCAAAACTATCAGAACTGAGAGCACAGCAAAAATGATTAATCCGGTTTTTTCTGTTTGGTCAAAATCATTTTTAATAAAATACACATAACCTACCACTACCCCCGCCAATACAATGGATACTAAAATAACCCAGGCTATGGTGAATTCTTTATGCTTATTCATGTTACTTCTGTATTAGTTACTATATCTTCATAATATAAAAGTTAAGATGGCCTTGCAAACAATTTGGCTATTT
>NZ_SMLV01000234.1:0-2464 GCF_009711525.1 Fulvivirga lutimaris
GTTGGTTAAAATAGAACCTAGTTCCTGTCCTAATGTTACTTTTTGACCTGTTTTAACAAACACATCTTTAAGACCTGCATATACAGTAAAGTAATCTCCATGACTCACTAAAACAGTATTTCCAACTAATGGCACAAAAGCCACAGTGCGTACCTCGCCACTGAAGATTGATTTTACTTTTTCGTTTTGTTTAGTCTGAATGTTAACACCGGTATTGTTCATGATAATACCTCTTAGCACAGGATGGTTTTGCTTACCAAATTTTTGAGAGACAAAGCCTTGAACCGGCCATGGTAATTTGGTTTTATTGTCAGCAAATTCGCTAGCTAATTTTATACTTGCATCCATTGTAGATTTCTCAGCTATCCTAGACTTTTCTATTTCAGCTGTGATGATGTCATTGATAAGTTTATCCAGTTTAGCAACTGCATTTTTTCGATCTTCTAAGTCTCTTTTTAACTTGTTTTCCTGCTTTTGAAGATTGGTAACAAGGCTACTTTGTGAGGTTTTAAGTTCAGCTAAACTTTTATTTTCCTGCACATTCTCCGCTAGCAGGATATTCTTTTCGGATACTTTGCTTTGGATAACTGTCACTTGATCTGAAAGCACCTCCTGAACTTTAGTAATTTGCTCTGCCTGCTTTTTACGAGCTGCACTGTATTGCTCAAGATATTTATAGCGCATGACCAGCTGATTGAAAGACTTAGCTGAAAAAAGAAAGGTTAGTTTGTTTTGACCTTTACTCGCCTTTGACGCTGCATATATCATTGCTGCATATTCCTTTTTCAGCTGCTTGAGATCTTTGGAAAGCGATTCTATAATAGAGTTGTTCTCGTCAATCTCATCATTTAGCAGATACATCTCGCCCCTAATGGAGTTGATAAGGTCTTCCTGAGTTTTAATGCGCTGATTCAAGGCGCTTAGCTGACCTAGTGTGTTTTGCTTCTTACCTTTGGTTTCTGAAAGTATTTTCTCTGCCTGAGCAATTTTTTCAAGGTTTTCCTGCTTCTCTTTTTGAAGTTGAGCTTTAGATTTTTGAGCAAAAGAGAACTGACATGATAAAATCAGTGTGATGATTAAAAATCCAAGTTTCCTATTTACGCTCATATTTCTTAGGAATGCTAAAAGGGAACTTAAGCTCTTTTGATTCGATTTGAGCTTTGTTATACTCAAACTCTATTACCGTATTGAGTGTGCCAGCATTTGCTTTGTAAAATAATGAAATTATTGCAGAATAAGGAAATGCCTGATCTTCTACCATTTGATAGTCATAATACCTAATCACTGCGGTGTTTTTAGAATCTGGTTCTAACATTTCTACACGCTCAATTTTCATTGTCTTAGGACTAACGAAGTTGTGGATTGATACATTGCCTGATCTCTGCTTCAAGACGTAGAAGTCTTCATTTTTCTCAACCTCATCATTTCTATCTTTCTCTTTAATTAAATTACCTAGAGCAACAGCCTGTATGGCTTCAAAGTTTATGTCGAAATTGAACCTCTTGCTCAAAGAGTCATAATTAAATACATAGTACTCCTTTTTTACAAGGTTTAGAATTGTGATCGAGTCTTTGTCAATCAAACAACGCGCACCTTGTATACCAATAGCAGAAAATGAAATCCAGATAACGCTATCTTTTCTTATTCTAACATTGGCCTTGGCTTTAACGTCATGCTCGTCATCTTTATAGTTGATTTTCGCTTTGCCAGAGAAGTATTCAAAATTAGTTTCTCTAACTTCCAGCTTGTTCCTATCTAAAAAATTCCAGCTAATGCCAGAAAATTTTTGGCCACAAGATGATAGCATTATTAGTAAGGCTATTAGCCTAAGAGCCACTCGAGTCCTACTCATATAGTTTTTTGTCTGCTATTTTTTTGTCTATGAGCTCGGAGTTCGGATCCATTCCTTTAGCTACCTGCCATTGTTTTACAGCCTCATCGACATTGCCAAGTTTAAAAAGTATATCACCATAGTGCTCGTAATGAACTGCCTCTACATTTCCAATTGAGATGGCTTTCTCCATTACTTTTTTGGCCTCCTTATATTTTTCTTTTGAGAATAGTACCCATGCATAGGTGTCTAAAAAGGTGACATCATCTGGGTTGTTATCAACCACTTTCTTTGACATTCTTTCTGCCTTGTCAAGATTTTCTTTTCTCAATGCGAGATAATAGCTATAGTTGTTGAGAATCCCGTAATTATTTGGGTCAAAGTCAAGTGCAGCTTCAAATGCCTCGTCAGATTTTTCATAAAGCTCCTGACCATTATACGCATCGCCCAACATTGAATTAAAAGCTCCTATAAGGTTAAGATTTGCTGAGGCTAATTTTTTACCTTGTTCTAATGCAAAGCTAGCTTCTTCATAATTGTTTTCCTGAAGATTAGCAGCTCCATTGAAATAATATAAAATGGCTTGATTTGGAAATAGTTCAAGTGCAATATTTGAAAAGTCAATGACACTGT
>NZ_SMLV01000234.1:2695-7054 GCF_009711525.1 Fulvivirga lutimaris
AATGGCAGCCTTGTAATTTTTTACAGACTGCTCGGGTTTATTGGCCTGCTGCAATAAATCACCGTAAATAATATGGGCATCAGCTACTTCAGGATGCACATCTACTAATATTTCTGCTAAGGGAGTAGCAAACTGCAGTAATTGCTCTGCCGTTAGTTCTGATCTGTACTCCGCTAGCAACTGTACTTTGTTATCAGGGTTATAATCAGGGTTTTTAAAAATCACTTTTAAATCTTCCAGTGCTCCGGGATAGTCGTCATTTCTTCGTTTAAGTTCAGCCAATACCATTCGGGACTGATATCCATCTGGGTTCTCTGTTAAATATTCATTCAAATACTTTTTGGCCTGAGCATCCTGCTTATTATGAATAAGAATCTCAGCTTGCTTTAAAACATAACCTTCTTCACCAGGAAAAGTAGATATCAACTTATCACCTTCTGCAAGTGCTTTGTCAGGCTGGTTTAGCTGAAGATAAATTTTCTGTTTTTGAAAGGAAATCTCTTCCGACACTCCATAAGAATCTTCTATTCTGTTGTAGGTGCTAAGTGCATCATCATAGCGCTGCTGATATAGATATAACGCAGCGAGCTCAAAAAGGTAGATTTCCGTTTTCTCGATTTTACTAACAAGATCTTCATACACCTTTGCTGCTTCGGGGAAATTCCCCATTTGGGTATAGATATCAGCTAAAAGAACATAGAAGTATTTGTTCTTGTCGTCAAGATCAACGGCCTTTTTAGCATTCGTCAACGCTTTATCTAATTCACTACTTTGAGAGTAAATTTGACCAATCTTAAAATAAACAGTGGCGTTATCCGGCCCTGTATCTAAAGATTTTTGGAATAGAACTAAAGCCTTGGCATAGTCCTCAAGAATGTAATACTTTTCACCTTCGGTGAAGTAAAATTCGGCTTCCCTTAAGTTCTTATCAGAATTTTTCTTTTTTTGACCCAATACAAATCCATTTCCTGCAAACATTAGCAGAATGATAAACAGGATATGAACTTTACGGATGGTCATTAAGATAATTTAAACTATCGAATTGAAATCTCCAACACTCATGTCGTCTGAAGAACCTTCCAAGGTAACGAAATTGCCAATCATTGAGTTTTTCAAATTCGCATTATTTAACTCACTGTTGGTCTGAATGATAGAATTTTGGATGATAGAACTCTTAATTGTTGTATTATCGCCAATGGATACATGTGGCCCGATAACACAATTTTCTAGCACTACATTTTCGCCAGCGTAAACAGGCGGTATAATCACAGAGTTTTTGTTGACCACTGTTGAATGTACCAGATTTTCATCTTTGATAAATTCAAGATATCTCTTATTAGTATATACGGTAGCATTTTTGTTACCACAATCAAGCCACTCAGACACCTGTCCAGGTACAAAATTGGTTCCTTTATTTTTCATGTTCTCAAGGGCATTGGTTAATTGAAACTCACCTTTATCCTTGATGTCATTGTCTAACAAATATTGTAATTCTGATTTAAGAAATGCTCCGTTTTTGAAATAGTAGATTCCAATAATTGCTAAATCAGATATGAATTCTTCAGGCTTCTCAACGAAATCGGTAATTACATCTCCTTCTATTTTTATTACTCCAAAGGCAGATGGGTCATCAACCTGCTGCACCCAGATGATTCCATCTTTAGACGCGTCAAGTTTAAAGTCAGCCTTAAATAACGTGTCAGCAAATGCTACCACTACATTGCCTTCAAGCAATGATTGAGCACATAATATAGCGTGAGCTGTACCCAAAGCCTCATCCTGATAAAATATTCTTCCCTGACCTCCTACTTCTTCTGCAATCTTTAGAAGGGTAGCTTCTACTTCTTTACCAAAATGCCTGCCTATAATAAAACCAATTTCACCAATAGCGGAATCACACACTTTAACAATATCCTCTACTAAACGGTGTACTATTGGTTTTCCCGCAATAGGTATAAGAGGTTTAGGAGTAGTTAATGTATGTGGGCGCATTCTTTTGCCCATGCCTGCCATAGGTATAATTATATTCATAGCTTTTATTTTAAATCAGGCTTCAAAACTAATAAAAATTAGAAGGTTTTGGTTGCCAAATTCTTTTTTTCAAACCAAATGAGAAAGATTAAAATGATTGCTGAAAAAGCTATTCTAATAATGGACTCTAAAACAAAATTTGAGATGTGCCATGTAAAGAAGAAATATACAATGGTTAAGGAGATTGCCAAATAGGGGATTAGCTTTTGAAATTTGTAGGGTACTGGGAAATATTTTTGACCATATAAATAGCAGGCTAATGACATAATAGCATAGCATATTATAATACTAATAGCACAGCCGATTAAACCAATAATTGGAATTAATAGTACATTGGCAGCAATCATTATTATTACACCCAGAATACTAAAATAGGTGCCAAACTTCGTTTTGTCTGTAAGTTTAAACCAGATGCTCAAGTTTAAATATACTCCATAGAGTAACTTACCAAATAACAGTAGTGGAACCAGATAAAGTGCCACGCGATACTCAGGGCTTCTTAAAAAAATAAAGGCTATCAGATCTACATTGATGCTAACTAAAACAAATAATAAAAGGCCAGATATTACAAAGTAATGCATAACCTTTGCGAATAACTCAGGAGCATTTTTATCCTCAGCTTTAGAAAAGAAAAATGGTTCTCCCGCATATCTAAAAGCTTGTATAGCTAGCATCATAAAAATCCCTAGCTTTAATAGTTGACCATATACCCCAACTGCTTCTGTACTATTCATGTCATTGTAAAAGGTGTCAGGGAGCATGTATTCGAGTAATATCTTATCTAATTGCTCATTAAGCATGCCTGCCAGACCCATTAAAAATATTGGAAATGCATAAAAAAGAATTGGCTTAAACTCATCCCAATTAAACCTTAATCGGATAAGCTTGATTTCGCTGAATAGAATTATAATTAGTGAAGCGTTGGCAATGAGGTTAGAGAGAAAAATAAAGCCAATGCCAATATTCCATGGTTCAGTATCTGGAGCAAATGATTGTTGAATTATTGGTAGTAATAATAAAAGGACAACCTGCAAAACTATATTAAGCAGAATGTTAATAATCTTAGCAGTTGCAAATTTTCGTGCTTTATTCTCATGCCTCAATTTGGCAAATGGAATAGCAAGGAAAGAATCAATCCAAAGTATAATGGCGAGCCATCTAATATATAAAGCCGTGTCAGGATATTTAATCAGGTAGGCCAGAGAGTCCGAGAAAATGAAAATAAACACAGAAAATAAAGTGCTTATCACAATCACCGCTGAAGATGTGAGCTGAAAGGCGTTTAAAGGGTTCTTCTTTACAAATCTAAAATAGGCCGTTTCCATACCAAAAGTATAGATAATCATGAATATGGCTGTATAGGCATATAGGTTAGTTACTATACCTAATTCTCCTCTTGCAAAAACGATGGTGTGGAGTGGAACCAATGCATAGTTGATAAGCCTACCTAAAATACTGCTAACACCGTAAATGGCCGTTTGGCCTGCGAGACTTTTAAGCTGACTCATTCAAATCCGATGTTATTCACCTTTAAATGTGGGCTTTCTTTTTTCTAAAAATGCAGTGGTGCCTTCCTTAAAATCATTAGTTGTGGTACAATGTGCAAAATCATTAGCTTCTGTCTGATAACCGTCTTCATTACTGAAATAAGCGTTAATACAGTTGACAACCATGCCAATTGCTAATGGAGCTTTTGCAATAATTTTGCCTATTATTTTATTGCATAATTCATGTAATTCTTCTCTCGTCTGAACAACATGATTTACCAATCCTAATGACAAAGCTTCATCAGCCGATATCATATCTCCAGTCATCATTAGTTCGAAGGCCTTTCCCTTACCCACTAGTTGAGTTAATCTCTGCGTACCTCCATAGCCAGGAATGACGCCCAAGTTTACTTCAGGTTGACCAAATTTGGCATTTGAAGTTGCTATGCGAATATGACAAGCCATGGCTAATTCGCACCCGCCACCTAATGCAAAGCCATTAACAGCTGCTATAACGGGCTTTGGACAATTTTCGATAGAGCTAAATACCTCCTGACCCTTTTCAGCAAATTTACGAGCATTCATTTCATTGAGGGTAGCTATTTCTGTAATGTCTGCACCTGCAACAAAAGCTTTTTCACCTTCTCCAGTTAAAATTAGTCCTTTTACTTCTGGGTTATCATAGACCTCTGTCATGAGCTGCCTGATATCCTCAATAGTTTGAATATTTAAAGCATTTAAGCTTTGAGGCCTGTTTATGGTAGCTGTGAGCACACCATTGTCCAGATTTGTTTTGATATTTTCTAATGAAATCATGCGTAAATATTTAATAATATAAAGT
>NZ_SMLV01000210.1 GCF_009711525.1 Fulvivirga lutimaris
AGCCATGGGCAGTTACGATAAAATAATTCTTCATTAATATTGAGTTTTATTTATCAGTAGATATTTTTTTCAAATAGTACTTCAACTTAAACCTTACCTTGTTCAAGAAATTTGGTGGATCTGAATTTAAATTTGAGTGTTTATTTAAATAAGGGTATTTTTTTTTCGGAATTGGTTTATCCAAAAATGAGCAGAGTTTATTCCAACCATTACCTTCATTACTATCAAATTCTAAAATATCTACTTCATTTGCTTTCAAGAATTCTATTGCAGTAGAATAATGATCATTATAATGATCAATCATCTTTTGTTTTACACCTTCTAAGTTAGTTATATCAAATGTATGTTTAATAAAATTGGCAAAGCCATAGCGTTGGTTAGCATGATAAGTATCTAAGGCAGTCAGTAAATTAGAATCGTAACGAGTTAACATCTTTATAATCGATTGATACCAATCTTCTGCATCGCGAACTGTATAAATAAATTTCGCATCAGGATACCATTGATATAATTCCTTATATAATTCGGTTCCTCCCCAAGGTGCATCTGCAAAAGCTTCCCAATATGTAGACATCCTTCTTATCTCTTCAAAATCTCTATGAATCCACAAGGCCAACATATAATCGTTGTGCTTCAATCTCCAATTCCCGTGATAAACCTTATAGCCCAGAATATCCATCGCATACTCAAAGGAAGTGGTTCCTGATTTTGGGAAACCTATATTAAAAACTTTTTGCATTCTTATTGAAATTTCAGTTCTGCATAACCAAAACCAGACTGTCCAAAACCGTTACCATTGTAAAACATAAGTCTTTGCTTATTTACATCAATTACATGTGGATAACTTATCATAAGGCTATCCCATCCAGATTCACTTACATCTAAGTCTACTAAATGATCCATTCTTTTAAAGTCAATACCATCGCTAGACTCAGCATAACCTATTCTGTAACTGTTATTGACGTCTATTCTATAATCAGTGAAATTTCGATAGGCATACCACATTTTATATATGCTATCTTCAAATATAACGCTTGCCTTTACAATGCCTGCCTCTTCTTCAGATTTGTAATCTATTGACACTTTACCTTTTCGAATCCAGTCAATTCCATCAAACGATTCTGCATATTTGATATGATACCTTGGCTCCATTTTGTCTTTAACATTTCGCCACTCTGTGCAGGATAAATACCAATTTCTCCAAATACCATTTGAGTCAATTATTACACAACTAGTACCCGAATAATGTGGTTCTCGATAGTCTCTATCCCAAAGAGGTCCCTCAGAAAATTTATGGAAACTTTTACCTCCATCTTCACTAATAGCCAAACCAACAGCATTATGATATGGTATTGTATTCCTTATATTCCACCCAATATAATACAGGTATTTTTTACCCTGATGTTCTATTATCCATGAGGGCATGACACCACAATCATCAAAAGTTCCTTTCTTTCCCAATTTCAGAATAGGCTGGTTGTTGGTTGCTAAAATAGTTTTAGGATTATCAGCATCTACTGTAATAACATCTGGCAAACTTCTTCCGTATTCATCCCTGGTTGAGAAATATATATTTAAGGTGTTTTTAGAAGAATTAAAATCAACAATGGGTACTTGTGCATGAGTCTTACTCCAATCTTTTTCCCCTGTTGGCTTATATATTAATCCCTTTTTAATCCACTTCATAAATTAATAAGTATCAATACTTGATTTAGGTCCCTTTTTAGCAGGACTTCCAAAATAAACACCATATGGTTCTGTATTCTTGGTAATAGAAGCTGACATTGCCACTAAAGTTCCTTCTGCTATTGTGATATAATCACGTATAGTAGCATTTACACCAAAGAAGCTATAAGACTCTATGGTGCAGTGGCCTGACATTACTACATGAGAAGTGAAAAATACATGATCCTCAATACTACCATGATGGCCAATATGGTTACCACTCCATAGTACTATATTATTCCCTATAGTTGTATAGGGCTGAATAGTATTATCTTCCAGAATAAAGCAATTGTCTCCAATTTTTGTTTCAGGGAATATTGTGGCCTTGGTGCTGATGTATGAAATAAAACGATAGCCTTTACCTTTTGCCTGATTATAAACGATTTCTCTGTTCTTGTTCATACCCTTTCCAGTCATTGGAGCAAAAAACATAAAATCGTCTGGTGAAAATATGTTCTCTACCTCTTCAAATGGTACCACAGGTAAGCCATGAAACTCACTGTCAGATAAGTATTTTTCATGAACTGTAAATCCCACTACTTCATAAGAAGAATCGTGTGTCAAATAAAAATGGGCAAGTTCTGCTGTGTCTAATACTCCGAAAATAATTACTTTATTATTCATAGCGGATTTTGTTCTTTAAAATTTCAGGGTTTAAATGTACTAGCTCGCTTGTTACAAACAAACCATTCTTTCTAATCAATTGATCATCGAAATAAAGTTCGCCACCGAAAGGCAATCTTTGATCCAATATCAAATCCCAATGTATGGCAGACCTATTACCATTATCGGCCTCTTGATATGCGTTTCCTAATGCAATATGAAGAGTACCCCACATTTTTTCATCAAATAAAATATCATTGATAGGTTTATCTATAAATGGATTAGTTCCGATAGCAAACTCTCCTATATAAGAACTACCTTCATCCTGATTTAAGAAGGTCATTAATTCAGAGTTGTGCTGATTTGACTTGGCATCTACTACCTTTCCATGATCAAATTTCAGCCAAATTTTATCGAATTTTACTCCATAATAGGTAGTGGGCACATTAAATTGAATGTGGCCATTAACAGAATATTTTAATGGGCTTGTGAAAACTTCTCCATCAGGTAAATTATGATACCCTGTAGCATTAAACACACCATCCTCTATTAAATCAAATATCAAACTAGTATTATTACCCGTTATTTTTACCTTCTTTGTATGGTTTAGATATTTAGATAAGGCTTTTTGTTGCTCATTTAAAGCATTATAATTTAGTAATACACATTTATAGTAGTAGTCCTGAAATACACTATATTCTACTCCAACCTGTGTGGAAAAATACTCATTAGGCAGTCTAAAGTAAATCCATTGTAGGTGTTTATTCCTATAATCATAATGGACAGGTTTTAAGTAAGAATCCAAAACCATGGATTTTTGTTCTTTATCAAGCCTAATCTTAGCGTCTACAACATTTCTTAAACCTATTAGGGCTTTGGCACGCTTCATTAAGGCCAATTCAAAATTAGCAAGCTCACCCAAGAGTGCACTAGCGGAATTATTAAAATTATTTACATCCAGCGATTTATTTAAAATGTAGACTTCATAGCCCTTTTGTCTACCTATAGCGGCAAAGGCTAATAGCGTACTCTGCTCTACATCCATTCCTTCCAATAGTACTAGGTCATCCCTTTCAAGATAGAGACTCTGATCATAGATCAAATGAGCTATAGCTAATAATTTGTCATTTAAATGCATAGTTATACCAGTTGGTAATCTTCCAGTAAGCCAATAACCTCCTCTATACTACACCACATCAATGCATCTATAATGGATAAGCCTGGTATGAACTGCTCCATTCCTTGATCATACTTTTTCAAATTAGGTTGTAGAAAATCCAATTTAACATTCCTTTCTTCAAAATAGTCTTTGGAATATAATTTTTGACCGCCAATAGCATTTATATAATAATTACTATCCAACTGAGTAGTTGTATCTATTAACCTATCTGCCCTGTTCAAATGTCTATTATCAAGATTTAGTTTAGAAGCAGTTAGAAATTGAGTCTTTAACCCCAAGTATTTGCAAACTTCAATGACACTGTGTTCTGCTAATTCGGCAATGGAAAGTGGCTTCCCATTTAATGCACGATAAAAAAGCGGTTTCACAAACTCATAATTTGGTGCGCTTTTATACGCTACATCAAATGTTTTAATCAACTTATCAAAAGCAGGATTATCATAGGCCACATAAGTCTCATTGATTAACTTATTTTGACTGATTTTATGACAAGGTAATGTAAAGTCATGTGCTTTACCTTCTAATAATATGGTATTTTTATTGATATATCCCTTTTTAATGAAGTTCACATCATCATAGAACACAAAAACATCTACCGCTTTAATCAACTGAAAATACCCTACATATGGAAATATGTAAGGCTGCATAATGGCTACTTTCATACTCCATGATTTTGAATCCTCATTAATAGCCTTGCAATCAAATCAATTTCTTCAAAAGACAAGGTATGATACAAGGGAAGACATAAAACTCTTTTACTCAGATCATCTGTTACTGGTAGATTCTCCCTTTCAACATAGGGCAACTGAGACAAAGAAGGATAAAAATAACGCCTGGGGAATATTTCTGCTCTATTAAGACGTTCAAAACTCTTTGCCAAATCCATTTCCGACTTAAAAATAATGGGATAGTAAGCAAAATTGAAGGAGCACTTATCATTTATTTTAGGCTTACTCACTTCAAGATTTGATAATACTTGGTCATAGTATAGTGATAGTTCCTTTCTTTTCCTTAGTATTTCATCGATATATTTCAAATTTACCAGACCCATGGCCGCATGGAATTCAGAATTTTTTCCATTTATTCCTAGTCCAGCGAAGTCTTCAGGACCAGAATGCCCAAAATTTCGCATGTACGAAACTCTCTTAATCAAATCAGGGTCATTCGAACAAACGGATCCTCCTTCTATTGTATGAAATATTTTGGTTGCGTGAAAACTTGCCGTTGAGATATCACCAAAATCAAAAACACTTCTCCCGTCATATTTGCTTCCAAAACAATGTGCAGCATCATAAATAACTTTCAGCTTATGCCTTTTTGCAATTTTGTCAATCGCATGAATATCGCAAGCATTACCATAAACGTGTGTAGCTAAGATGGCTGCAGTACTTGAAGTTATTTTATTCTCAATTTCAAGTGGGTTAATAGTTAAAGTAAGAGGGTCAATGTCAGCAAAAACAGGTTTATAACCTTCCCAAACAATACTACTTGTGGTAGCCACATAGGAGAATGGGGTTGTGATAATTTCCTTTCCAACTAAGTTCAATGCTTTGATTGCTAATTGTAACGCAATGGTTCCATTTCCTACATACAATAAATGTTTTAGACCTAAATATTCTTTTAGGCGCAATTCAATTTCATTTACCAAAGGCCCATTGTTGGTCAACCAATTACGATTCCAGATACCATTGACATACCTAGTATATTCCTCTTGAGGAGGTAAAAATGGTTTAGTAACCGGTATCATGTATTACTTTTATTATAATGTACATCAAATTCTTCCTTCACAGTAAATCCAAAAAAATCACCTAACTTTTTCCACTTATTCTTATCCTCTAATTTAGCATGAATTAGCCTATCTCTATTTAGCTCAGAAAAAAACTCTAAAACTTCTCTATTACGAAGTTGATAAACCTTTTTGTATTGTTCTCTTAAGTTATCATTTAGTTCTAAAAGCTTATCAATTTCTGTGGAATATAAGACCTTCTGGTCAATTCCTAAGTTGTAGAAATCATCTTCCCTTCTATACAGTCTGCTATGCATATAAGTATTGCCTAAAGTTTTTCCTTTAGAATGACTTATCATTGAATCGAACCATTTGTCAGCATCCCTTTCCAATAACACAAATTTTGAATTAGGGAAACGATGGAATAATACCTTATAAA
>NZ_SMLV01000432.1:0-3638 GCF_009711525.1 Fulvivirga lutimaris
TAGTGTCAAAATTCATATGAAAGACGTGCAGGTTTCGGTGTGTTGACTAAAATGCTGAAATAATTTAATAACACCTTTCCCCATATATTCCGGCATCTCATAATAGTTCAAGACCCCGGAATAAATCAGGGGAAGATGTAGGGTGTAAACTTCAACCCATCTTCACCAAAATCTCTTTCATCATCTTTGCAGCCAAAAAGGCCGTCATATCGTGCAAATCTTTGGTGGGGTTATATTCTACAATGTCAGCGCCTATTACTTCTGCATCAAGATTATGGATCAGATCAATAACTTGACGGGAAGTCAGGCCACCTGGCTCGTGATGAGATACACCAGGGGCAAAAGCAGGATCTATACCGTCAAGATCTAGTGTGATATACAAGGGGTTTTCAAACTTCTTAATTTTACCAAAATCAAGATTTCTCATTTGATGAATCTCAACTCCAAACTTGTCAGCTTGTTCGGCCTGATGTGTACTTAAAGTTCTTATGCCTACCTGTACGAGCCTGGTTGCAAAACCATTTTCCATGATCCTGGCAAACGGACAGGCGTGTGAATATTTATCACCTTCAAATTCATCATAAAGGTCTGAATGAGCATCTATTTGGAGAATGTCAAGCTTTGGGTATTTTTCAAAATGGGCTTTAATAATTGGGAAAGCAATGGAATGATCACCGCCAAGCGTTAATATCTTCTTGTCCTCATCAAGGTGCTTTTTAGTAATTTGTTCAATATCAAAATACTCTTTGATCTCAAAGTCACCCTTATCTTGAATTTGCAGATCATCAATAGAAATGCCATTCTCAGCAAACATATTGAAGGCGCCACTATGCAGCGCTTGCCTGATTAGGGGAGGTGCCAGCGCTGGCCCCCTGAGGTAAGAAGATTTTTCGTCAAACTGAATGCCCTGTATGATAATACCCATGATATTTATATTAGTAGTGACACTAATATAAATATTTCATCACAAGGGGAAGCAGAGTTTTAGGCTACCATATCGGCTTTCTTCGACTTTCTATATAAAAATGAGTTGAAAATATTACGCTTGGCAAAACGCAATGGCTTATCAGCATTCACAAATTTGATATAGAGATTTCTTGTTACACCAAAATATTCATAAACACTGCCATCCTGAAAAGTAACTTCTAATAAAAGGCCTTTATGTTTGAAATCCGCAATGCCAGATTCGTTAATTGTATTTGTGTACTCCTCCAAAGTAGCAGCTTTGGTCTCAGGAGCAATGCTTACCAAAAAGTGATAGCCATCAATAATTTGCTGACTTTTAAGCTCAGCTTCTTCAGCTTTAGCATCACCAGCCTGAAACTTATCGGGGTGCCATTCTTTAACCAGATTTCTGTAAGAAGTCTTCAACTCCTTTAAATCAATGTTTCCGGTTACATTAAAAAGTTTTTTGTACTCGTTGATACGTTTCATAGCTGCGCTTTCAAAATAAGCTGCAAAGCTACCTTTAATTATTGTGAAAGTTTAGTGTTGTTGAAATATGGCGTGAGGTTCTCATTTCATAACATCACTCATTTTTTTCTTTATCTCCTCCAAACACAAATTTCCAATGCTGCCTTCGTGGGTATGATGCACATTCTTTTCTGGCTTATAGTTGCCTTCCATAATGTCTTTGCCCAGCTTTTGGTAGGCCTCTCTAAATGGCATGCCTGACATTACCAACTTGTTCACCTCTTCCACGCTGTAGAGATAGTCGTACATATCGCTGTCCAAAATATTTTCATTGACCTTGATGTGTTGAAGCATAAAATTACAAACCTCAAGGTTGTCCTTAAGTTGGTCAATGCCATTCATGATGCTTTCTTTTAGCTGCTGAAAATCACGGTGATAGCCACTGGTGAGATTATTGATCATATAACTAATCTCAACTGGCAGACTTTGAATCTGATTGCACTTCGCGCGCATTAGCTCAAATACATCCGGATTTTGTTTGTGCGGCATAATGCTTGAACCTGTGGTGAGTTCCTTTGGGAAGCCAATAAAATTAAAATTCTGACTCATAAACAGACAGACGTCAGCTGAGAATTTGGAAAGCGTTCCGGCTACTGAGGCAAGACCATAGGAGATAGATCTTTCTAATTTACCACGACTCATCTGCGCAGCCACAACATTGTATTTCATGGTTTCAAAACCCAGCAATTCAGTGGTCATGGTTCGGTCAATGGGGAATGAGGAACCATAACCTGCTGCTGAGCCCAATGGATTTTGATCCGCAATTTTAAAAGCGGCATTCATCATGATCATATCATCAATCAGGCTTTCTGCATAAGCCCCAAACCATAGCCCAAAGGAAGAGGGCATGGCAATCTGCATGTGGGTGTAGCCAGGTAATAAAACTTTTTGATGCTGCTCTGTCAGCCTGATCAAGGTTTTAAAAAGTGTTTGCATCAGGCCTTTGATTTGGATGATTTCATCCTTGGCATATAAATGCAAATCCACTAAAACCTGATCGTTCCTTGAGCGCGCAGTATGTATTTTTTTACCAGCTTCACCAATTTTCTTAACCAGTTCAAATTCAATTTTGCTGTGCACATCTTCAAAATCACCTTCTATAGTGAAGGTGCCATCTTCAATGGTCTGGTCTATTTCTTCCAGCCCTTTGAGAATGTCTGCTAATTCTTGTTCTGTCAGAATTCCAATCTTAGCTAGCATTTTGGCATGTACGGCATTGCCTTGAACATCAAACTTTGCAAGTTTAAGATCTAGCACGCGATCATTACCTACGGTAAATCGCTCAACAATATTTTCAGTAGTATAACCTTTGTCCCAGAGTTTCATAGTTTGTTTAATTTTTAACTATCGTCATTCCTTAAATTATTGATCCAACTTTAAAAAGATCAATAATTATCAGGGATCTTAAATTCGCATTCGACAGAGATTCCGGACATTTTCTTTAGGAAAATTCCGGAATGACGGAGTTATTCTACGTTTTTGGTGAAGAATCATTTTATTATCTCATTCAACATTTTAATATACAATTCAATCCCCTCTTCAATCTCTTTTAAATAAATGTACTCATCAGCCTGATGAGAACGGGTAGAATCGCCCGGCCCAACTTTTACCGATGGGCAACTTAAAATAGCCTGATCCGACAATGTAGGTGATCCATAAGTGGTTCTTCCTAGGTTGATGCCACCCTGAACAAATGGGCGATCTAAAGGAATAGAGGAGGAGTTAAGTCTGAACGACCGTGCCTTCATTTCACTTTTTGTATGTTCATCAATAATGGAAAAGACTTCCTCATTAGAGTAGCACTCATTCACACGCACATCAACCACAAAATGGCATTGATCGGGCACCACATTATGCTGCTGGCCTGCGTTGATTTGGGTAACAGTCATTTTTACCGGACCAAGTAGATCAGAAACCTTTGGAAATTGATATTGCTCAATCCACTGGATATCTTTCAATGCATTGTAAATAGCATTATCATCATTTGGGTGTGCTGCATGACCTGCAGTTCCTTTGGCCATTCCATCAATTACCAACAAACCCTTTTCTGCGATAGCCAGATTCATGCCTGTTGGCTCTCCTACAATGGCAAAATCCATTTGCGGCAATTGTGTTTTTAAATGAGCCAGACCATTAGGGCCTGAGTTTTCTTCTTCTGCCGTTGC
>NZ_SMLV01000432.1:3820-64994 GCF_009711525.1 Fulvivirga lutimaris
CTGAAAGTTGCCATCAAACTAACCAAACTTGCTCCTGCATCATTACTTCCCAAACCGTATAATTTACCATCCTCAATTTCAGGACTAAAAGGATCTTTGGTGTAACCCTTGTTTGGCTTTACCGTGTCGTGATGGGAGTTTAAAAGGATGGTGGGTTTGTTACTATCAAAGTATTTATTGGTAGCCCAAATATTATTTTGGTCTTGCTTCCATTCAATGTTTTCATTATTCAACCAATCGGCAATTAATGCAGCGGTTTTATCTTCCTCTTTTGATAAAGAAGGAGTGGAGATCAGCTGTTTGAGCAGATCAATAGCCTTGCTATATAATACTGAGGTTTCCATTTACAAGGTTAAGGTAGTAAAGGTTTCGTAATCCTTTTTTAGCACCTCCGGACTTCCAATAATTACTTTAGCAACATTCTTTTTCAATGCATTGAAGCAGTTGTCAAGCTTTGGAATCATTCCGGAGTGAATGGCTTCTTCGTCTTTTAACGAGTTGTAATTTGCTTCATTAAGTTCAGAAATTACAGAACTCTCATCATTTACATCGGTGAGTACTCCCTGCTTTTCAAAGCAGTAAATCAACTGAGTATTGTAAAGTGTTGACATGGCAACAGCGACTTCGGAAGCAATGGTATCAGCATTGGTATTTAAAAGGTGCTCATTACCATCATGTGTGATGGCACAAAGGACAGGTGTGATACCTTGGTCAATAAGTGATCTTAAAAAACCGGCATTTACTTTCTCAATATCACCAACCCAACCATAATCGATATTTTTTACCGGACGTTTGGAAGCCAGAATAGCATTACCATCTGCTCCCGACAGGCCTATAGTGTTATTCCCTAACTTCTGAAGTTTAGCCACTACACACTTATTGATGAGCCCTGCATACACCATGGTCACCACTTCGATATCCTGATCTGTAGTGATTCTTCGGCCCTCTACCATTTGAGGAGAAAAACCCATCTTTTGGCTTAACTCAGTGGCCTTTTTGCCACCACCATGCACCAATATTTTCGACCCCTCTAATGCAGCAAAATCCTGTAGAAAACTGTCCAGCATGGCAGGGTTGTCAATTACATTACCACCAATCTTAATAACTTTTAAATCAACTGCCATTTCTCAAGATGTTTAATAGCACGGCCTGCGCGGCATAAGTTCGGTTGTTAGCTTGCTGTAAAACAATGGATGCTTCTGAATCTAGCACTTCATCGGCCACCACCAAATTTCTTCTAACTGGAAGGCAATGCATGAATTTTCCATCATTGGTCAAGGCCATCTTTTTGTTGGTGATTTGCCATTGGTTGAGGTCAGTTCTGATTTTACCATAGTCTTCATAAGATGACCAGTTTTTGGCATATACAAAGTCAGCGTTAGCCAGTGCTTCATCCTGATCATGAATAACTTTTGTTCCATTGGTGAATTCATCGGCCAGATCGAACCCTTCGGGATTTGTGATTATAAAGTCAACATCCGCATTGCTCATCCATTGTGCAAAAGAATTGGACACTGCTTGTGGTAATGAACGCACATGTGGAGCCCAGGAGAGTACCACTTTTGGCTTTGCAATTTTCTTTTGCTCTACAATAGTAATGAGATCTGCAAATGACTGTAGAGGGTGAAGGGTAGCACTTTCTAATGAGATAACCGGTATTAAGGAATGTTCAAGAAATTTATTCAGTACCTTTTCACTGTAATCAGCTTCTTTATCAGTCAGGGAAGGAAAGGTCCGAACCCCCATAATATCACAATATTGAGAGATCACGCCAGCAGCTTCTTTAATGTGCTCCTGAGTGCCCTGGTTCATTACTGTCCCATCTTCCAACTCTATTTGCCAGCCATCACTGTTAAGGTTCATAACCATTACTTGCATGCTCAAATTTTGAGCGGCTTTTTGGGTGCTCATTCTGGTGCGCAGGCTAGGGTTGAAAAAGAGGAGGCCTAATGTTTTATTTTCTCCATAGCTCTTATAGTTATAGGGTTGTTTTTTTATCTCCTGAGCCAACTGGAGCAGTGCCTTTACATCAGGCACATCTTTTATTGAAGTAAAATTTTTCACGCGAGTTCTTTTTTTAATGCTTCTACAAATGGCTGAACCTGTTCCCATTTTATACCTAATGGTGGAAGAATTCTCAACACATTTGGGTTTGATGCATTACCTGTAAATATTTTATAGTCGTTGAGTATTTTGCTTCTAAGCTGGCTTATTGGTTCATCCAACTCAACACCAATCATTAAGCCTCGGCCTTTTATCTTTTTGATTTTTGGAAGCTGCTTTAATTCGGCAATTAATTGCTTACTTATGGTCTCTGCATTTTCCATTAGCCTTTCATTCTCAATAGTTTCTAAAACAGACAGTGCTGCTGCACAAGCCAAATGATTTCCACCAAAAGTCGTCCCAAGCATTCCACTTGAGGCCTGTATTTCCGGATTTATTAAAACTCCAGCTACCGGGAAGCCATTGCCCATGCCTTTGGCCATTGAGATTATATCTGCTTTTATACCTGCATGCTGATGTGCAAAGAATTTCCCACTTCTACCAAATCCAGATTGTATTTCATCCAAAATCAACATCACACCATGAGCTTTACACTCCTTTTCGAGGAACTGCAAATAATTATCAGTGGGCATATTTAATCCGCCTACACCCTGAATGCCTTCAATAATTACAGCACAAACATCATTGCTTTTTAGAGTATCAGATAGCTGACCTTCATCATTTAGGTCAATCAGCTCAACAGGAAAAGCACTTTCATTAATAGGTGCTTTAAGTTTCGCGTTATCAGTAACATTTAAAGCTGCTTCTGTTCGGCCATGAAAGCTATGCTTAAAAGCAACTACTTTATTTTTACCTGTATGGAATGAGGCAACTTTTAAGGCATTTTCATTGCCTTCAGCTCCGCTGTTGCATAAAAACAGATGATAATCATCATATTCTGACAACTGACCTAGCTTATTAGCCAATTGTTCTTGAATAGGCATTAAAACAGAATTGGAATAAAAGCCAATTTTATTCAATTGATCAGTTACTGATTTTACATAATGAGGGTGGCTATGGCCAATAGAAATTACTCCATGTCCACCATAAAGGTCAAGATATTCAGTGCCCTTTTCATCATATACATAAACTCCTGAAGCACGCTCCAATTGTATATTGAATCTTGGGTATACATTAAATAAATCCATTTTTAGTCTTTAGAAATTTGGGTGATTTTTTCAAAGGATGCCACCAGTCCTTTGATGAGTGAACTGCTCAAACCTTGATGTTCCATTTCATTCAATCCTTCAATAGTGCATCCTCTTGGTGTGGTCACTTTGTCTATCTCCTGCTCTGGGTGACTGCCTGAAGCTACCAGAAGGTTGGCTGCTCCCAGACAGGTTTGCACTGACATATGAAGCGCTTCTTTAGATTCAAAACCTAATTGAATAGCGCCTTGTGTGGTTGCACGAATTAATCGCATCCAGAAGGCGATACCACTTGCACAAATTACCGTTGCAGCCTGCATTTGCTCTTCAGGGATGACGATAGCGGAACCTAAGTTTTTGAAGATTTCTTTGGCAAGAGCCATTTTTTCATTGCCCTTTTTATTCGCACAAAGACAGGTCATCGACTGAGCTACTGCAATGGCTGTGTTTGGCATAGATCGAATTATATGTTTATCGTCACCAATAACATTTTCAATCTGCGAAATTTTGAACCCTGTAATTGCAGAAATGATGACATGTTGCTCGGTAATGTGACCTTTTACCTCTTCAAGAATCGCCTGAAAATGTCTCGGCTGTATTGCAAAAATGATAAGGTCAGTATTTTTAACCGCCTCAACATTATCTGTAGTTAAAGTAACCACTTTATTGCCTTTGTAATTCTCCAGATCGTCAAGAGTTCTTTTAGTAAGGTATAAGCTTGAAACATTACCTTTTTCTAAAAGTCCGTTAGCTATAGCTTTTCCAATATTGCCAGCTCCTATTATTGATATTTTCATAATTGTATTTTTAGAAATAGGAAGCTTTAAAACCCAATCCGGTTTGCTCTTCCAATCCGAACATTAAATTCATATTCTGGATCGCCTGTCCGGCAGCTCCTTTGAGTAGGTTATCAATTACCGAAGTGATTAATACTTTACCATCAATTTTCTGAACCTGAAGAAAGCAGTAGTTGGTATTTACCACCTGTTTAAGGTTAACATTGTCCTTAGTAACAATAGTAAATGGCTCGTCTTTATAAAAGTCTTCAAATAATGAGACCAGTTCTTCTCCCTCCAAACTGCAGTTGAGATACACACTTGCCAGAATGCCACGCGTAAAGTCGCCACGGAGTGGCAAGAAGTTTATAGCCTGATTAAATTCAGACTGAAGAGAAACTACACTTTCACCAATCTCATCGAGATGCTGGTGGCTGAAAGCCTTGTAAATAGACAGGTTGTTATTTCTCCAGCTAAAGTGAGAAGTTTCTGTCAGTCCCTGACCTGCACCCGTAGAACCTGTAATGGCATGCACATGTACCTCATCATTTAGAAGTTTGTGTTTGGCAAGTGGCAGCAGTGCTAATTGAATTGCCGTGGCAAAACAACCAGGGTTTGCTATAAATTGTGCTGATTGAATGTCATGTTTCTTCAATTCCACAAGCCCGTAAATAAACTTTTTACCATCAAGTATAGCATCCTTTTTAAGTCGCAGATCATTACTCAAATCAATGATTTTTGTTGTTGCTGAGAATTGATGTTCCTTTAAAAATTTAATAGAGTTGCCATGTCCCAAACAAAGGAAAACAACATCTGCACTAGCGTTCACTTTATCAGTAAATGTTAAATCTGAAGCCAGCATATCCTGATGAACCTTGCTGATTTGCTCTCCTGGTTTTGAGTGGCTGTAAACAAAGTCAATTTCCACCTCTGGGTGATGAATAAGGCATCTTAATAATTCTCCTGCAACATAACCTGTTCCTCCTACTATTCCTGCTTTAATCATGCCTTGTCGTTTACGTGTTTGTATATCTTCATTGGGTTGGCCATTATTTTAATGAACCCTTTTACATCATCACCTGACCAGTTATTATTCTTTTCACCATAGTCACCAAAGCCAGATTTCATCAAGTCATATTTTGATTCTATACCCTGAACTATAAATCGGTAGGGGTGAAGCTCAACGGTTACCGTTCCTGTTACATTGGTTTGAGTGTCTTCTAAGAATTTCTCAATGTTTCGCATTACAGGCTCAAAATATTGCGCCTCGTGTATAAACATGCCATACCAGCTGGCGAGCTGCTCTTTCCAATGTAATTGCCATTTAGAAAGTGTGTGCTTTTCGAGCAGATGGTGTGCTTTTATGATAATTGATGCAGCGGCCGCCTCAAATCCGACTCTCCCTTTTATGCCGATAATTGTATCACCAACATGGATGTCGCGGCCAATTCCGTATTTATTGGCAATCTCTTCTAATTGTTGAATGGCAGAAACAGGGTCTAATTTTTTACCATTGATGCCTTTGATCTCTCCCTTTTCAAATTGAAGGGCAATCACCTCAGAAGTAGATTTTTCAACCTGACTCGGATATGATTCTTCCGGTAAGGCCAGATGAGAAGTCAAAGTTTCTGCTCCACCAACGCTCGTTCCCCAAAGGCCTTTGTTAATGGAATACTGAGCTTTTTGCCATTCTAAGGCCAGTCCATGCTTGGCTAGATAATCAATTTCTTCTTTTCGAGATAATGACATATCACGAATAGGAGTGATGATCTCAAGCTCTGGCGCAAGCAATTGAAATACTAAATCAAAACGCACCTGATCATTTCCTGCTCCGGTACTTCCATGAGCAATGGCTGAAGCCCCTATTTTATTAGCATATTCTGCTAAAGCAATGGCCTGATAAATGCGTTCTGCGCTCACTGAAAGCGGATAGGTGTTATTTTTTAGCACATTACCATAGATCAAATATTTGATAATATTATTATAATATTCATTGGTCTTTTCAAGCGTAACATGACTTGCTACACCAAGATTAATTGCTTTTTGCTCAATGGCAGATAATTCTTCTTTTGAGAAACCACCTGTATTCACAATGGCAGAATGAACTTCTAACGCTTTTTCGTTGGCTAAATATTTAGCACAATAGGAGGTGTCTAGTCCACCGCTAAATGCTAATACTACTTTATTGTTCTTCATGGAAGTTTATGTTTTATCACTGTTTCCGAATCAACGGTTGTGTTTTTTAATGCTGGTTTAAGGAATGGAAATTTGACCATTTTTTGCTGAATGCGAACCTTACGCTCTTTCATGAACTGCGTAAAACTCTCCCAAGCCTTTTGCCTGTTTTTCTCAGCTTCTTTGGGTGTAACCTTGCTTAAGTCACAAGCCATACCAGTACATAAACACATCGAACGATTGGTCCTGGTTAGGATATCAAAGTTTACACAGCTCTGGCACCCTTTCCAGAATGACTCATCTTGAGTGAGCTCAGAGAAGGTTACTGGTTTGTAGCCCAGGTCAGAGTTGATTTTCATTACTGCTAAGCTGGTGGTGATACCGAAAAGTTTAGCTTCAGGAAACATCTTTTTGGACAATTCGAATGTTGCCAGTTTGATGGCCTTGGCCAATCCGGTTTGTCGAAAATCCGGATGTACTATAAGCCCAGAGTTGGCCACAAATTTCTTGTCCTGCCAGCTTTCGATATAGCAGAAGCCAATGACAGCATCATGATCAAGGGCTATTACGGCTTTGCCCTCAGTCATTTTTTTGCAAATATATTCAGGCTCGCGTTTCGCGATTCCTGTGCCTCTTACTCGGGCAGCTTCTTCCATCATTTGACAGATGGTATCAGCATAATGATGGTGACTTTCATCAGCCACCTTAATGATAAAATTCATTATTAAAATGGATTAGTTTCTCTTGCGAGAGTTAATTGTGACAAAATAAGATTCGGAGGTTAGCAGAGTACGTAACTCCGCCATAAATAGTATAGACCCTAGGGCCTAGAAGTAGTTACTGGCCTAAAAGTAGGCGCATAGTTAGCCATTCCACTAGCAGGGCTAGTTTGCACTAATATGATATGTGTGCTTTTGGCTTTCATTTGAATCACAAATTTATATGATTATTTTTCATTAATC
Organism: Fulvivirga lutimaris; assembly: GCF_009711525.1. Taxonomy (GTDB): domain Bacteria; phylum Bacteroidota; class Bacteroidia; order Cytophagales; family Cyclobacteriaceae; genus Fulvivirga; species Fulvivirga lutimaris. Next base: position 10,925 of record NZ_SMLV01000432.1, read on the forward strand.
ATAATAAAATTTTTATCACTATTTGTTTAAGTTGATATTATAGTCTTTAAAGTATTAATTATCAATTATTTATATGTAAAAATCCCTATCACATTGATAGGGATTTTAAATCGATTTTCTTCTTGAATAGCTTTAATCTAACCCTATCATGATAAAGGCGCCCCAATATATGGGATCTTGGTACTCAACTCTTAGCTCCTTTTTAGCTTCAACAAACGAAGCTCTCTTTTTGCCAGTCTCAAGCCATTTTTTGTAAAATTTAACCATTAGTTTTTGAGTGGCTTCATCATCAACTTTAAACATACTCATGATCAAAGTTTTGGCTCCGGCCACCATAAATGCCCGTTGCAAACCATAAACGCCTTCACCCACAGCCAATTCTCCGAGACCGGTTTCACAAGCACTCAATACTACTAAGTCTGTTTGGTCAAGGTTTAGATTCATAGCTTCATAAGCTGTTAAAATACCACTTTCCATGTTGTAGTTATAGGAGGTCTTATTCAAGAGGTCTCCAGCTCCTGATAATAGCAGGCCAGTTCTTAATAATGGGTTGGCAGAAGCTTCTGACTCACTTATTGTTAATTCGTCTGAAGCTTTGAGCTCTTGTTTCGGAGAGAAGAATCCATGCGTAGCTATATGGAAGATTTTAGGGTTGTCAAGCCTTTTAATTTGTTCTTCGCTAGCGTCTTTGTGTGAGTAGCTATTGGCTATCCATCCTTTTTCCTTTAGCAATACACCAAGCTCACTGAGCTCTTTTTGTGTGCCTGGTAAAGAGTTTATCTCACCAGCGCTGGCCGTAAGGTAGAAATCAGGATTACCAAACATAGAGGCTCGCTTTTCGTCTTGAACCAGCTGCGTTTTTACCTGTCTAAAGTAAATGTCTTTGGTATTACTTACCAGTATAATATTGGAGTTGTCAATCACATATTTACCATCTTGGGTCGGCACTGCTTCCAGATTTATCTGATTATAAACACCATCAGCACTTAAATAGATAGTTGCATAGGCTCCAACTTTATCCTGAAGAGGTTTCCAATACTTCTCATAACTAAAGGCATCTGGTAATTTATAGATAATGCTGTTTCGATAGTTCTTAAAGTATTTGGTTTCTAGCTCATGACCGTCACTAATTAAGATTACTTCCGGCTCAGGAGTCTCCTTTTCATTTTTTACATATATAGCAGCATAAATGATGGAGTCTGTGAAAACATGGTCAAAATGACGGTATCTGACCATTTCGATAGCCACTTCATTTGGTTTCAGTGCCTTTTGAACATTATTCCAAACGATCTTTTTATCCTCAAAGCTTTGAGAGAAAAGCTCTGATTTTTGGCTAAGCTCTTTTTCCAGTCTTTCAACTTCTGCAGTTAATGTTGCAGGGTCAATCTGGTTTTCCTGAAGCTGCTCGATACTCATTGAAAGTACATTGGTTAGCTGCTCTTTCTTTTCTATCCAGTTGTTGTATTTATTTTTTAAATCCTCATCGTTACTATTAAGTATACGCTCTCTAATTTTAATTGAAGAGTTTAAAAGAATTGCCTTGGTTAAAAGTGCGTTATTATAAACATCGCCAATTATCTTTTTATTGGTGGACATATTGCTGAAAGCAAGCGTATTGTAGAACTCAAAGTCAGATTTAATAGTGTTCCAATATTTCGCTTTTTCACGCTCACTCAAAGCAGGGAAATATTCTTTGATAAAGTTCTGGTAGTTGGCTAATGCCTCTTCTATATTTTGAAGTGACCTTTTAGAATCACCTTCCATGTAGTAAACTTTACTTAGCTTGGAAAGTACTTTTACATATTCAGGATGATTTTCATTGAAGAATTTTTCATAAAGTCGTTTGGCCTTTTCATATTCTTCTTCAGCTTGGTCATAGCTGCGTTGTAAATAATGAATATCACCAGTAAGCGTGTAAATGGCAGCAGTGTTGATGTTATTTCTCTTACCCACTTTTGAAATCCAAATGTTCTCAGCAAGGGTCAGTGCATTAAAGGCGTCATCATACTTGCGTTGCGAGATGTAGACTTTAGCCATATCTGTCAGAATATTGGCATAGGTAGGGTTCCTGTTACCCAGCTTTGCTATTATGATATCTTTCGACTCATTAAGTATATTTTCAACTTCATCTAAGTCATCTCCTTTGTGAAATTTGATAATGGCTAACTGAGTTAGTGATTTGCCAACATCCACATGGTTTCTGCCAAACTGAGCTTCCTGAATTTCAATGGCCTTTCTTATATTATTCTCAGCTTTTTCATAGTCACCAATGCTTGTATATATTTCTGAAAGTAAAAGCAATGAAGGGGCAATCTTAGTAGAATTTTCATTATAAACTGAGGTGCTAAATCTATGAGCTTTAAGAGCTGTTTTTTCAGCATCGGGATAATCACCACTGATTAATTCTATTTTGCCTTGATTAACCAAAGGAACAATCAGCCTTCTCGATTCTGGGCCATACCTCTTACTGTATGCCTCAACAAGCCTTTCAATAAGGATTTCTGTATCGTTATATCGGCCTAGTGTAATATATAAATTAGACAGGTCTTCGGCAGCACCAAGTTCATCATAATATACCGTTGATTCGGCACGTCTTAGTAGTTTGGAGGAGGTTGTTAGTGTGCGCTCTGCATCATCAAACAACCCTTGAATAGCGAATAGTTGTGCCTGCACTTCCAAAGCTTGAACATAATCAACGACTCGGTATTCATTTCTGCGCTCATCTTCTAATATTTTTACTGCTTCAGTAATATTATTGCTGGCGTTTTCATAGTCACCAATTTTTAACTGGAGGTTAGCAATGTATGTTAATTCTACCCCATAATCAGGATCCTTATTATCATACTTGGCACGTGCAGCAAATAGTGCATCATTAAGTATGTCATTGGCTTTTTTATACTGATCTGTAATTTCATTATATGCGGCTAGGTGATTAAGTATATTGACGTAATCTTTATGCCATGGATCAATTTGCTTTTCTATTACTCCATAAAAGCTCTCTTGGTAGATGGCTTCAGCTTCTTTGATTTTATCAGTATAATCAATGTAATAGTTAGCTAACTCAATTTTTGACAGATGATATAGTGGAGACTCTTCACCATATAATGTTTTTTTAATTTCCAGTATGTCTACAAGGTTTTCTTCTGCTTGCGCATACTTCTGATTTTGAATATCTAACCGATACAGATACTCTAGCAAGGAAATGGTCTTTTTGTGGTATTTTGGTAAGCCGCTGTTTGAGGTTAAAATAGCACTTGCCTGTGCACCAACATTTTTGGTTTTATCCTTAGTAAGTTTAGAATCGAACTCAACCGTTTCCAAATTAATGTAATGAAGGCTGGTTCTTGTGAAGTTCTTTTTTATGGCTTTTTCATATAGAATTTTAGCATTTTTATATCTAGCTTTTTGGTTGTTATACAAATACTGCTTGATAAGGGTTTCATATAAATCAAATGCTAAATAGTGACTTTCTTCGTGCTGACTTCTTAGATTACTGAGTGTCTTATCAAATCTTGTTTCTCTTGGCATATTATCAACATCCAGCCCATTTTCTACTAAGAGCTTACCATGTAAAAATTGGTTTTTCACATAGTGAATGTCTCTTTTGCCCATGTTTGAGTCTATCCATGCCTCAGCTCTTAAAAAGGCACTATCAGCACTTTTGAAATTACCTTTCAGCCTAAGAGCATTTGATTTAAGTGTTAATGCATCTGCATAATCGCCCATTCTTTCTTTGACTTCTTCCTCAGGTAATCTTCTTGATTGTAGTCTGCCTTTATCATCCACAAAGCTTTCTTTGTTAACCGCTCTTGACCTTAAAAAATCAATATTCTTATTAAGAGCTTCCAAAGCTTCAATAAAGTAACCCTGGCCAATTAAAATATCTGCAGTGGTAAGATCTGTTTGAGCTTCTACCTGGTCGGTATAGGCTTCAGTAGCTTTTAATGTAGAAAGACCATCATCTAAATAAACTTTAGCCTTTACAAAATTGCCATACTGAGCCATTATTTCAGCCGCTTCAATTCTGGTAAGCGCAGTTTCTATGGATCGATCGCCATAAACGGCTTTACTTGCATTAATGGCTTCTTCAAGTTCACTTTCGAAGGTGGTAAGATAACCCAATGCCAGGTTGAATTTAGCAGACCTCAAATGATAACTGGGAATGTATTGATTGCTTACCCCTAGTTTTTTAGTTACTTTTTTCTTGAATTTAAGGAGTGTCTTTTTTGCCTTTTCATAATCACCGGTTTCATATTGCTCATCGGCTTTATTTATGTACTTATCCCATTTTTGGGCTTGAGTATTACCGACCAAGGCTAGCTGGCATAATAAAACAATAGCAAAGGCTTTGAAATGTACTGATTTCATAGTTGGGAAAGATTTTATCTTATCTTATAAAATTAAGTCAAATTGTACAATAAAGCGCTGATAATTAGACCTTTTCCTTCTAGTTCACCAATAATAGTCGATTCAAAACGTTTATTATTCAGTTTCCATCAGCTTTTTTAGAATGTCTTTGGCGGCTTCGGCTATTACTGTACCCGGGCCAAATACTCCACTTACCCCTGCTTTGTAAAGAAAATCATAATCTTTTGGAGGTATTACCCCTCCGGCTATTACCATAATATCTTCTCTGCCTAATTGCTTTAAAGCACTAATTAATTCTGGAATAAGCGTTTTATGACCCGCGGCTAAGCTGGAAGCACCAATGATATGAACATCATTTTCAGCTGCCTGCTGTGCAACTTCCTGAGGGGTTTGAAATAAGGGCCCGATATCCACGTCAAAACCAAGGTCAGCAAAACTCGTGGCTATTACTTTGGCACCACGATCATGACCATCCTGTCCCATTTTAGCAACCATAATCCTTGGTCTTCTGCCTTCCAGAGTTGCAAACTCATCTGATAAACGTTTTGCTTCTTTAAAGTTCTCGTCCATTTTCACTTCGCCAGAATAAACACCAGTTATAGATTTAATTGTAGCCTTATGACGACCATAAACTTCTTCAAGAGCGTCAGAGATCTCCCCTAACGTTGCTCTATGCCTGGCCGCTTCTATGGCTAAAGCTAATAAATTACCATCTCCTGATTTAGCGGTACTGGTTAATTTTGTCAGAGCTTCATTAACCTTATCAGTGTTGCGGGTATTTCTAATTTCCTTCAATTGAGCAATTTGACCATCACGCACTCTTGTGTTATCAACCTCAAGTGTATCAAAGTCAGGCTGCTCATCAGTTTGGAATCTGTTTACACCAACTATTATATCTCTTCCAGAATCTATCCTTGCCTGCTTTCTAGCTGCAGCCTCTTCTATCCTCATTTTTGGCAATCCACTTTCTATTGCTTTTGCCATACCGCCTAGTTCTTCAACTTCTTCAATTAATGCCCAGGCTTTGTGCACAAGCTGATCAGTAAGGTATTCGACATAATAAGAACCAGCCCATGGGTCGACAACCTTGGTAATGTTTGTTTCATTTTGAAGGTAGAGTTGCGTATTTCTCGCGATCCGGGCAGAAAATTCTGTTGGTAGCGCAATGGCCTCATCGAGCGCATTGGTGTGCAATGATTGTGTATGACCCAAAGCAGCGGCTAACGCCTCAATGCAGGTCCTGGCTACATTGTTATAAGGGTCTTGCTCAGTCAAGCTCCAGCCAGAGGTTTGGCTGTGCGTTCTTAAGGCTAAAGATTTAGAATTTTTCGGATTGAATTGACTAACAATTTTTGCCCAAAGTAAACGACCGGCTCGCATCTTGGCGATTTCCATAAAATGGTTCATGCCAATTCCCCAAAAAAATGAAAGCCGTGGAGCAAAGGAGTCTATATCCATACCAGCTTTAATCCCGGTGCGCAGATATTCAAGACCATCTGCTAAAGTATAGGCCAATTCAATATCAGCAGTTCCACCGGCCTCCTGAATATGATAACCACTAATACTTATTGAATTGAACTTAGGCATTCGCTGAGAGGTATATTCAAAAATATCAGCGATCAATTTCATTGATGGAAGGGGAGGGTAGATGTAAGTGTTTCGCACCATAAACTCCTTCAAAATATCATTTTGTATGGTGCCGCTCAATAGCTTTTCATCAACACCTTGTTCTTCAGCTGCTACTATATAAAATGCCATAATAGGGAGTACAGCTCCATTCATGGTCATAGAAACTGACATCTGATCCAATGGAATCTGATCAAAAAGCACCTTCATATCTTCTACAGAATCAATGGCCACACCCGCCTTACCAACATCACCAGTTACTCTTGGGTGGTCTGAGTCATAGCCTCTGTGTGTTGCCAGATCAAAAGCTACCGATAACCCCTTCTGTCCAGCAGCTAAGTTTTTTCTATAAAAGGCATTTGATTCCTCTGCAGTTGAGAAACCTGCATATTGTCTGATGGTCCATGGTCTACCTGCATACATGGTTGAGTATGGACCTCTTAAATAAGGAGCCAGTCCGGCTGAAAAGCCAATGTGCTCAATCTCTTTGATATCATTTATATTGAACGCAGGTTTAACGTCTATTTTTTCAGCGGTTGGCCAAGTCGTTGCGCTTTCTACTTGTTTATCCTCTGGGCTGAATTGATTGTATGCTATTTTGTCAAATTCTGGTCTCATATCCTATCCCTCCATCTTTACATTTTCCAAACTCTTTTGAAACAGCTTCCAGCTTTCTTTTGCTATCTTATCAGTTAAACTTTCCAAATAATAACTACCAGCTACTGGGTCTGCTGTTTTTGATAAATAAGATTCTTCTTTCAGAACATTTGAAACATTTCTGGCTATTCTAACCGACTGTGAATTATCTTTTAACTCGGGTTCGACCTCGAGCAAATCGCAGCCTCCTAATATGGAAGATAAAGCAGCGGTACTTCCCTTTAACATATTTGCGTGAGGCTGGTACTTTTCATCATTCCAATTGGTAGATATACATTTTATACTGATGTCCTCAGGTTGAAATTCAATGTGACCGTATGCTCGAAACATTTGAAAGATCAAATTCCTTAACGCTCTGATTTTCGCAACCTCAATAAAGAAATCATTCCCAACTTCAAGGCTTACTAAAATTGATTTTGAAATTGATGCAAGATCAAAACCATGCAAAAGCAAACTCCTAACTTGCCTGTTTATTTGAGCCAGGGTTTGGCTTATTTGCTCGCTTGGCGCAGATTCAGTCGAACTGATATTTATACATCTGAAGTTTTTCAGATTTTTGTACTTGCTCACTTCACTCAAAGTATCATTAGGTTCAATGTCTTTAATTGAAATATGGCCCTTTATGTCTACTTCTTGGAAATGTGATGATATATGATTGATTACTGTTAAGCCATCTGTATTATTGGCTTTTTCAAAAGATAGGTAGCAATATTCAGGCTTAATATCTTTCAGTAATACATTTAAATCAATGTTTTTGGCAGTTGATAAGTCAAAGATAATTCCATCAGCTCCATTATTTAGTCCTTCTATTGCGATAATATTTGCATCACTTGAATCTTGAACCAATATCCGTTGAAGGTTCACCCAAGCTCTTGGATCCCCCGATGGGTCATCATTTTTATAAAGTCTATTTCCGAAAGATTCTAAGTTGGAGATGTCCGCAAGGTCACTCTGGTCATAATAAGGTAAGATGGTAAGATTACCTTTATTCCACTGGTATTTTTCATAAACATCTTCACCTTTCAAATCGGCAGATGCCTTTTTTGCCCAGTCTTCTTTGCTAACCTTTTTAAATTGACTAAATAGTGCTTTGTTTTTGTCCATTTTCGAAAGAAAAAATTGAAGAGTAAAGTTAAGTTTTTTGAAAGCAATTTACCTCAAACGTTTGCGTTGATTGTGAAGGGTAGACAAATTGTTTTAACATTTTGAAGAATTCATATAGCTATTCCGTAAATCACAACTTTTATGAAAAATAGCGTTCATGCCTTCTTTTAACTTCATGTTTTTTTTCCCAAATTTGACTCCCCTTTTTAGTTGAATAATACATCCTTAACTTAAATTGAATAGTCTGACCAGTGTACATGGAGATTGATAGCGCGACTGTGTGGAGTGATTGCCTGAGAGTAATCAAGGAGAACGTAGCTGAACAAAGTTTTAATACTTGGTTCGAGCCTATCACACCTCTAAAATGTCAAAATGATGTTTTGACAATTCAGGTTCCAAGCCAATTCTTTTATGAATGGCTTGAGGAGCACTATGTGCATATTCTTAAAAAGGCCATAACATCAGTTATGGGCGAGAAGGCAAGGTTAGAGTACTCTGTTATTGTTGATAAAGGGAATAGCAAAACTGCTCCGCTATCAGTAAATCTGCCAAATACAGGAAACAGTAAAACGAGTAAGTTCGGTAACACAAAGGAAGAATATACGTCTCCCTTCGCGTTAAAGTCTGTAGATAACCTATATCAGCAGTCTCAGCTTAATCCTAACTATACCTTTGACACCTATATAGAAGGTGACTGTAATAGACTGGCAAGGTCAGCTGGCTATGCAGTTGCACAAAAGCCAGGAATTACCTCATTCAATCCATTGATGTTGTATGGTGGGGTTGGTCTTGGTAAAACACACCTTGTCCAGGCTATTGGTAATGAGATAAAAAATAATCTTGGTAACAGGTTTGTGCTTTATGTATCCTCTGAAAAGTTCACAAATCAGTTTATAGACGCATTAAAAAATAATAGAATTCAGGAGTTTCAGAATTTCTACATGCAGGTGGATATCCTCATTATTGATGATGTTCAATTCCTTGCCGGTAAAGAAAGAACTCAGGAAATCTTCTTCCATATTTTTAACCACCTGCATCAGGCGGGCAAACAAATCATAATGACTAGTGATTGCCCTCCAAGAGACCTCAAAGGCTTGGAGGAAAGATTACTATCAAGATTTAAATGGGGTCTGACTGCTGATCTGCAGCAGCCTGATTATGAAACAAGAGTAGCTATTATCCAGCGCAAGATGCAGGCCGATGGTATTTACATTCCTGATAATGTGGTTGAATACCTGGCATATAGTGTGGATACAAATGTTCGTGAGCTGGAAGGGGTTTTAATATCGTTAATTGCTCATGCTTCATTAAGTAGAGTTGAACTTGATCTTGAGTTAGCGAAACAAACACTTAAGAATATAGTTCATGATATTGAAACTGAGGTTGGTATAGATTATATCCAAAAAACTGTTGCAGAATACTTCAAAGTAGATATTAATCTTCTTAAAGATAAGATCAGGAAAAAAGAAATTGTTATTGCCAGACAGGTGGCCATGTATTTTGCTAAAGAGTATACTAACCATTCCTTAAAAGGCATAGGCTATCATTTCGGTGGCCGTGACCATAGTACTGTAATCCATGCTGTGCAGTCAGTTAATGATATGATGGACGTGGACGCCAACTTCAAAGTGCAGGTAGAGGAGATTAAAAAGAAGTTAAAGATGCGAGCTGTTTAACGGCTGGACCTAATATTTCAAAAGCTTTCTTTTGTTCCTTTTCATTTATTGACGCAAATCCAAGCCTAAGAGCATTGAATCTTACCGATAAATCAGGATCAATATCCATATAGAGTCCTTTACTATTGATTATTGGTTTAAGTTGTGCTAACTGCAGGCCTTTAAACTCACACCAAATAGCCATTCCGCCTTCAGGTAGCTTGTAAGAAGCATAATCAGAAACTTCAGAATCGATGAGCTTTGAAAAACTGTCTCTACGTTGGCGATAAACATTTAAAGACTTTTTTAAATGTCTGTTGAGCTCTCCGCTGGTAATTGATTCTGCAATTGCACTCTGCATAATTTGATCTCCCTGGCGGTCAATTATTCTTCTAAGCCGACTTAAATTTTTAATCACTTCCTTATTAGCAACTAAGTATCCTACCCTCACATTTGGAGCGAAGATTTTACTGAATGAACCAATGTAAATGACATTGCCTCCAGTATTCAGACTTGCCAGCGGTAAAATGGGGTTGCTGGCATAGTGGAAGTCATAGTCATAATCGTCTTCCAGTATTATAAACTTGTACTTTAATGATAGTTGAAGTAGATGAATACGCCTTTCATTCGAAAGTGTAACAGTTGTTGGAAAGTGATGATGCGGAGTAACATAAACCAGATGGACTTTTTGCTGCTTACAAATACTAGCCAAGTGATCAGTATCTATGCCTTCCTCATCAATATTAACTCTTATAATATTAGCCTGACTGTTTGAAGCAGCCCATTCGGCTGCATCATAACTTGTTGAGCCAAAAACCGCATTATTACCTGGTTTCAGCAAACCAGACATTGCTAAATATATTCCCATCTGGCTACCTCTGGTAATAAGTATATTTTCTTTTGATAAGGTCATCCCTCGGGTCTCTCTGAGGTACTTTGTAAGAGCTTGCCGCAGGTCTTCGTTTCCTTTAACTCCTCCATAGGCCAAAAGGCGCTGTCCATATTTACTTTTACTTATTGACCTACATTCTTTGAACAGCCAGTCGATTGGAGCCAATCTATAGTCTGGTGAACCTCCATCAATATTTATTGAGGCGGGGGGAATGGGTTCATAAGCTGGAATAAAATCATAGTTGTTAATTAGCCTTATGTTGAAATTGTCATAGGGAACAGCTGAGGTGGTAATATTATCAGCAATAGTTATGGGAAGCTTCATGCTTACATAAGTCCCTGAGGAAGATTTGATATCAAGCCACCCTTGAGCTTCTAACTCTTCAAAGGCCATTATTACAGTTTTTCTATTTATGTCAAGCAGACTGGCAAGTTGTCTAGTTCCAGGAATTTTCTGGCCTGGAGCTAATCTTCCAGCTGAGATTTCTTTGATAAACTGATCAGTCAATTGTAGGTATTTGGCTCTTAAAGCCAAATTGTCAATTACTAAAGTTGATTTCCATGGAAACATTACCGGACCCTATTGTTTGTTATAAATGGTACCAATAGATAGTCCGGTAAATTAATAATATTGTTTCGTATTCAAAGTCAAATAATTAAAATACTATGGGAGATTATAGAATAGATCAAAGAAATAAAGTCAAAAGAGTACCAGAACGTGGATACTATGATGAAGAAACTGTTTTTGAAATTCTTGATGCAGGAAAGATTTGTCACGCCAGTTTTGTTGTTGGTGATCAGCCATTTGTTATACCTACTATCTATGGCCGTGAGGGAAATAGTTTGTATTTACACGGTGCAACAACTAGCAGGCTAATCAAACAATTAGAAACTGGAGTTCAGATGTCTTTAGCAGTTACTCATTTGGACGGACTTGTATTAGCGAGGTCTGCCTTTCATCACTCAATGAACTACAGATCAGTTGTTGTTTTCGGTACGGCCAAATTAGTAACCGATGAAAAGAAGTTGCATGCGTTGAAGGTCATTTCAGATCAGCTGGTACCGGGACGCTGGGAGGAGTCGAGGCAGCCCAATAGTAAAGAACTCAAGGCTACTTCTGTACTTGAGATTAAGATTGATCAGGCTTCAGCTAAAATTAGAACAGGAGGCCCAAAAGATGATAAGGAAGATTATGAATTGGATATTTGGGCCGGGGTGGTGCCGATGGTAACTACTTACCAAACTGTAGTTCCTGATTCAGAACTTAGGAACGGGATCGAAACTCCATCCTCAGTTTTAAACCTTATTAATTAAGCTTATAGGCCTATAAGTGATAATACCGTTCAAATAACTTCTTTTACAGATACTTAAACTTTACTTTTGTGAGTTGATTAAAGGTAGTATCTTGTAAAAAAGGCTATTCAAACGATATAATAAAATAGATGAAAGTAAGATTTAACGGAAAAAATCAAGCAGAATTTTATCCAGAATTGAAGCAAAAGATAGAGGAGTATTTCAAGACCAATAACATTAGTAAAAACGCTAATGGCATGATGGTCTTCAAGTCTGTTTTCTTTTTAGGTTCTTTAATTGGCCTATACTTGCTAATCGTATTAGGTAACTTTTCATTACCTGTCCTTCTTTTATTGGCGATTCTTTTAGGAATGGTGCAGTCATTCATAGGTTTCAATGTAGCTCATGATGCTATTCATGGTTCTTATTCATCAAACAGCACAGTAAATAAATTAATGAGTTATTGGTTCAATATTATTGGTGCCAATGCTTTTGTTTGGAGTGTGGCTCACAATAAAGTGCATCATACTTTTACTAATATACCTGGTCACGATGAGGATCTTGATGTTGCCCCTGGACTGGTAAGAGTTTCTCCTGAGGAGCCAAGAAAACCAATTATGAAGTATCAGCAGTATTATGCCTTCTTTTTATATGGTTTAGCTTCATTATCATGGGTATTTAGAAAGGATTTTGTCAAATTCTTTCAGGATAAAATAGGTCATACTGATAATACTAAAAGACCAAAAATTGAATATTTCAACTTATTCTTTTTCAAGGCAGTTTATTACACCCTTTTCATTGTAATTCCACTATTGGTAATGGATATTACCTGGGTGCAATTTTTAATTGGATTTATCAGCATGCACTTGGCTGAAGGTTTTGTAATGGGATTAGTATTTCAATTGGCCCATGTTGTTGAAGGCATGGACTTTCCAAAACCAGATGAAGCAGGTCATATGGGTGAATCTTGGGCAATTCATCAAATGAAAACAACGGCCAACTTTTCTAGAAAAAGCCAACTAGCTACATTTCTATGTGGAGGTCTGAATTTTCAGATTGAGCATCATTTATTTCCGAACATTTGCCATGTTCATTACCCACAACTTTCCAAGATTGTTGAAGAAACAGCTAAAGAATATGGAGTGCCATATATAGAAAATAAAACCTTCATTGGAGCGCTTAAGTCTCATTATAAAACGCTTCGCTACTTTGGTAGAGTAGCTGCCTAAGATATTTACCACTACTGCAATTCCATGTTTGGAATTGTGGTAGTGTGTTTTACTTCCTTCAAAACAAAAGAACTCCTTATTTCCCCAATGTGTGGGATAGATGCGATTTTCTCGGAGTAAAATTCATGATAGGAGTCAAGGTCTTTGGCAATGACCTTTAGTAAAAAGTCCTTATCACCACCCAAGAGGTAACATTCTAACACCTCATCTATTTTCATGACTGCATCATAAAATTCTTGAGTCTGCTCAAATTTACTTACGTTCAGTGATCCTGATAGAAATACTATTATTGAAGGTGTAAATTTCTTTCTATCAACCAAAGCAACATATTTATCAATCACACCGGTTCGCTCCAGCCGTTTGATACGTTCATAAATAGGTGTTTTGGTAAGGTTAAGCCGCTGTGCGATATCATTTACATTGAGCTTGGCATCGGCTTGTAAAAGCTTTAAAATTTGATGGTCTACAATATCAAGGTTTGACATGGGAATTATTCCTGTTTTGTGAGCCTCTATTGTTCTAATTTAGGAAAATAGTCTAAATAAACAGTTTGTTTAGGAATTATTACTGTTTTAAACTCATATTGAAGATTTCACCTTTGATTTTACTAATTTTGTGTTCCGATTTTGTAATTGAAAATTAAAGCATCATGATAGACGAAAAATTAAAGTACAAGGTAAAAGACATTTCCTTAGCTGCCTGGGGTAGAAAGGAAATTGAATTAGCAGAAGCTGAAATGCCAGGTTTGATGGCTCTAAGAGCTGAATATGGCGCACAGAAACCATTAAAAGGAGCGAGAATAGCTGGTTGTCTTCACATGACAATCCAAACAGCTGTTTTAATAGAAACATTGGTTGAATTAGGTGCTGATGTTACCTGGTCATCTTGTAATATTTTCTCTACGCAGGATCATGCTGCTGCTGCCATTGCTGCTGCTGGTATTCCTGTTTACGCATGGAAAGGTTTAAACGAGCAGGAATTTGACTGGTGTATTGAGCAGACTTTAATTTTTCCTGACGGTCAACCATTAAACATGATCTTAGATGATGGTGGTGATTTGACCAATATGGTATTTGATAAATACCCTGAATTTGTTGCTGGTATTAAAGGACTTTCTGAAGAAACAACTACAGGCGTTCATAGATTGGTAGAAAGAGAGAAGAATGGCACCTTAGTGATGCCAGCCATTAACGTAAATGATTCTGTTACGAAGTCTAAATTTGATAATAAATATGGCTGTAAGGAATCATTAGTTGATGCAATTAGAAGAGCTACTGACGTAATGATGGCCGGAAAGGTGGCTGTAGTTGGTGGTTATGGTGATGTAGGTAAGGGATCTGCAGCTTCTTTGAGAGGTGCAGGAGCAAGAGTAATTGTTACTGAAATTGATCCAATATGTGCGTTGCAGGCTGCAATGGATGGTTTTGAAGTTAAGAAGATGAAAGATGCGGTTAAAGAAGGTGATATTATTGTTACCACTACTGGAAACAAAAGCATTATCTTAGGTGAGCATTTCGAATCAATGAAGGACAAGGCTATTGTTTGTAACATTGGCCATTTTGACAATGAAATTGATGTTGCTTGGTTGAACACCAATGCAACTAAAGATGAAATTAAACCGCAGGTAGATAAGTACACTTTGGCAAATGGTAATGATATTATATTATTGGCTGAAGGTAGATTAGTAAATCTAGGTTGTGCTACTGGTCACCCTTCATTCGTAATGTCTAACTCATTCACTAACCAAACACTGGCTCAAATTGAACTTTGGACTAACAGTGATGCATACGAAAACAAAGTATACACATTGCCTAAGCATTTAGATGAGAAAGTGGCTCGTCTGCACTTAGCTAAGATTGGTGTGGAACTGGATGTGTTAACTCCAGAACAAGCTGCTTATATAGGGGTAACGGTAGAAGGCCCATACAAGCCAGAAGCTTACAGATATTAATAAATAGAATATTTATTTTGAAAAGGGGCCGTTATTCAACGGCCTTTTTTTGTGCCTTGTCTTTTCGTAATTGCACTAGTAAAGTTGAAACTTCAATTTTGTTTAAGAGTTATATTAATGGTCGTTCATTAATGATAATAACGATCTAATATTGAAGCGATGAATATTCAAAGATTGATAGGAGTTATAGGTTTGATTTTATGCACTTACACATCGTGGTCTCAAAGTGCATATGAAGTCAAAAGAGGTGATTATTACCTTGAGCAATCACTGACTGTCATGCCTAATCAAGCCTATGTTTTGGATGTGAATTTTGAATTTACAGCATTTTCACTAAGCTTTTCTAATGACACATTTCCTGTCGGAACTTCAATTCAAGTAGATTCCGAAGAGTACATCCTTTCAAAAGATGAACACGCTCCAGAAGCTAGAAATCAGGCTAATTTAGTTTCCTTAAACTCACCTGCAAAGAGATTGGTTCTTAATTCTGGTCCATATCAGGGAGAGGTCATCATCTACTTATTGAATAGTTATAGACATTTTAAAACAGATGTGAGAAGTAGGCTTGATATGGACGGTGATGAACCTTGTGCTGAACCTGAGTCTGTAGATCAATCAGAATGGCGATCGGGTCTGCAGGCTCCAAACTTTAGTAGGTCATTTAGTGATGTTGAGCATGTTATCATTCACCACTCGGCAGGTTCAAATACAAGTACTAATTACATTCAGGTTGTTCGTGATATTTACCTGTACCATACAGAAGTTAACGGATGGTCAGATATAGGGTATAATTATCTGATTGATAAAGAAGGAACAATTTATAAAGGGAGAGACCCTGATGATGGAGATCAGGACAATGTGATAGGTGCACACTTTTGTGGAAAGAATAGCGGTACAATGGGGATTTGTCTGCTGGGAAATTTTGAAGAAGGTAATATTACTCCCAGTGAAGAAGCTATTGAATCTCTTATTAAGCTGACGTCCTGGAAACTGATAAAGGAGTCTCTTGATCCATTTTCATCTTCAATTCATAGAGGAGAGCAGTTAAACACACTTGCTGGACATAGAGATGGATGTAGCACACTATGTCCGGGCACCAATACCTACGTACAGCTAGAGTCTTTTAAAGAAATGATTGGAGAAACAATTTTTGATTGTGAAAATATTGAAGAGGAGTCAGTGGTACTCACATCTAATGTATATCCAAACCCGGCAAGATTAGGTGAGCTTGTAACAGTTGAACTTAATGAAGACCAGACTTTAAAATCTATCGCGATTATAGACCCTAATGGCAAGCATATTCAAACAAAGAGCATTAGGGGCTCAAATAATTTGACTTATCTGTTAACATTCTTGTACCCACCAGGTACTTACTTCCTCGCAATCACCACAGAAACAGATCAGATTAAATATTCTAAACTTATTTTATATTAGACATCTTAATGATGCGTCATTTGTCTGTTTTTAAAATATGGCCTCAATACAGTTTTGTCTAGTAGCATTAGGGCTATAAACAGCATTCCATAGAGAAGTACCTTACTAATTAATAGCATATTAAAAGGCTGGTCTACTTTGATGTCAGTAGGTGTGTCAATAATTGGTAGTTCGGGAATATATTGGTCAATAAAATCTAAATTGATATTGAGGGTAATATCTGTTAAGAAGTAGGAGCAGGCCATTACGCTTATCAATGTGAGTATCCAAATGGCAATACCACCTTTGTGATAAGGATTCTTTAAAGCAGTAACCCTATCCATCACCATAGCGGTAAAGTTTCTTGACGGACTGCTCTTTATTTCATTTTTTAAAAGGCCTTCTGATTTAGAGAACATCTTTACACGCTCATTGAGGTCAGCATCATTCTCTAATATATTTTCTATCTTTTTCTTTTCTGAAGATGATGAATTGCCATCAATGAAGTCTAATAATTCTTCATCTGAAATATTCATATTTTCCATAATTATAAATTTAAGGCTTCTTCTTTTAATATGTCATTTAACACAATAGCCATTCTTTTTCTTGCTCTGTGGAGTCTTACTTTTAAAGTGGACAAACTCATGCCTGTCACCTCACAGATTTCTTCTAATGACTGTTCTTTTAAATAAAACAAAGTTAAAGCCACATTGTCTTGCTCGTTTAGTTGATCCAGAGCCTGAAGTATGAATTTTTTCTTCTCGGCCTGTTCAAGTTCATTCTTAGTAGAGTCAATGAGTTCAATTGGAGAATCATCAAAAGAGGTGCTGCTGTATTTCTTTTTTTTCTTATTAGCAGTTAAGGCCGTATTAAAAGTTATCCTGTAAAGCCAGGTGCTAAATTTAGATTCTCTGTTAAACTTCTTGAGGTTCTTATAAGCTTTTATAAAGGCTTCCTGAGCTATATCTTCAGCCTCCTTTTCATCTTTCATGACATTAAAAGCTAAAGTAAAGCTGTGATCCTTATATCTATCAACTAAAATACTAAAGGAGTCAGAGTTGCCCCCAAGTACTTTATCGATAACCTCGTCATCTGTCAGTTGATTCACGGTCATTGGACTACCTTCTCGAGTATTAAGTTACAGCTTTATCAAAATAAAAATAAAATTTAAATTGGGGTGTAACCTAGTTTAAAAGATTGGTGTCAAATGCCCAAAAATTAAAAACTCAAATTATAAGATTATGGAACCAGGAGTAATAGCAGTATTTATCCCAATAATAGCAATAACAGCGATTGCCTATGGGGTAGTGCAATGGAGAAGATATGAGAACGATGAAAGAAAAGCCATGATAGAAAAAGGCATGGATCCGGGCTCAACTAAAAGAATGGCAAATACATCATGGGCGCTTAGGTTTGGACTTCTTTTTATAGGTGCTGGACTTGGCCTTCTTTGTGGGTACATGCTAGATAGCTTGTTTAGAATGGAAGAAGTAGCCTACTTCTCAATGATCTTTATCTTCGGAGGTTTGGGATTAGGTATTTCCTATATCATTGAAGAAAAGAAGAATGATTCATTATAGAATTTCAAACTAAATATTATTAAAAGAAGCTGAGGCCAATGGTTTCAGCTTTTTTATTGGATGATAAATGGAACTATCCAATAGCTTAAGAATGCAATTACTATAACCGCAATAAGGTTTAGCCAGACACCGGCTTTCATCATGTCCTTCATGGTTATATGTCCACTTGAGAAAACAATAGCATTTGGTGGAGTTGAGATTGGCATCATAAAGGCGCAGCTGGAGGATAAAGTTGCTGGTATAATCAATAGTAGTGGATTTAAATTAATGCCATTTGCCACCCCTATGATTACAGGAATTAGAATGGTTACTAAAGCCACGTTGCTCATTACTTCTGTCATTAATAAGACTATTAGTGTGATAACTAATATAAAAACAAGCGGTTGAACTTCTGTTATTGAAGATACAAACTCGCCAATCATCTCAATAATGCCAACTTCTGCCAGGGCATTGGCTAGTGCCATTCCGCCTCCAAATAGTAGCAATATACCCCAAGGAAGCTTTGAAGTATCTTCCCAACGCATCAAAAAGTTTTGATCTTTCAGGTTTACAGGCATTGAAAACATTAACACTCCACCAATCATAGCCGTTACATGATCTGTAAGCAGTGGTTTTCCAATAAGATCATTGATTTGAGGTTTTAAAATCCAACCAAGGGCTGTAATTAAAAACACTGTAATGACCAATTTCTCTTCTTTTGATATTTTACCCAGTTTTTTCAACTCGGCACCAATAAGTTCTGATGAGCCTTCTACATGTTTGATGTTATTAGCAAACAGGACTCGAGTCAAAAGGAAATAGGTAATGGTCAATAACAGCAGCCCTGATGGTATTCCTATCATTAACCATTCTGCAAACCCCATTTGAAAATCAAGTAACTGATTAAGGTACCCTGCCATTACCACATTCGGAGGTGTTCCGATTAATGTAATTGTGCCACCTATATTGGCTGAATAAGCAATACTCAACATTAAGGCAAGTGCAAAATTCTTATTAAGCCCTTGCTTTGAGGACAACAAGGCTACTACAGAGCTTGCAATAGGAAGCATCATTACGGCTGTTGCCGTGTTGCTAATCCACATGCTTAATAAGGCGGAGGCAATCATGAAACCTAGAATAATGCCGTTACCAGAAGAACCAGTAATTTTTAATAAACTTAATGCCAACCTTAAGTGAAGGCCATGCTTTTCCAGACCTAATGCAATAAGAAAACCGCCCATAAACAGAAATATAATCGGACTTGCATAAGGAGCTGTGGCCTGAGAAACTGTGAAAATGCCAGTAAGTGGTAAAATTATAATTGGTAAAAGTGCAGCTACAGGTATTGGAACTGCTTCCGTAACCCACCATGCAATCATCCAGATGGCTAATCCAATAACATCATAAATGGGTTCATTAAAACCAGAGGCTTGTAATAATATAAATAACGAGGGGCCAAGTATGAATCCAATTATCCTGTGCATTATCTACTAACTTGGCAGTGCCATAAAGAACATAAATAGAGCTATATAACCGATGACCAGAAATATGGCGTGGATTACTTTGTTCTTATGAAAATATGCGGCACCTGCTGCTAAAAGGACTCCAAAGCCTCTTATGAGATTTTGCACTAAAACATTACCAATGTCCGGATAGACAAAGGAACTAATAATGGTGAATACAAAATACAAAGAGAATAACCCGAATAGGTATCGCGTATTATCGTAGAAATATTCTCTCAGGTCGTATTTGTCCTTGCTGGTTTTGAAATCTGGAAAGAGAATAACGCTTATAATATAGAATAAGAATATAGGTACAAGAGAGTAGAAGAAATAGAAAATACTCTCATTAATCAGTCTTGTTCTAGGCCAAATACCCCACCAATTTTGGATAAATAATGTAAAAGCAAAAATTGTCCAAAGCGTGTGCTGCCAATATGCTTTTACGCGCCTTCTATTTTTGATGATTGCTCCCCATCCTTGAAAGTACTCTGCACCTACATAACCAAATATGATAGCACTGAATACAGTTAGGTATTCAGTATGGGTAAATCCTTCAATTATTTTGGGCATTCTATCCATAACAACCTGTATTATACAAAAAATTAAGTAGACTGCATGAGTTCTTTCGCATTTTCAAACGCGATATTTGATGGCTGGTCGCCCCCTATCATCTTGGCTATTTCTGTAACGCGATCTTCACCTTGCAATTCTCTTATTTTACTAACTGCCTTGGCACTTGAGTTGTCTTTAAAAACAAAATAATGCTGGTCGCCTTTGGCAGCAATTTGTGGCAAATGGCTTATGGTAATAATCTGATGATTTTGTGCCATTTTCTTCATCAAACCACCCATTTTAATGGCTATTTCTCCACTGACACCTGTATCTATTTCATCAAATATTACTGTTGGAAGCGATACTTTTTCAGCGAGGATATATTTAATGCAGAACATTACTCTGGAAAATTCTCCACCTGAGGCCACTTTTGCTAACTCTTGAGGTGCTATACCTTTATTGGCACTGAATAAGATACTTATTTCATCAGATCCTGAAGCTTCCAGTTCAATCTGCTTCCTTTCTATTTGTACGGTAGCATCACCAATGCCTACCTCTTTCAGCAAAGACATCAGCTGAGTGCTAAGCTTAGAGAAACAAGCTGTTCGTTTTTTTGACAACTGTTCTGCAAGTGATTGTGTCTCTTTAAGTAATCTTTCTTTTTCTGAAGTAGCGTTGGCTATTTCATCCTCCAAATTCATGGTTCTTTCTACCTTATGCTGAAGCTCGCTTTGAATTTGCAAAAGGCTACTAATATCAAGCACACCATGTTTTTGCTGGAGCTGATAAATGCTACTGAGTCTTTCTTGTGCTATTTCAGCTTCTTCAGGGTTAAAGCTTACTTTCTCTTCTTCCTTCTCTACTTCTCCAGCGATATCATTAAGTTCAATCAATGCACTTTCCAACCTGTCGTGAAGGTTCTTGTAGGTGTCACCATACTTGGCAAGATTGGTAAATAATGCACGCACCTGCTGTAAACCAGAAGTTGTTGCATATTCTCCTTGTGATAGTATTTCTATGGTCTGGTTAAGCTTCAGTTTAATTTCTTCAGCATGCTCCATAAGCCGAACCGTTTCTTCAAGCGATTCCTGTTCGTCTTCTTTGAGATTGGCTTTAACCAGCTCATCAAGTAAGAAGGTATTGTATTCAGCTTCTTTTTTTGCATTGGCACTCTCATCTTCTAAAATTTGAAGCTTTTGCAGTGACTGCTTATATAATTGAAAGGACCGGTTGTATTCAGCTCTCAGTTGTAATGTGCCAGCATACACATCCACAAACTTTAGCTGAAAGCTATTTTTACCTAATTGAAGTGTTTCATGCTGAGAATGAACGTCCATCAATTTGACTCCTAATTTCTTTAGGATATCAAGGGTTACAGGGGTGTCGTTAACGAAAGCACGTGACTTGCCTGATGGGCTAATTTCCCTTCTTATTATTGTATTAGCTTCGTAGTCAAGGTCTTCTTTGCTGAATACATTTTTAAGATTATAATTGCTGATCTCAAATAGCCCCTCAATAACGCATTTAACATTTTCATCTAGCAAAGCTTTGGTATCTGCTCTATTACCAAGCAACAACCCAACGGCACCGAGCATAATAGATTTACCAGCTCCGGTCTCCCCGGTTATAATATTGAGGTTATCAGAAGGAGAGATGTTCAGCTCCTGAATTAGTGCATAATTTTTAATCGAAAGATGTTTGAGCATCTATGCGTTGAGGTCTATGATTATTTCAGCAATATTTTCTAAATCCGCTTTTTGACTTGCATTTCGCATGTTTCTATAAGCAATTTCGTTGTTAGAAATTGAAGTTGCCAGAGCGAAAGACACCTGTCCGTTGCGGAATACAATATTAACTTTTTTGCCTGTAATTTCTGAGGCGTTGTCCAAGATGCTTTTTATTGAGTTATATCTGACAAGACGCTTAGCCATTTGTCTTATTTAATGATCTTTTCATAATCACCACTCTTTGATGGATCAACGGCAACGAGGATGTCATAGGCCTCTCTTCTTACCTGGATATTGCCTTCAGAGAATATGTTGATAAGCTCGTCTTTTTTGGCATCAAGAAATGATATTACTAAAATAGAGTTGGGGAATGAAGTCTTTACTTTTCGTAATTCTCTAAGAACCTCAAGAATCAATTTTCTACTGTTATCTGGGTCTTTTTCAAAATTGTCTAATGCCAGTCTATGATATTTGTAAAATCCTCTTCTTAAAGGTTGAATCTGCTGGTTGGTCAAGTTCTCCATCAACCAGTACCGGTTCCTTGTGCTTCCCAGAGCATCCCATCCCGGTCTGTTTGCTTGCTGAGCATTATTAACAACATTCTGTGCCTTTTGAATATATTCAGTTCCTCCCAACTCACTGAAAGAATCGTAATCAAGGCCCAATATTATATAACAATAGTATGCTAGTAGAGAAGTGAGGTTGGTGATGTAGCTGTTGTCATTAAACTCCAAAGGCTGTGACTCTATGTAATCAAATTGCCAGTCTCTATCTGCAAAATTTAGTAGTATCGATTCATAATTAGAATTGTAAATAGGTCTGGCAGATTGTACCTGAACATTGGCCTCATAAACCCCAATGGTTTTAGGGTTTTGAAGTGTGATAATTATATTAACATTTATCTTTTCAAAACTCTCATAGGTATCATCAGTCCATTGTCTGGAGTTTACAAATTGAGCAAAAGCCGTCTCCATGTCTTTGAATACTCCACGGTCTGATGACTGTACCTGATCCGCATTAACCGTAACTCTACAGTTGAACTCTTGCCCAAATGCATTGAGCCCAAGAAAAATAAAGAATATGGATAGGAGATTATTTTGCAAGTGTATCAATTATAGAATTCACAATATCTGAAGCAACCTTTTGCTTACTCTTTAACTCAAATTCTGTAATATTATTTTGTTTGTCGATTATTGAGACCTTATTGGTGTCATGTCCGAAACCAGCTCCATTATCGTTTAATGAGTTAAGTACAATGAGATCAAAGTTCTTGGCTTCTATCTTCTTTTTGGCATTAACTTTCTCATTCTCTGTTTCTAGAGCAAAGCCGATATTTATTTGGCCGTTCTTTTTGAGTTTGCCTAGCTCGAATGCAATGTCGAAAGTCTTGACAAGTTCCAAGGCCATTTCATTACCACTCTTTTTAATCTTCTGATCAGCCTTCACTTTTGGTCTATAATCTGCTACAGCTGCTGATAGTACAGTAATGTCGGAGTTTTGATAATGCTCCTTGCATTTTAAAAACATATCTTCCGCAGACGTAACTGGATGCAGATTAATATTAGCATGCGTTTTTTTCTGTACCGTTGGGCCACTTACAAGTTCAACCTCAGCACCCTCATTGGCCATGGCCTCAGCTATGGCAAAACCCATTTTACCTGTAGAGTGATTTCCGATAAACCGAACGGGGTCCAGAGCTTCGTAAGTAGGTCCAGCCGTTATCAAAACTTTTTTGCCTGTCAATCTTCCCGTAGAAAAATGTTTCTCCAAAGCATTTACTAATTCTTCAGGTTCTTGCATTCTACCAGCACCTACAAGGCCGCTGGCCAATTCGCCACTTGCTACATCTAAGATTGTATTGCCATAGGAGATAAGTTTTTCAAGATTATCCTGAGTGCTCTTATGGGCATACATGTCCAAGTCCATAGCTGGAGCTACAAATACAGGGCATTTTGCGGACAGGTAAGTAGCAAGCAATAAATTGTCGCAATAGCCATTGGCCATTTTAGCTATTGTATTGGCACTAGCAGGAGCGATCAAAATAAGATCCGCCCAAAGCCCAAGGTCTACATGATTATGCCATTCTCCAGTGTCGCTGTTACTAAATTTGTTGTAAACAGGATTTTTAGAAAGTGTGGAGAGTGTAAGTGGGGTGATAAAACCAAGTGCAGCGTCCGTCATTATAACACGAACCTCTGCACCTTCTTTGATAAGTAAACGAACAATCAGTGCGGATTTATATGCCGCAATACTTCCACATACTCCCAATATTATTTTCTTACCGCGGAGCATGTGATAACTGATTAAAGTTCTAATTTATTTTCTTCTGCTTCTCTATGTCTGTAACTCACTTTGTCTTCTACAAATTCTTCGATAGCTACATTAGTAGACTTAGGAAGTCTTTCATAGAATTTAGAGATTTCAATCTGCTCTCTGTTTTCGAAGATTTCTTCAAGGTTGTCAACAGTAGAGGCAAATTCCGCAAGTTTAGAGTTCAACTCTTCTTTAACGTTTACCGCTATTTGACGAGCTCTTTTAGAGATAACCACAATCGATTCGTACACATTGCCAGTTTTTTCGGCAATCTTATCCATATCTCTTGTTTCAATTGATGCTTGAATAGCCATATTATTATTTATTTACTTTTTTGCTAGTTGATTTACTTTCTCCAAACTACTGCCATAGCGTTTGTCTGCTTCCTTAAGATATTCACTATTAGGATAGTCATCAAGGAATTGTAGATAGAATTGATTTGCAACTCTATAACGCTCCAGTTGTTTAGAACTTATACTTTTTTCGGCCAACCTAAATTGAGCCATGAATTTCAAAAATGCAATTTCTTCATTGTATTCAGAGTCTGGGAAGTCATTGGCAAAGCTTTCGAATGCTACAATAGATGCTTTGAAATACTCAAGCTTGTAATATTGCTTTGCATTTGCGTAAGCCTTTTCTTCCAGTTTAACCTGAATCTCGTTTATAACTTTTGCCGCATCCTCTCTGAACTTACTATTAGGATATTTGTTCATGAAATTCTGCATCGCTATCACTGCTTCTATACTAGAAGTCTGGTCAAGGTTATATGCTGGCGAATTAGCATACAGCGAATATGCATGCATGTATCTGGCCTCTTGAGAAAACTCACTTCTTCCATAAGTTTCGTAAAATACCTTGAAATGGTGAGCTGCAAGAAGATAGAATTCCTGATAATAATGAGCGTAGGCATAAAATAGCTGTACTTTTTCACCTTCAGGCAAACCTCTTACAATAGGTAGAATTTGTTCAAACAAAATGCTGGAACGATAGTAATCCTTATTTTCATAATAATTAATGGCCGCATCGTACTTAACACGCCAATCCTGACTTTTTTCAATTTTTCTGAATTTGCTACATGAAGCCAGTAAAAAAATGAAAATAGCAATAAAAAAATAGTGGAAATACCCCTGTTTCAACATAAGCCTGCAAATATAGGTCAGTAATTACTAATAATCAACAAGTGATGACTTACTGTTAAACATCATAAGTATAGAAATTATTTCACTAGAGACTTATTTTCTTATAATAAGCTTATGAGTGATCACACCGTCATTATCGATGTAGAGTGTGTAGAAGTATACGCCTGGGTTAAACTCGTCTGCATTTATCTTGAGTTTGCTCTCAAATGGTGCCAAAACATACTCTCCAACCACACTGCCTAGCACATTATGCAAAACAACCTTGGCGTTGGTGTTATCATTGATTAATTCATAATCAATGATAGCATATTCTGTAACTGGGTTTGGGTAGATGTCTTTTAATTTAACATCGGGAGATGAATAAAGGATTTTACCCTCATTATCTTCTTCAATGGTATAATTAACTTCATACTCAACAGCTTCGGCAGGATTGTCTCTGTTGTATATTAAATACTTCACTGAACTAATTCCCGGTACTAAGCCGGCTTCTAAAACACTTTCGAGTTTTAGTGAAGTTTCACTTGCAGATAAGCGTTTTGATATTGGTAATATGTCCTGAGTACTTGGCTGACATTGACCATCCCAACAGAAATAGGTGGTTTGACTTGTGCCAATGACTTTATCCAAACGTTTCACAACGAGTTGAATAGGTCTGTCTGATAAGTTTTTAATTGGAATTTGAGCTACTATTTTCTCACCAACTTTGCCCTTGAAGATTTCTGTTGTCTCAGCAACCTCGAAATTCTGAGCTTGTAAACACAAGCCTGAAATTAGGATTAAAACCGCTGAAAAAAACATTTTCATAATCAAGTCATCATCAAAAGCTTACAATAGTTTTTAAACTGATAGGTAAGTTAATAAAAAAACCTAAAAATTAATACTGATTTATAGGATTTTAGTAACCTTTTTTTGAATCTAATTCTTTTTCTCAATTTTCGACTTCAAAACCTCCTTTTTGTTAACCTGTTGCGTGTTCACAGGAGGCGAATTGTCAATTTCAACTTCTGCTTTATCAAGTAGCTTCATCTCCTCTAAAGTTGGTTTTTCCTCAATCCGCCATGCAAATCCACTAAGTTTTTTGTCTGGTTCTTTTAGCTCATGTGGAGGAATAAATGAGGCATCAGGATTCACATAAAATGATACATTGTCAGCTTTGTTCGCTTTAAAGTTGATGACCATATCGCTGCAAAAAATCTTATTCATCCCCATGAGTGCAGTCTCTTCATCATTTAGAGCAAAAAACAAGCTTTCACCATTTCCATATACGTTTACTTTATTAATACTACCATTATTAAATCTGGCTACCATCTTCCTACCCTTTACCTGGTTGAAATTATCGATACTATCAGTAGAAACCACGTAGGAATTTTCATTCATATTTAAACGATCAATAGTGCCTTGGTTAATTAAAACATTTATTGAATCAGCAGTCAATTGATTCCCAGAAGTCCATAGAACGGGATCCTGATAGAAGAATAAAGTAGAGTCAGCAGTTATATATGATAAGGAGTCTGACTTACCTTGTAAATCAGACTTAAAAATACGCACGTTTTTATAAGCTAGTACTCGCTCTTTGGTTGGATCTTTATTCTCAATAGCCATCAAAGTATCAGCAGTTAAGAATAGTGTGTCAAGCCCCATTACTTTTTTCATAAGCGCATTGCCATAAACTTTAGCTATGCCTTTGTCCTTTTGATACAAGCTGTAATCGCCTGTTATAATTACATCCTGCTCCTTGCTCACCATTTTTACATCTCCTGTGGCGCTATATAGTTTTTTAAGGTCATCTAAGAGAAGTCTTTTACCTGTAAGAATGTAAGATTCTGTTTCAACCTCACCATCCGCCAGATCGGACCTTCGAATATTGGTATTGTATTCTCCTTCTTCATAATAGAATTGGTTGCCTTCCACATCTGTAAGCTCTGTATAGTCCCGGAAGTAAACAATATTAGTTTTAGTATGATATTGAAGCGTATCAGACTTAAGTGTATAATCTGGGTTTTTGCCAACAACATCTTTTTTGAAAGATGCCATATTAGTATTCACCTGATAGTAGCCCTTGTTACTTGTTAATACATTGGTTGAGTCCACCAATCGGCCGCCATTAAAATATTTGGCTTGCTGCCGATTTCTGTCATAATCAAGAAAGTCAGTATAGAGTGTTACACTTTTTAGCTTTTTAAAAACCACATTTTCACGCAATTCTGCTTTCTTATTATCACCGTTATAATTCAGTCTTTTGGCGGTTATTGTTATAGAATCACCTTCCGTAATTCTAACTCTACCAAAAGCTCTAACAAGATTTTCTTTCTTGAAAAGAATTGCCGAGTCGCAGTAAATGGTCGTTTCGTTTTGTTCAAAAACTACATTTCCAACAAAGCGATCAAAGCGTTTTCCACTTTGATCTATGCCACCTACCAGCTTATCTGCCTTCTTTAGCTTTACCTTCTTTTGAGCATTAGCACTAAAGCATAAGCCCAAGGTTAATAAAACAACTAATGGATATTTTATGATTAATTTTATCATGTTTGTAATTCTGTTGCAAAACTAATTAAAAAGTTACGCTCCTCTATGTTAAAAGAGTTTTTAGCAGTTGTCGAAAAACACAAATTGTTTACCCCTAATGAGAAGTTATTGGTTGCGGTTAGTGGCGGGATAGACTCAATGGTTCTGTTAGATTTGCTTAAGAAAGGCGGATTTAGTGTCACAGTAGCACATTGCAACTTTAAGCTCCGTAGCTCTGATAGTGATGGTGATGAAAAGTTTGTGAAAGACACTTCTGAAAGCTTGGGATTTAATTGTTTAACTGAATCTTTTGATACCAAAAAGTATGCCACGGATAACTCAATTTCTACTCAAATGGCAGCCAGAGAATTACGCTATACTTGGTTTGATGAATTAATGGATAAACAGGGTTTTGACTATCTGATTACTGCTCATCACTTAAATGATAGTATTGAGACTTCAATATTCAATTTTGTCAAAGGAACTGGTGTTGCTGGCCTCCGAGGTATCCTTATTAGGAATGATCAATTGGTCAGGCCAATGTTGGAATTTACCAAGCAAGAAGTGCTGGACTATGCTGAGAATATTAAAATTCAGTGGCGGGAGGATGTAAGTAACAGTAGCACAGCATACAAGCGTAATTTTATCAGAAAGAAAGTAGTTCCGCTGTTAAAGGAAATCAATCCTTCACTAGAGTCATCCTTTTTAGTTACTGCTAAGCGTTTGCAATCACTTGAGTCTTTGCTGGAGAAACAGATTTTAGAATTTAAAAAAGCTTTTGAAATAGAAGGCGATCATCTTTTTATTAAGAAGTCGCAATTTCAAAAACAAGAATGGGTTGTTCTTGAAAGTGTTTTAAAGGAATATGGATTTAATCATGATCACCTGCAGAATACACTGGATATCTTAAGTGAAGATGTGCTTTCAGGCAAGCAATTTGAGTCCAGTTCTCACTTCATGAATATTGATAGGGACCACATCATAATCTCTCCTAAGTTAGAAAACGATGATTTGCCGGTAGAAATCCAGCAGGATGGGAATGGGTTTTTAAATGGGTTGACTATAAGTGGTAAAGTTAGCGATGACCTATCATATTCAATTGATTCTCAAGTGGCTAAGCTAGATTTTGACCTACTTAAGTTCCCTTTAAGGTTGCGTTATTGGAGGGAAGGCGACAGGTTTCAACCTTTGGGAATGAAGGGCAAAAAAAAGCTAAGTGATTTTATGATAGATGCGAAAATTCCTCTAAACTTGAAAAAGCGCGTAATGGTGTTGCTTTCTGAAAATAAGATAGTTTGGGTAGTAGGTCATAGAATAGACGAAAGGTTTAAAATTACTCCCAGTACCAAAAAAGCGTATAGCCTAGAAATAGCACATGATCAATCCATTTAAAAAGACATACACACAGAAAGAGCAGGATATCTTTTTGTTTCTCACTAAAATGAGAATCTTTTCTGATCTGAACTATAAGCAGTTGTATCAATTTATTCCGCACATGCATGAACGCAGTTATGTTCAGGATGAGGTTGTGTTTTTCAGGAATGATCCGAGTCATGCATTGTATCTTTTGAAGAAAGGGGAGGTTTCTTTGAATATAGATGTCAATGATACTTTTGAAGTTTTAACAAAAGTAAAATCTGGAGCCTCTTTGGGCGAGAGTTGCCTGATTAAAAATAGAAAAAGGCAATTGAATGCCTTTGTTACTTCTGAAACAGCTGAGTTTTATGTTATCCCTCAGGAGAACATCTTCTCTATTTTTGATGATAACATTAAAATAAAAACCAAAATGTTGGAAGCACTTGCTGGCATGTATAGCGACTACAACACCAGTATTTTTAAGACCTACAAATCATCACTCGGTTTCTTTAATCTTAAACAGGTTTATAAAGAAGATTAATCAAAAAATGTAGTTGATTGTAAACACCTGATCGAATGAGATTGTGTTTACAAAGTTGAGGTTGATGGAATTGTTTTTATCGTCTGTTGTATAAACAGTATCCCCATTGATATTTTTTCTTGTTGTATTTCCCTCAGAATATCTGGCTGATAGCCCTAGAAGTTTGGTTTCAATTATGAATTTATTGCTGATTGCATAATATAGGCCTGCATTTAACCCTGCTGAAATACCTATTCCCTTTGAGTCATCTGAATTAGAATTGTATAGATCATAAGGATCGAAATTGAAAGAATTACTGAGTTGCTCAGCTTTATAACGAGTAAGATTTATGGTTGGATTAAGAGATAACCCAAATCGGTTTTTAATTGTAAAATAACGTATCAAGAAAAAGCCAACTCCATAATCTTTGCTTTTTCTGCTATTGGAGTATCCATTACTAGCATATTTAGTTTCTGATTCATAGTTTGATGTAGAATAATTTGCTTTAACTCCTATCGCAACATTTTCTCTTAAGAAAAAACCAAAATAGGGCGAGATTCCAAATCCATTTGAGCTATTTTCTCGGTAATAGTCGCTTGAATCTGATGGGATTGATTCATTAGCAGAATCTTGAAATGTTATTCCTCCACCAATCAGCTTTTTGCCTTTTGAAAACGGGTTTTCAAAAGCATTTTCTTGTGCATAATTATTTAGTGAATAAAATAAACATAATAGAGTAATAATTAAGGCAGTAGTATTTTTCATGGTTGATATAGATTTTTGGTTTTGATCTCGGTAAAGCAATTATGAGGCCAGAAAGGTTGAATAAGAGTAACGAAATGTTATCATTCCTTTCTTAGCTTATTAGACCCTATTTTTTAACTTTGTTGAATCGATTTAATTCTTTTATAAAACATAATAAACTTACATCATATGAAAGTTACCGTTGTAGGTGCAGGAGCCGTAGGAGCTAGCTGTGCTGAATACATCGCCATTAAAGACTTTGCCGCTGAAGTAGTACTAATTGATATTAAAGAAGGTTTTGCCGAAGGTAAAGCTATGGATTTAATGCAGACTGCTTCTTTGAACAGTTTTGATACCAAAATAACTGGCACTACAAACGATTATTCTAAAACTGCTAATAGTGATGTTGCGGTTATCACATCTGGTATTCCTAGAAAGCCAGGGATGACCAGAGAAGAGTTGATTTCTACTAATGCAGGAATTGTTAAGTCTGTAGCTGAAAATTTGATCAAGCACTCTCCAAACGTAATCATCATTGTTGTTTCTAATCCGATGGATACAATGACTTACCTTGCTCATAAAGCTACAGGATTGCCAAAAAATAGAATTATCGGAATGGGTGGAGCATTAGACTCTGCAAGATTTAAATATAGGTTGTCTGAAGCTTTAGATTGCCCTGCTTCTGATGTTGACGGCATGGTGATAGGTGGACATAGTGATACTGGAATGATTCCATTGACAAGATTAGCTACAAGAAATAGTGTTCCTGTTTCTAAGTTTTTAAGTGCTGATCAACTTACTTATGTGAAAGAAGAAACAAAAGTAGGTGGTGCAACACTTACAAAATTATTAGGTACTTCTGCCTGGTATGCGCCAGGTGCTGCGGTTTCAGCTATGGTTCAGGCCATCGCTTGTGATACTAAAAAGATGTTTCCAAGTTCATGTATGCTGGATGGTGAATATGGCTTAAGCGATATCTGCATTGGTGTACCTGCAATCATCGGTCGTAATGGAGTTGAGAAGATTGTTGAAATCGAGCTTGACGCAGAAGAAAAAGCTAAACTAGAAGAAAGTGCTGCTGCAGTAAGTAAAACGAACGGTTTATTATAATTATAAACCCACAAGTAAAATGAGGCCATCCGCTAGCTAGCGGATGGCCTTTTTGTTTTTATCGACATAGCTCAAATTGATATAGAGTAATATAATTTATACCTTATAAGGCAATTATCATCTGCCTTAGTAAAAAAAATGGAAAGTTCTGATAATGTATGTCTGAACTGTGGTCATAGTGTTGAGAATAAATATTGTTCTAATTGTGGTCAAAAGACAAATCAAGGAAGGTTCAATTGGAAATTTTTCTGGAATTCTGTTATCAATTCTGCGGAGCTTAATAAAGGGTTTCTATTCAGTGCCTATTGCCTTATTATCAAACCTAAAGTAATAATATCAGAGTACATCGAAGGTAAACGGATGCGCTACGCAAGCCCGGTGAAGATGGCCATTTTAGTAGGAGCTCTTGCAACTTTCATTACTTTCAATTTTGATTTTTTCGACCCTGGAAATGCTGATGCAGTCTTTTTTCAGCTAAAAGATCTTAAAGGTTTTTTTAATTATTCATCAAGGTACTTTTCTTTTTTTACACTTACAGCAATTCCTTTTTTTAGTCTATTCACCTGGCTTTTCTTCTTTAGCAGTGGCTTTAACTATGTTGAGAATGTGGTCTTAAATATCTACATAGGAGTAGGTCAGTTTATTATCCTTATTTTGATGGCTCCATTACTCCTCTTGATAGATTCAAACACACTAGGATTGTTTTATGGCCCGGTTAATTTTGGATACAATCTTTTGGTTGTTATTCTGTTTTTTAAAGCTAACAGTGTGAAACAATGGGTTAAAGCAATTCTGTCAGTTGGTATTCCCCAGATACTTGTATTCTTTCTTAACTATTTCGTTTATAGAATTATGCCTGACGTATTTTGGGTTTTTATGGATTCACTCATGGCCTGAGTATGGTAATTATCTCATAATCAATTGTAATACTGTTATTTATCAGCTTTTAATGCCTATCAGTCTTTTAAAATAATCATTTATTATACCTATCTTATTTTAGAAATTAGTTCGAAAGGCTTTAATCAACCACATGATAAAACGCTTGTATTGTAAGCATTTAGTTTTTATAAGCTGCCTGATATTCTGTTTGGGGGAAACCTATGGTCAGAAGGTTTCTAATAATAGTGCAAAGATTGAGGCCCTTGTGGAGCAGGCACATACCGAGCTAAGGACCTACAATTATGACAAGGCAATAGAGGTTGCCAATCAATCACTCAGCCTTGCAGATAGTCTTGATCATTATGAAGGAACGGTTAATAGTCTTTTTATTATAGCCCAGGCTTTAAAGTCTAAAATCGATTATTCAGGAAGTCTCAATTACTACTTACAAGCACTTGATGTAGTTGAGAAAAGAAATGACACTTTAAATCAACAGTGGGCTCACCACAGATTAGGTGAACTATTTCATGAGTGGAATGTGCCAGAAAAGGCGCTAGTCTATTACAACAGGGTTTTGTCGTTCAGGTCAACTGAACTCGGTAAAGAGGATATAAAGCTTCTTAATAGCATGGGGGAAGTGCACTTGGCCTTAAACCAAAGAAAAAAAGCCCTTGAAAAATATAATAGTGTCCTTGAGATTGAAAAATCAGAGGGTAATCGGGATCAAATCATAAGCACTTATAAAAAGATAGCTTCTATTTACTATCAGTTGGGTGATTATCAAAATTCGCTCCAGTGTCACTTTGAAATCCTCAAGATCAATCAAAGCCTTAAGGACTCAATAAACATGGCTATTTCTTATAATACCATAGGGTATCATTATAAAGATCTTAAAAATCTGGATCAATCTCTTTCTTATTACAAAGCTGCGCTAGATCTAAATAAGCAAATGAACCGCAATGGCTTAAATGATAATAATATAGTTTCCAACCTCATTAATATAGGTGTTATCTACCAGCAAAAGGGAGAGTTGAGGGACTCAAGGAGAGCATTTAATGAGGCATTGAAAATAAAAGAAAGAAGCGGCACTCCTGTAGAGATTGCAGTAATGCATAATTATTTGGCAACTATTGAGGTGAGCTCAGGTCAGTTCAGAGATGCAGAAATGCATACTCAAATGGCCATTAATTTGTTAAAAGACACAGAAAATAAGCGAATGTTAGCCACAAATTATAAGAGGCTTTCAGAGATTAACCAAAAGCAAAATGATTACAAAAGTGCTCTGGAAAATTATGAGAAATACTCGTTGGTCAAAGACAGTCTGCTATACCGGGAACAAGTACAGCAGGCTCAGGAAAAGCACAAATCCTTTGTCATAGAATCAGCTGAAAAGGAGTCTAAACTTAATATCATTGATCACGAAATGCAGTCTTTGGAGCTGAGAAATGAAAAAATAAATGCAGAAAAAGAGAAGCAGGAAGTTGAGCTTTTACTTCGAGAAAAGGAGTTGCAAAATGCAGCCCTGCAAAATGAGCAGCTCGATCAGGAAAGGCAACTACAAAGTTTACTTCTAGAGCAGCAGAAAATAGATCGCCAAAGACAAAATCAGGAAATTCTTCTACTTGAGCAGAAGAGGGATTTACAAAATATTGAGCTTCAAAAAAATGAGCTTCAGGAAAAGGAACGTTTAAGAGAGCTGGAGTTAAAGAACTCCCAGATTGAGCTTCAAGAGTCTGACTTACAGCTTAAAGAAGCCCAGCTTGAAAAAAGTAGTATCCGACAGCGATATCTAATCTACGCCACCGTACTAGCTCTTGGTGTTATAGCACTGGGTATTTTAGCATATCTAATTAAGCAGCGTGATAACAATAAGCTAAAGGCTCAGTATTTGGAAATACAAAAGCAAAAAGAGCAGATTGAAAATATCAATGCAGAGCTAGTGCAGTTAAATGAAGAAAAGAACGATCTGATTAGCATTGTGGCTCATGATCTGAAGAGCCCATTGAATCAAATAAGTGGTATGCTTGATATCATCAAATTGACTTCAAAGAAACAAGATCAAGAGCAGCAGGACTATATAGCCAGAATAGACCAGTCCACATCAAGGTTGAAAAGGATGGTAAGTAAGATATTGGACGTCAGTGCTATTGAGTCCAAAACATTAAATGTCACTATTGAAGAAGTGGATATTAATGTCTTGCTCGATGAGGTAGTAAAGAGTTTTGATGATATGGCTGCCAAAAAGGAGATAGAGATTGTGGAAAATCTACCAGCAGTTTCTAATGTGAAAGTTGATAGGGGTTATGCTACTGAGGTCTTAGAAAACTTGATGTCAAATGCTGTAAAATATTCGCCAATAGGGAAAAAAATTAATGTAGGCATGGAGGAAAATGGTGAGTATGTAAAAATTGGTTTTTCAGATGAGGGGCAGGGTATCAATAAAGAAGATATGAAGAAACTTTTTGGCAAATACCATAAATTAAGCGCTCGACCCACGGCAGGAGAAGACTCTACCGGGCTAGGTCTTTCTATTGTTAAGAAGTACGTAGAAGCACTGAATGGAAAAGTATGGTGCGAAAGTGTAGAAGGAGAGGGGGCGACCTTTTTTGTAGAGTTTAAGAAAGCCTAAGCACTAGACATCCTGTACAAAGAAAATGGAATTGTTATTTGGGTCATACATTCCGAATTCGTGAGTACCCCAGGCTGTATTTCGTCTTAACAAATCGTTGTTAACCCCACCCTTTGCTACCAGTTCTTCAAAAATCGGCTCAATGTCTTTTACAAAAATTTTAATCACACTTCCTCCCAGCAATGGGTCATCATCCGTGTCTGCATGCCACTGTAAGTGAATAAAAGAGTTTTCTCTTCTTAATATGCAATACATATCATCGCCACCAATCCATTCGTACCCCGTCTTTTCTTTATGCCACTGTACGTCTCTCTTAATATCTGAACTTGGTAATACGGGCGTGATTTCTAGAATATTATTTTCCTTGGTCATCTTATATTGGTTTATATTTCTACTAATGAATAGTATTGAAGCATACTTACCAGTTCTAAAAATTCGATATTTCTGAATCCATCCATTCAGCGCGTGTCTGAAGGAAATCCTTCAAGCTCTCTATACTGCCCAGATAATCAACGGGCACCCCTATTGTCCATCGATTATAATTCCTTTCAATTGCGCCATGTTTAATTAAATAGTTAGATGTTTCATTTACTATCAAATGTAATTTGGCAGTGCTTAACTCATCTGATCTTAAAGAGTTCCATCTTGACTTTACTGCTGCTCTAAATTGTGGGTCTTCCAATAATCTAGGCCACCAAAATGGCATCATCCAGGCATCTTTTTCTACATACTGGTTATAGTTGATAACCCAATTATCAATAGGCACTCTGTCACCATGGTCGTAACCTATGTTCATATCCCAAACCGGACCCATACTTAGTTTGGAGTTTTTATCTTTAGTTAGATAAGTGCTTAGTCTGAAGGCATCCACATTACGGCACAACTCATTAATAATGAAATAATCTACAAAACTTCCAATGTCCATATAGTCAGTATAGGTTCTCTCTTCTGTGTCAAAGTTGTCGGTCAATAATGCTGTTTCGAACGAATTGATATAGTCCTGAATATAGGTCTTTTGCTCATCTGCAATATCATCAGCATCAGGATACTCATAAAGAAAATAGGTCTCTAAATATTGATTTTCATGGTAGGGTTCACCAAAAGCCGGGAAGTCAATGATATTACCGTTAATATCATAATTTGATCTAAAACCAAGGTTTTCAGAATACCGGGCATCATCATCCCAGTTGGTTAAAAAATATTCTAAAGGTTCGTTAAGGTTGAGATCACCCCCTGAAGTTTTATCAATTTTTAATATATAGCCTCCGGTTATATCCTCACCTTCTATCTCAGAGGGTTCTAATTTTGAGAGATCAATTCGGTTCTTATCTCTTTTAAGTTTCTCCATGAAAACATATACTCCTTGATATTCTCCATTTAGCTCCAGTTCTACAAATTTTGTTCTGCTGGCGTACTTCCCAATATTGCGTGATATTTCATAACCTAGAAAGTGATACATCAATGTGTTATCAAAAATATACCCCTCCTTTTCATTAACAACATGCCCCATTAATATCCAGTCCTCTTCTTCAGGAAATCCAAAATATGAGGCATTTATATCATTACCACCTTCATCCCATGACTCCAGACCAAATGATTTTTTATCAGAAAGTCGAAAAGAGGTAGATCCTCTATATTCAATGCCAATAATGCCTGTGTTTGATAATATTTTTTTATCGTATATCGCCATATCTGCGATAATTTTTGGTTCATTTTCAATGCTAACTCCACGGGTATCAATAGTGATGTATGGAATTTCACTATCACCAATGTCTACAGAGAATTCACCTTCATCTGGATTGTTATTATTAACATCTTCTTCAAGATCATCTTTACAACCTGTAAGAAGTATTGAAAACAGCAATGGTAGTAAAAGATGTTTGAGTGATTTGAACATTATAGTTTTGATTTTATATCGAGCAAGGCTACTCCATTCATGATGTTGGTGCGATTACCTGATAGTTAAGTGTATTTAAAAATACACTTTTTTAATAAGTTAGTTAGTGGTGCCAGTTCGTCAATAAGACCAATTCTTCTTCCAGGTGTCTATAATGTCAAAGGAGATTTTAAAATCCTTATCAAAAGGCGTTTTGTTTGAGTCTGCGGCTACACCATAAATGCCGATTCTTAGCCTTCTTCTTGCACCTAGTTTAAACACCCGTTCCACCCCCGCAAATATCTCTTTATGCAGATAGTCACTTTGTTTTATCCACATTGCGCCAACCCCAGCCACAACATTGAATCTCAGCTTTTTAACCAGCGGGATATTATTTATTAAAGCCCCATTAAAATGGTGAATGTGGTGGAATTCCAGATAGTAGTCTGTAGCGTTAAGTGCTGTATCAAGCAGTTGAAAAGAGTTTAGTGGATCAGAATAAAGGTAGGGGTCTGACTGTCTGAACCGCTTTAGATCAATGAACTCAAGCTTTTTGGTATTCACAAACTTGCCCACCTGAGCTTTATATTTTGAGTTGCCAAATATGCCTAAAATGATATCCTGATTGATAGAGAAATCAAGAAAATCAAAATTAATATCTGAACTTAAAGGACCTGGCCATCCTTTTTTATGTCCAACACTGAAAGTTGGAAACTTGCTGCCCAGCACTATTTTCCTATTAGGTTCGCGCATGTATTTCTGCATGGGTGTGTATGATATTCGGGTTTCTGTTATCAAAGCTTCATAGTCCTCAAAGGAGAGGGGATCATTTTCATCAATGACTTTATTAATTACTGTAGTGCGGTCGTAGTCTTCAACTGACTGCCGCTGGCTATACTTAGCTTCAGCACTAATGTAAAACCCATTAAAGAGTTCCCTCCTGGTCCAAAGGCCTACATGATCATGAAGGATGTAGTTTGAAATCCTCAGCTGATTTAGATAAGCATCAAAGCTATTGACAGAATAAAAGGATCTACCAAAATATAGCCGCACATCACCTAAGGAATAGGGATTATATCTAAAAAAGGTACTATTGCCCCATTGCAGGTCTTCATTTTTGAGGCCGATATTTACATGGCCGAATGTATATAATAGTCTACCACTTTCCCAGCGCTTAAAAAGAGAAGTATGTGGCCCCAAGCGCCATCCTCCTATAACTTCAAATTCTATGGTACTAAGTAGAGATCCAAAATACAGATCTCGTTTTTTTTCAGTATTACGCCATCCAACACCATCATAGATTATTTCACCAAGGGTTATTTTGTTATAGCGCGCTTCAATGGAGTCTAGATAGTCTTTGTCATTGAGCGCCAGTTCAATGCTATCTCTATAACTGATTACTTTCTTTTGATCTATTGTCAAAGGCTCTGGCCTTTCCAGATTCCAATAACTGGAATCTCTTTTGTAGGCTTCAGCTGTCGTAACAGCTACTTCATTATTAAAAAACTTTTTAGGGAACTGGACATTCTTTTCAAAGTCTTTATAAAAGATGAGGGTATTCCCCTCAAAGCTTTTTCGTCTTCCTTCCTTAGTGAAATAATCAAATTCCAATCGATAAGGAATCCACGTGCCGTCTGCAAGTTGATTATAATCTTGCTTTATGGTTAACTCGTCATAGAGCTTAAGCCCACCTTTCTCAATGGTAAGTTCTAATCTATTAATATTCCAAATACTGTCATTGATATAGATGTGCCCTTCAAAGGTAGAATTACTCGATTTTCTTGGTGTAACCCTAATTTTATGAACAGCAATACCATTCTGTTTCTTTGTCTCTTCCAATTTGAATTTATAGGTAAGAATAGAAGTCCTACTCAAGGGCGAGATAATAGGAGAGGAACCAAGATTTTTCATTTCTACCAGGTTCTGATAGAAGTTGAAGTCAGTCTCGCTAAAGTTAGGTAAATAAAGACCTGCCTTTGTTCCATAAAGCTTATAACCGGTTCTCTCTTCTTTGTATTTTTCAGGAGCTTCATAGCTTAAAGTACTTTTGATCTCCACCATATTAATATTCTTGAACTTGTCGTCAATGGTGGGTTTGTCAAATGGATCTTCTACGCCCTCCGGACCATTGAATTCAACAGCAACATTTACTTTACTTTTTTTGTCCTTTAGTTTATGCTCCATAAGTTCAGTTGCCTTGGTATAGACATTAGCTCTAAAACTGGTAATCTGTGTGAAAAAGTCATCTCGATGGTCAATGGCCTTTTGAATAATTTCATAAGCAGGGTCACGCTTTGAGGCTTTTATAATTACCTGTTCAAGCTCCTGTGCTGAAGAAACCATTTGATAGTTTCTGATGGTAGGTTTATCTCCAACGGATACTTTTACTATCTGAGATTCATAGCCAATAGAAGACAGCACTATATCATAAATGCCCGGATCTAATCGCAGAAAATATTTTCCCTGATCGTCTGTAGATGTGCCTGAGTTCAGTTGCTGAACAAAAATATTTACGAAAGGTACAGGTTCGTTTTTTTCATTGGTGATTGTTCCGCTTATGCTCTGGGCCATTGCACTGGCTTTAATCAGCATGAGCAGCAGAACACAGCAGAATATACTTCTCTGTTTTAAGCTACTTGTAATCAACTTGTTAGGTTAGGTGGACAGGGAATAAAACGAAAGTAATATGTTTTATTATAATTTGGTGTCCAAAAATTTTCAACTAACCTGTGTTTTCCTTTAAGCCGTTCATTTTAATGGTTAAACGACTTTATAGTGCTTTGAATTGTGGTTACCTAAGCATACGAATCCTTAAAAATCCATCTAATATTTACTTCCAATAATCAAATTTGCTAAATCCGCTGAACTGTTTGGGAGCTATTTGTGTGATTCTTATGTGATCAGGGTGCGTTTTATAGGTTTCCAAAGCTTCATTAGATGTGTAGGTTTGAATAATGATGGTATCGAACTTATCTGATGATGCCTCTAATTTTAAGATCTCAATTTTTTCGAATCCATCAATCTTGGCAGGAAGACCTTCAAAAAGGCTGATTACTTCATTTATAACTTCTGAGTCCGCATCTGCTGCCCATTGAAATAGGAGTACATGGTACAGTTTTTTTTCATTGGTTTCATCCTGAGCTTTAAGCTGTGCAAAGGAGAACATCAAAATCAGGAGTGATAGAGACAATTTTAAAGTGTTCATGAAGCTTATTTTTCGATGACAAATTTATTTACTGATCACCCCGATACTCTCAAGGGCTTCTAAATATTCAATAACAAGTTCTAAACTTACCGGACCAAATTCGGCAGAAAGCACATTTCTAATATCCATCACCTCATTCGTGCCATTTACCAGGTTTAGTGCCTCATAAGTATAATCAGATCCGGAACCCAGAATGCCACTGTAGCTCATCAATTGAGGCATAGGTTTTGACTTATCATAATGATCATCAAAATAGCTGTATCCAAATACAGACATCATGCCTTTTAGTTGGTCATTTCTTTTGTAAACTATTTTAGACTTTTTATTAGCAGATTCAAATCTGTTGCCTACTCCAATGGTTTTCTTCAATCCCTCCAAATAGGAAATAAACTGTTCTTCCTGAATTTTATTTATTGATGCATAAGGCTTAATTGATGTGAAAGCATCTCTCTCATAGAGCCAATGGTAATACTTGGCGTTCTCTTGTTCTTCTTTCGACAATGGTCTGATATATTCCATCAATTGAGCGGTCCTTTGAAGCACTTGTTTCTTTATCAATTCTATAAGGCTTTCCACATCAGCACTTCCAAAATTGGCGATATAATAACCTGATGCTGCTCCTATAAATGCCGCTCTTTTCAATTTAGTAGGGTCAATATTACCAGGTAGATCATAGTTGGTATGGATGTACCTATCCGGCCAGTCATGCAAATAGATGGATGGAATTCTATAGGATCCTTCTGTAAATACTTCAAAGTCGGAGCCCATATGGAACTTGCCAATAACAGCATGCAAAGGTTCTTTGCCGCCTTCTGATGAAACTACTGGATATTGAGTAGGAGCACCACTGGCGTAGTTGTCAGAACTCTCGTTCAAAAATTCCCCAAAGGCAGCGCCTATATTTCTAATAAAACTCGGTAGACTCTGCGGACTTCTTGAAACATGAAAAATGGCCTTTGTCTCTGGTCCACCACCCACCATGTCCATATGGATATTGAATTTAGTATTAGTGGCAAATTCTGGTCTGTAATTTAATAATGCCGTAGTTCCTTCAATTTCTGGAGACCAGATAAATCTTAAGGTGCGTTTGGGTCTGGCAACAAGTCCGTCATCAATAAGCCTTTTTAACGTGCGTGCCACTTCAAGAATAGCAACACAGCCACTGGCATTGTCATTAGCTCCCGGCCTTGGATGATCCAGATGACAGGTGTATACTATTTCTTCTTTACCCAGATTAGCATCAGCGCCTATAATAGCAGCGCTTAATATTTCATAACTTCCATTGGTTTTAGCTGCAACTACTTTAGCATGCAATCTTATTTTTTCACCCTTGGCAAGCCTTTCCTGAAAGAATCTGGCCTGCTTTAGTGATACCATAAAGGCAAAAGTCTTGGTCTCAGAGAAAGTGTCAAGATGACCCCAACGAATGAGGTTTTCATCTTCCTTCCACCATGCAGTAACCTGATTTTGAGCATAACTAATAATTCCTGCAGCTCCGTATTTTTCTATGGCCAGCGGCACTACACTTTCAGGCTGTGAGGAGGTAAGTACCAATTTGCCTTTCACCTCTTTGTTTTCATAATCAGACTCTGATCTACCTGAGCCAATGTCAACCAGCTCAGCCGATGCTTCTCCACTTTCACTGTCCTGTGCTACTACCATGGGTATGGACTCCCAATCTGCAATTTTAATAGCCTTCACCCATGCCCCATCTTTTTCTTCAAGCTCCCACAGCTGGGCAAACTCAACATTCCAGGCAGGCCTTGCCTTTTGTGTGCCGTACATGGTCTTCCCATCAGTAGGTATTTTGATCAGTTCAATTTCTTCAAGGTTGTAGTCTTTCAGCTTGCCCGAAATAAAGGCAATGGCCTCGTTATAATCATCAGATCCACGCATCCTATGCAGGCGGCTAATGTACTCCAGATTTCTTTTGGGCACTTCACCAGATAACTCCTGATCAAGATGATTGACTAGTGCTTCCTGGTTAAGTGGTACGTTTTGAGCAATTGATAATGTAATTGTAGCAAAAATTAACAGGGTGTAAATAATGCAAGTGAAGATTGGTTTTAAGGTCATAATATGGAAAACTAATGTGTTTCTAGAGCATTTACTTTGAATTGGAGATTGCAATTGAATTTACCAAAGACTTTATTTAAAACCTATTAATGGACCTGAACTCAAATGATTAACTAAACTAAGGCTGAAGTGACTTTTATTTATTTGCTTTTAATAATCGAAATGAGAAATTTGGAATTAAATGGAAAACAGAGACTTAGCTTTTTTTAATTCAAATGATTACAAATGGAAGTTAAGTATCTCCCTTGCGGTCTTTCTTTACCTCTTCCTTATAATATTTCTTCCTTTTGGGGTGAGTAATTATAATCCTTTCCATGAATATACACTGCAGTTTATATTTGAATTGAGCATATTCTTTTTTGTTGTCCTCGTTGTTGCTCTGATAAACGAATTCCTTATAAAACCTTTAATTGAAGTATCCGCGACAGTCAGATCGATTGTGCTTTGGCATATTTGGTCATTCCTTTTTTTAGGGGTCATTTTATTTATCACTTACAACTATCTAGGCGATTGGCATGATTGGAGATTGTTAAGTGGGATTGAATTCATTTTCAATACATCAACTGTATTTATATTTCCTATGGTTGGTGTTTTCTTCTATTATAAATTTAAGGTACTGAAGGAGCAGTTTGATGTGGTGCTTACTAACATTGAAAGCTCAATGGATGAAAAGACGATGATCAACTTTGAAGGTCAGGGGAATAATGACAAAATCTCTATATCTGTATCCGAGTTTATATATGCCAGATCCCAGGACAATTATGTTGAACTGTCCTATTTGCATAACAACCAACTCACATCTTTTCTCATCCGAGCTTCTATGGGATTAGTAGAGGAAAGCGTGGAAAATGGTTTTATAATCCGCTGTCATCGGTCTTACATGGTTAACCTATTTCATGTTCAGTCAATAAGCGGTGGCAAAAATGATCTTCAACTTTTTTTAAACCATGTCGAAAAGCCAATTCCGGTATCTAAAAAGTACATGGTCGGAACCATGGAGCAGTTGAAAAAATACAAGCAATTTCAATAAGTTGTTTCATTCATCCCAAATAGGTGAATTTCACCACAAACTGCTATAAATCGTCATTCAAGGGTTTCTGAGCTGCGTAATTAGCGGTCAGTAACAAATTAATAACTCAAAATTTAAAATGATGATTACACAAAAAACAACCGAAAAGGGTGGAGGTGATTTTGCTTACAAAGGCCTCTTGATGCTACTCTTTATCTTTTCAATGTCTTACGCTCAAGCTCAAACAACAGAAGAGATGCTTACCTCATTTGTTGAAAGTTATAAGACGGACCCTATGACCATGACAGCTACTTTTGGAATAGCGGTAGGTGATGATTGGTGGCACGTTATTACCGAGCGTAAAGAAGAAGGTTATAAAGTAGGGAAAGGCAAGCAATACACCTTTCATAATCTGGGGCCGCATGAGGTAGAACTACACAAAGGCAAGCCAGAAAAACCGACATGGTATTTTAAGTTCGCTGACAAGTCAATTTTAGAAAATGTAAATAATAAGGTTTATACTGCAAGTACAGCTGCAGCCAAATCAATGCCTTCTGATGTGGTAGCCATGGACATATTGGATATGGATGGAT
Organism: Fulvivirga lutimaris; assembly: GCF_009711525.1. Taxonomy (GTDB): domain Bacteria; phylum Bacteroidota; class Bacteroidia; order Cytophagales; family Cyclobacteriaceae; genus Fulvivirga; species Fulvivirga lutimaris. The sequence continues at coordinate 54,406 of NZ_SMLV01000432.1, forward strand.
TTGTGTCTACTCAAAAGGATGCAGCCCTTAGTTATGTGGTGTTGGAGCACTTTTGGAAAAAGGATGATATTGAAGTGACCCGTTTTGCTAGAGACAGCTCTCTGCCAAGTCATGGAGCTGAGATAGTGTCACTTTATACGATGAAGGACAAGCGAGTGGCCTGGTTTTCGATTGGTGCAGAAGAAGCAGCCAATGCCGATAGGAATCTGGATAAAGGACAAGTGCCCAATCTTTTCATTTTTACTAAGGGGCGTGGTAAAGCATTGTTTGGAGATGAGGAGATAGAGGTAGAACCAGGGATGAGTGTATTTATAGGGCCATACACTAAGCACGTTATTTATAACCCTTATGACGAGCCTTTGGAAGGTGTGTTAGTACTCTTTGGCGATAATATCGATTATGCCAAAGGACAGTCTTATCTGGAGTTTCTCGAAAAGGAATATGATTTTTATAAAGTGAATGAAAATGAAGTTGTTCAAGCGCAGACATTAGGATCTAACTAAAACCCAAAAGCACCAGCCTGAAGCTGGTGCTTTTATTTCAAAATCCCTAAAAACTCAATCCATGGGCCGACTTCGGTTTTGTACTGTTTGGCCATTACCCTTGAGATTTGACTGATATGGCCGAGGTCATGTACTACCCAGCAGGAGAGGAGTTCCTTTAAGGTAACATCACCCAATACCGGATGCTTACCTTTAAGTTTAAGTTGCTCTTCAGAGATATTGAGTGCTTTTAATTTTTCAATATTCTTATTTCTAAGCACTTCAAACTCATCTAGCAGTTCGTTTATACTTTTGCCTTTGCTATGTTCAAATTGAGCAAACCGATCAAATGGCTGAAAGGTCTTGTCTTCATTATTACTAAGGATGAGGTTGCTTCGTTTGAGCCAGTCTTCCTGTTCGCCATGAATAAGGTGGCCAATAATATCAAATGGACTCCAGGTGTCAGGTCCTTCATTTGAGCTTGTCCATTCGATTGATAAACCATATAGAAAGGTCTTAAGAACAGCAGGTGTTCTTTCTAAAATATGGATGGCTTGGGTGAGGTTGTATTGCATGTGTCTTGAATTATCTAAAAATATTAAAATCAATTTCGAGTTGATTAGGTTGGAAGTTTGACTTAAGAAATAATATAAAGTTGTCCAAACCTTCCTTTTTTGAAAGAGTCTTAAGGTTGAATATTTCAAATGTTCCATCAATAAACTCAGTTCTTAAAACAAGCTGAGGAATAGTTGCTTGATAAATAGCGATTGATCCTAGAACGAGCAAAAAACCAAACATTATTATAATACTACCTATGGCCCTTGCACTTTGAGTATGTGGGTTTCTGTCAAAAAGAATGAAGTCAATTATTCCGGTACTATAAAACAGAAAATAGAGAGAAGAACAAGTCAATACGAGCCCAAAAGAACCAAGTAGTAATGGTCTTTTAACGGAAATTGATTTGTTAACAGATAACCTTTTTATATCGCTAAAATTCACTTTTTTATATGGAAAGTTACTTCTTAGAAGTTCTATTTCATTACCAGAAAATCTGAAATATTCAGTTTCAAATTGATAGGTTGTCTCCATGTTGATTAACAATTATTTTTGATTCCAATCTAATTAATTCCTTTGAAGAAGACTTTTCAAATTCTAATAAAATAGCAAAGCGGGTTGACTTACATCAACATCAAACTCCCCCAGTTCCATTTCAATGTTCGATGCACGAGTTATTTCCTTCTGATGCTTCTCATAGATTAAAGATGATTCACCTTCCCAATTCCATAAAATTTTGTCAGCATACATTATCTTGAGTGAAGAACTAGTTATATGAATTATTCTGGGAGATAGCACTAGCACTCTTCCTTTACTAAAGGAAATAACAAGCTGATTTGTCTCCTTATTAAATGCTATGGCTGTTATTTTCTTTGGTTTATCAAGGTTCTTTGCTTTCCAATCTCCCCAAATCTTTAATACCCCATTGCCAGGTTTCCATACTCCGGTTTGATAGAGTTCAACAAGCTCTTCTTTGGCTATTTCTTTAACTCCAGAACCTGCGGTTGGAATAAGATGGTCTAAATCAGGAGATGAGAAATTATTTATTTCCCCAAATGGCCTGCTTTTTATAAGTCTGAATACGTAGTATGATGCATAAATTCCTCCAATAAATATTAATCCGCTGATAACCATGCTGATAATATCACCTGAAGCAAGGAATGACAATGCAAGTGCTGAAATACCAAGAAAGGTAAAGGTGGCTCTTATAATTGCTCTAAGCATTGATGATGAAAGTTTTGTTTCTGAGCATAATCAGTCATAGTTAACTGTAATTATAATAACTCCCATACTTTCATATGAAATATGAGTCTGGTTGGACAATTCACTTAATTCTATGAGCTTTTTCTTATTAATTTCTGAATTATAGCTGAGGTAATAGATATCAGTAACGGGAATCTCCTTGTGAAAAAATGAAATAGGGTTTGTATTAAGTTTGTTTATTTCCTCTAATGTGAAGGTATTAAGTTCTCCTGCACCCCAATATATATCATCATCTTTGTTTATTTCCTTAATGGCGATGACTTGTTCTACTCGAATCAACAGTTTATCGTCCTCATTGATAGCTTTGATTTCAGATATTGAGTCATTATTTATTGTCTTTACTTCTTTGAGAAGAGTAAATACGGAATCACCTTTATCTCGGTGAAACTCAAGAAGGTTTTTAGGAAATTGGTTTTGCTTTGTGCTATTAACCCATTGATCATTCCAATAAATAAATCCTGATATCGTATCACCATTTGCTAAAGAGATTTCTACATTTCTGAGGCTCCAACATGCTAAGCAATCAGCATGAACCAATTTTGGGGATAAGCAAAGCAGTACCATTATGAATATTGATTTCATTGGATTTATTTGCGTAATAAAATTTCTTTACCCCAAGCCAATACTTTTACCCCACTTGAATAATGAACTAACGCAGGATTACCTTCAAAAAGTGACTTAAAACGTGGATAGCAATATGTTAACTCATTTATCTCAATATTGTGTAAGGGCCATTCTAGGTGATGAATTTCAAATTTATTTATTCCTGAAGAGGAGTCCTGAAATAGGGCATACCTTTCAGTTAAAAATTTGTCCAACTGAGTTTTATCATTTTTGTCTTCAAGGATGTTGTAATTGATGGAAAGGTTATCCTTGAAGCGAGCATTACTGGAGTCGAAGCTATTTGTATGTCTTTTGATTTTTGAAAACCTATAAGGTAATTCTGAAATACTCTTGGCCAGCCAGGTGGATACTTTGTTTCCAGCTTCAATACTTAAAAAATATACTCCTGTTTTGCCTTTGTTTTTAACGTAAGTGCGGATGTTTATTTCTTCAAAGTTGGAAACAGGCGGAAAGGTAGGTAAAACTCTTGGCCTCACATTTTCCATGGTAAACGCCACAATTGAAACCCAAGGCTTATCTTCAAATAAATCGATTTCCAATTCTTTGGGCACCAAATCCCGTAGCATGTTAGAATCAACCTGCCAATGAAGGAAAACTGCTTTGTTCCATTCCTGATAAAACTTCCACTTTCCAGAAGGAAGCGGCCATGGACGGTGATCAACTTGACTTAAAAGTTTATTGAGCCTCATTTCCTGTCGTTTACTCCACAACCACCTCATCAATAAATACCCAAGACTGGCCGCCAGCACCTAAATGCCAGTCTTGTACCTGACCGTAAGCTTCTATCTGCACTTTTACATACCTTGCTTTAGCGTCTACTTTGGCAGTGTAGTCATCCAAAACCACACCTTCCTGATGGTCGTCTGTTTTGCTTGTAAGAGTGGCCACTTCTTTAAAATTCTTACCATCTGTGGACACAGAATAGATCACCTTCTTCGGCATCCAGATCCATGATTTTATATCCTGCAAAAAGCCAGCACTTAAGGTTGATATTTGCTGTTGCGTATTAAGATCTATCACCAACTCTACATCCTGACCTTGCCAGCCTTGCCATGCGCCAGTTCTGAAATCATCACCACCGCGTATATAATCTATCAATCCATTGTCTCCGCCACCTGCATATTGGGTGTTATACTTGTTCTTGTAAGTGACTGTTCGTTTGTTATCTACTTTAATAAATTTCGAAACCGTCTCCTTACTCTGGCCATTGCCCTCAGCCATTGCCATGGCTTTAATAGTTGTTGTATTCATCAGCATAATTGGGCCAGCATATAGGGTCGATTGAGCAGTAGGGGTGCTGCCATCAAGCGTGTAGTAGATACGGGCATTGGCATCAATATTCTTCAATTCCACTTTTAGAGAATCAAAAAACACCTGACCTTTGGCTTCTATATAGGGCACCGCTGTAATCAGCTGATCTTCAATAGCTGTAGCTGGTATCTCATGTTCCCATTTATTATTTGGTTCCGAAGACATTTCAAACACCAATTCTCCACCCTTTACAATATCAGCATGTGCTATAAATGACTTGTTGTAGGGTTCGCCATTGAGGTAAATTGACTTTATGTAAATATTGTATTCTGATTGATTATTGACAGTGATAAAGAAGGTTTTGCCATTCTCAAGATTCAAGTTCGCAGACTTCACTTTGGGCGATCCAATGATATAATCGGTACTTCCTGGTGTAACAGGGTAAAAACCAACGGCTGACAAAACATACCAGGCTGACATCTGACCACAGTCTTCGTTACCAATCAATCCATCAGGCTGGTCAGTGTACATTTCATCCAGCATATGCCTTACTTTCTCTTGCGTCTTCCATGGTTTGCCAATGAAGTTGTACAAATAGGTCATGTGGTGACTTGGCTCATTGCCATGGGCATATTGTCCAACCAGGCCTGTAATATCCACCTGCTCACGACCAGAAGTTTCATTAGTGGTTGAGAAGAGTAAATCCAGTTTTTCTTCAAACTGATCTTTACCGCCATGAAGTTTTATTAGGCCAGAGATGTCTTGAGGTACAAAAAAGCTATACTGCCATGAGTTGGCTTCTGTAAAGTTGAAATTTACTTCAGTTGGATTAAAAGGCTCAGTAAACTGCTGGTTTCTTTTCGCTCTCATAAAACCAGAGGTTGGTTCAAAAATGTTTTTATAGTACTGAGCGCGTTGAATGTATTCATTGTAAACGGCTTCATTTCCGAAGGCCTTGGCGAATTGTGCTATGCACCAATCGTCATACGCATATTCCAGATTCTTAGAAACAGACTCATGCTCCTCATCAGAGGCCATGTAGCCTTTTTGGATGTAATCCTGTTTGCCCAGCTCATTGGCAGTTGCCGTTTTTATCATCGCCTTCAACGCCAACTCCGTATCGAAATCTGTCAGTCCTTTGTTAAAAGCATCCAGGATAACTGGCACAGAATGGTAGCCGACCATGCAATAAGTGTAGTTACCAGAGAGCTCCCACATCGGTAGCTTGCCACCATTTTCATATTGATTTAAAAAGGTTTTGATAAAGTCCCTGGTGCGTTCCTGTTGAATGATGGTATAAAGCGGATGAGCGCCTCTGAAAGTATCCCAAAGCGAAAAGATGGTGTAATTATTAAAGCCATTTGCTTCATGAACTTTTAAATCAGTACCCCTGTACTGACCATCCACATCCTGAAAAGCATTGGGGTTGAGGTAGGTATGATAAAGGGCCGTGTAGAAAATTTCTTTGTCAACTTCATTTACGGTTTCAACTTCTACTTTCGCCATTTCCCTATCCCAGGCCATTTGCGTTCGTGCTTTTACATCTTCAAAGTCCCAATCAGGAATTTCAGCATGTAAATTCTTTTTGGCACCTTCTGTGCTCACTGCTGAAATACCGGTCTTAGCCAGGATTTCCTTTTTTGGGCTAAATTTCATAATCAACTTTGTTGAATCCTGATTGTATATGAATTCATCAGCAGCCTCTGAGAGTTCAACATAGAAAAAAGCATACTGTTCAACGGCCCAGCTTTTAGATACACGCATACCCTGCACTGTTTTATTGTCAACCACTTCCAGTTTATAGTCCAATAGCTCATCGCGGTGTTCGAGGTCTATTATTATGTAAGCATCTTCAGGATTATCAAAGCTGTATTTGTGGAAACCTGCCCGGGTGGTGGAGGTTAATTCCACATTGATATTATAGTCTGAGAGATAAACTTGATAGTAGCCCGCCACAGCTTTTTCGTTGCTATGTGAAAACCTGGAGGCATAACCCTGATCAGGAGAGGTTTTGTAGCCGTTATCAAACTTGGGTTCACCAGTAGCCGGCATAAAAAGAAAGTCTGCATAATCGGGAATACCGGTGCCGCTCAGGTGTGTATGTGAAAAACCATAAATGATAGAGTCTGAATAATGATAGCCACCGCAGCCATCCCAACCTTCTAGCCGCGTATCCGGACTTAATTGCACTCCTCCAAAAGGTGCTGAAGCGCCAGGGTAGGTATGGCCATGTCCCCCGGTGCCAATAAACGGATTGACATATTCGTGAAGTGCTTTTTCTTGTTTGCTACAGGAAAAAAATAGGATTGATAAGATGATTAAGGTGGATAACGTCTGTTTCATTATAAATGCTTGTGTATTTAATAGGATTGCCAAATTACATGATTATCTGAAATTCTATAACGATGACAATTTTCTCTACGGCCTTTAGGTGGCATCTGTGGTTAAAATTTAACCGCAGAATGCACAGAGAAACACAGAGGTTTTAAAACATCGGTATTAGACATTTTACTTTATCGGTTATTCCCAACTCAAATTAATTAGCTAATTTTTGCCCCGCTTACAAAAAAACAGCTCCATGACTTCAAGAAGAAATTTCGTAAAACTATCTGCATTAGGCAGTCTCTTTTCATTCAACGCATTCTCAACATTTGGTAAAAACACACCTATTCTTCCTTCGAAGGAACCAGTTGTTATTTCTACCTGGAACCATGGCATTATGGCCAATAAAAAGGCCTGGGAGATATTGAGTGCCGGAGGCACCGCTTTAGATGCCGTTGAAAAAGGGGTGATGGAAGTGGAGAATGATCCAACAGGTGCTTCTGTCGGTATTGGTGGCCGTCCGGACAGAGAAGGTCGGGTGACGTTAGATGCCTGTATTATGGATGAAAAAAGCCGCTGTGGATCTGTTGGATTTTTGCAGGACATCAAAAATCCTGTGGCTGTTGCCAGAAAGATTATGGAAGAAACTCCGCATATTATGCTCGTTGGAGAAGGAGCTAAGCAGTTTGCGTTGGAGCAGGGATTTAAAGAAGAAAATCTGTTAACGCAAGAATCTGAAAAGGCCTGGAAAGAATGGCTAAAAGAATCAAAATATAAGCCTGTAATTAATGTTGAAAACCATGATACCATAGGCATGCTGGCGTTGGATAGCAATGGCAACTTATCAGGGTCATGTACTACTAGTGGTGCAGCTTACAAACTTCATGGTCGCCTGGGTGATTCACCTATTATTGGTTCAGGGTTGTTTGTTGATAATGAAATTGGAGCAGCGTGTGCGACAGGGCTTGGTGAGGCGGTAATTCGTGTTGCAGGTAGCCATTTAGTAGTGGAATTGATGCGTCAAGGGCATGAACCGGAGGAGGCTTGTAAGCTGGCGGTAGACAGAATCATCTCGAAACACGAAAATATGGAAGGCCTGCAGGTGGGCTTTTTGGCATTGCGAAAAGATGGAAAATATGGAGGTTATAGCGTTTACAATGGCTTTAACTATGCTGTTGCGAACAAGCAAATCAACAATGAGTTGGTAGATACTAAATTTGACCGTTCGTGGTAAAACGAGCTTGTTTCCTATTCTCTATCTTATTTGTATTCGGGTGCACACAGCCAGATAGTTCGCAAGAGCATGATCGAATAGTTACACTGGCATCTTCTATCATCCCAAAGCCAAATGAAGTTGATTTAAACACCGATGAATATTTTGAATTCACAATAAACACAGTCATTGTAGCCGATGATCAACTGTCGTCATTGGTTGGCGTAGTTCAGGGTTATCTTAATGGGCTTACTGGCTTTCAAATTAAAAAATCTGATAATGGAGATAATGCTTTAATTCTTAAGCTGGACGAACAGCTTGATGAGGAGCAATACAGTATTGAAGTCAATAAGTCACAAATACAGATAAAAGGTGGTAGTGATAAGGGAGTGCTGCACGGGTTTCAGAGTATTCGTCAGTTGCTCATAACACAAGACCAGTCATTTGTCATTCCTGCAATGACAATAAAGGATGAACCTCGTTTTCCACGGCGTGGCTTCCAGCTTGATTGTTCAAGGCATTTTATGGAGAAGGATTTTGTGAAGCGATACATCGATCTGCTGGCACTTTATAAAATGAATATATTCCATTGGCATTTGACGGAAGATCAGGGCTGGCGCATTGAGATTAAAAAGTATCCAAAGTTAACTTCTGTAGGAGCCTGGCGTGACGATGGTAAGGGAGGTAAATATGGAGGGTTTTATACCCAGGAGGAAATCAGAGAAGTAGTTGAATATGCTGCTGCACGGGGGATAACCGTAGTGCCTGAAATTGAAATGCCAGGACATTCAGTCGCTGCCTTGGCTGCATATCCAGAGCTGTCATGCACCGGAGGACCTTTTGAAGTAGAAACAGATTGGGGAGTGTTTAAGGATATTTACTGCGCAGGCAATGAAGCTACCTTTACATTTTTGGAAGATGTATTGACTGAGGTGATGGCCTTATTTCCTTCAAAATATATCCATATTGGAGGAGATGAAGCACCAAAGTTCAGGTGGGAAGCATGTGAGAAATGCCAGCAGAGAATTAAAGATGAAGGTCTGCATGATGAGCACGAACTGCAGAGTTATTTTATTAAGCGAATTGAAAAATTTCTTAATGCCAATGGCAGGCAGATCATTGGTTGGGATGAAATATTAGAGGGTGGTCTGGCACCAGGAGCTACGGTGCAAAGCTGGCGTGGTTTTGAAGGTGCAGAGGCTGCAGTTAAAAGTGGCCATAATGCTATAGTTTCTCCAACCTCTCATGCCTATTTTGATTATTCAGTGGATGATATTGACCTTGAAAAGGTGTATTCCTTTGAGCCCGTACCTGAGAGTTTAAACGCGGAAGAGGCATCTCTGATTCTGGGTGGTGAATGCAATATGTGGACTGAACGCGCTCCTCAGCATTTGGTAGATAGTAAAGTCTTTCCTCGAATATTAGCCATGGCCGAAGTATTATGGAGTGATTCCACTAATCGCAATTATCCGGAGTTTAATGATCGTGTTCAAAGGCAGTATTCAATTTTAAATAAACTTGGTGTCACCTACGGTTTTGAAAAGAATCCAGTAGAAGTGAGTTCAGAGGTTAGAGATGGCGACTTGATGGCTAAGTTATCATCCTATGATCCCAATATTGAATTGTACTACAGCATTAATAATCAAAAAGCGAAAAAGTATGAGCAACCTGTTGAAATAAAGGAGCCAGTGACATTTGACGTTACCTTTAAAAAAAATGATATTTTCTATTCGGATACAGTAAAGCAATATTTTGTTCCGCATAAAGGCGTTGGGAAACCAATTGTATTGATTTCGAAATACAGCCCTAATTATGCCGCTGGAGGTGATACGGCACTTTTAGATGGAAAAGGAGGAGGTAGCAGTTTTAATGATGGCAACTGGCAGGGTTACTCAGGAACAGATGTGGAAGTGATTGTTAATGTTGGAGAGGTTGCAGCTATAAACAGTATTAAAGCTGGATTTTTTCAACATAATAGATCATGGATTTTCTTCCCTGAACAGGTTGAGTTTTTACTTTCAGAAGATGGAGAGCATTTCAAATCTGCCGGTATTATAACCAATATAATTGACGCTACGGAGAAAGGTGAATTGATTCAAAACTTTGAGATTTCTACAGAAGGACTTAAAGGCAGGTATCTGAAAATGAAGGCAAAATCAATAGGAAAATGTCCAGATTGGCATGAAGCCGCTGGAAATGATTCATGGTTATTTATAGATGAATTGATTATTAATTAGATGAGCTATCAAATAGAAATATGTGCTAATTCTGTTCAGTCTGTCATCAATGCTGAAAAGGCAGGTGCACAGAGGGTAGAGTTATGTGATAATCTGTGGGAGGGAGGAACAACACCAAGTGCGGCTATGATAAAGCTGGCCAAAGAAAAGACAAACATTGCTATCTATGTTTTGGTAAGGCCGAGAGGGGGTGATTTTGTTTACTCCGATTTGGAGTTTGAGATTATCAAAGAGGATATCAGAATCTGCAAGGAGTTAGGGGTTGAAGGTATAGTATCAGGAGTGCTAAATGCTGATGGCACTGTAGACAAAGAAAGAACCAGGGAACTGGTGGAGCTTTCTAAACCCTTGCCCTTCACATTTCACCGGGCCTTTGATGTAGCTAATGATGCGTTTCGAGCCTTGGAAGATATCATTGATTGTGGTGCTGTCAGGATTCTTTCTTCAGGGCAAAAAAATAGCGCCATTGAGGGAATTGATTTATTGAAGCAAATACAGGAAAAAGCAGCTGGCAGGATTAGTATAATGCCTGGTGGAGGGATAAACCCTGATAATATTTCGGAGTTGTTATCAATTGGTTGTACCGAATTTCATATGTCTGGTAAGAAGGGTCAGGAAAGCCTGGCTAAACCTAGTGCTGTA